>JBFXAN010000077.1:0-28702 GCA_050184225.1 Dehalococcoidia bacterium | reverse complement strand
ACCCGAATGACGAGGTGATCGCCTACTGCCGGATCGGGGAGCGGAGCAGCCATACCTGGTTCGTGCTGCGCCACCTGCTCGGCTTCCCCACCGTGCGCAACTACGACGGCTCCTGGACCGAGTGGGGCAACTCCGTCGGTGTGCCGATCGAGCGCTAGTCCCTCGCGGCGTCCCGTGGTATGTCTCGAATCAATGATCGATCCGCACACCACGGGACGTTGCACGTTCATCACGGAAGAATCTCATGCCGACCTACCCGGAGAAATTACAGGAAGTCCTCGACGACTTCGCCTTTGTCGAGGATCGGAACGAGCGCGCCGCACTCCTCATGGAGTACGCCGACCGCTTCGAGGACGTGCCCGAGTCCGTCGCCACCCGGCCATTCCCCAAGGAAAACCACGTCGCGCGCTGCGAGTCGGATGCCTACGTCTTCGCCGAAGAGCTACCCGACCACCGGTTGAAGTATCACTTCGCCGTGGAGAATCCCCAGGGCATCTCCGCCCGCGCGATGAGCGTGATCCTCGACGAAACCGCGTCCGACGCACCCCTGGAAGAAGTGTCGGCCATCCCCTGCGACATCGTCTTCAAGATCTTCGGCCCCGAGATTTCGATGGGCAAGGGCCAGGGCCTGATGGGCATCGTCTCCATGGTCAGCGATGTCGCCCGCGACCAGCTCAAACGCGGCCGAAAATAGAACCGCAAAGGCGCAGAGGGCGCAAAGGTTCGAATTGTCATTCTGAGCGAAGCGAAGAATCTCTCGTAGTAAGCCTGTCACACCACGAGATGCTTCGTCGCTGCGCTTCTCAGCATGACAACACTTTTCCTCTGCGCCTCTGCGGTTTGATAGGGGTTCTCTGAGTCCGCCGAATAATCGTATACTCCGGCCTGATCGGAGTTCCCGTAACCTCCCAACGCTGGAGTAGAAGCGATGCAGCGAGAGCAAGCGCCGACCTGGGTCGGCCCGATGACAGCGCTCATCTTGGTGTTGATTCTGGCCTTCATCGGGATCGTGCTGTGGCTGACGGTATTTGCCGGCGACGGGGAAGAGTCCCACGAGGAGCCGGCCGCCTTCCAGATGCAGCACACGATCGCGTTGCGGGCATGAGCGGAACGCGTCATGCCGCACCAGCGGCCACCGGCGACGCGGGGCAGGTCGCGCCGAGCTCGATGGCAGCGGCCTGGAGCTGCGGGTCGGCGGTGTCGCACGCGTGTTCAGCCGTGGAGGACGGCTGCTCCGGGATCGTCGGCTCGGTTCCCTCTGGCAGCGATACCTCTTCCGCCGGCGTGATGCCCTGATGCCGGATCGGTTCACCCGCCGGAGTGAGCCACTCCTGTACGCCGAGCACCAGCGCCGAGCCGTCGGATAGACCGTATGTCCGGAGGACTGTACCCGTGCCGAACGTCGTCGTGCCGATCGCTGTCGCGCGGTCGTGGTACAACAGCGCCGCCGTCACCACCTCCGACGAGCTCGCGCTGCCACCGTTGATCAGCACGACCAGCGGCAGGTCGGTGACCATTTGATCCTGGTCGACCTCGACCGTTGACTCATTTCCGGCGCGGTCGCGCTCGATCAGAACCGTGCCGTCCGGCACGAAGCGGCTGACGACGCCGACCGCCTCCTTGAGCAGGCCGCCAGGATTGTCGCGCAGGTCAAGTATGATGCCGCTCGCGCCGCCTTCCTTTGCCGCCGATAGTGCCTGGTCCAGTTCCTCGGCCGTGCCATCACTGAAGCTGGAGATATGGATATGCCAGAGCGAGGTTCCCTCCAGCGGCGCCCAGGTCACCGCCGGAATTCTCACCTCTTCGCGCCGAACCGTCTGCTCCACCACGGTATCGTCCGGATGCAGGACGGCCAGGCGCACCTCGCTGCCTTTCGGTCCATTGAGCAGCGGACCCAGTTCGGTCAGCGGCAGGCTACTCACATCCTCGCCGTTTACCCTGAGAATGCGATCGCCGGCGCCGATACCCGTCTCAGCAGCTGGGGACCCCGGGTAGGCTGAAACCACGATCGGATGCCCATCCCGCTCGGTCATCTCCACGCCAATCCCGACAAACATGCCGGACAGGCTTCGCTGGGACCGCTCGCGTTGTTCTGGAGTAAGAAAACGGGAATGGGCCGTATCGCCCAATCCCTGAACCATGCCGCGAATCGCGTCGTAGACTAATTCGGTCGGCTGCGCTTCGTCTTCATCGACGTAGCGTTCCCGCGTCAGTTCATACGCTTCGGTAAAGACTTCGAGCGCCTCGGCGTCGGCCCCACGCGCCGGCAGCAACTCCCAGGCACGGGCCGCGAGCACGCCGATCACGAGCCCGATCAACAACCACGTCCAGGAGACGGGCCGGACCTTTGCACCAATCCTCTGCACCACACACCACCCGACAATCGTTAGACTGTATAGTTCAAGCGTAGCCGACCGCCGCCGTCTCGTGTGGCGTTTTGCTTCGTCGATCGGGAGGAATGATGAGCACCCACGTGCAGCTCGGCAATGCGACGATCGTCGCGCTGTCGGACATGGAACGAGCGTACCCGGCCGCCACTGTCTATCCGGATGCCGGTGACGCACTCACCGCCTACACCACCTTTCTCACCGACACCGGTGAGGTTCTCCTCAATTTCGGATGCTACGTTATCCAGGCGGACGGCCGCACGGTGCTGGTCGACACCGGTTGGGGACCGGGATTGCAGGGGCGGCTGCTCGATGAACTGAGCGCGGCCGGTATCCGGCCCGATGCGATCGATGCGATCATCTTCACGCACCTGCACGGCGACCACATCGGCTGGAACATTGTCCGCGACGGTGATGAGTCTCGGGCCCGCTTCGCCCGCGCCCGCTACCTCGTTCCCGAGGCTGACTGGCATCACTATCGTGCCCAGCCGGAGCCGCCGGCGCTCTTTCGCGAGCAGATCATCCCGCTCGAATCGCTCGGCGTGATGGATCTCATCGGCGGGGAGTACGTGCTCTCGCCGTCCATCACCACCGTCGCAACCCCAGGACATACGCCCGGCCACCTCAGCGTCGCGATCACCTCCGGTGGTGAACACGGCTTCGTCCTCGGCGACATCGTGATCAGCGCCATCGACGCCCAGGAAACCGACTGGACCAACGCCTTCGACTGGGACAAGGAACTGGCACGCCAGACCCGCCGTGCGGTGGTGGAACGTCTCGAACGCGATCACGCCCTCGTCGCCGCCAGCCATCTCCCCAACCCCGGCTTCGGCCGCATTGTTCGGCGAGACGGACAGCGACGATGGGAGGCAGTATGAGACCACGGACCCCTCCCCCGGCCCCTCCCCCCGCTGACGCGCGGAGAGGGGAGCCAAGCCGGATCGTGGTGTCAACCCACTCCAGCCAACTGCCAGCCTGCCGCGAGGATGGCGCTGGTGGCATCGCTCAGACCAGTGCACCCCGCTCCGCGCGTCAGCGGGGGAGGGGCCGGGGGAGGGGTCCGTCTTACCATGACTGATGCGCTCACCGGCATCACCATCCTCGACCTGACGTCGCACATCGCCGGGCCGTATGCCACGAAGGTACTCGCCGACCTCGGCGCCCACGTGATCAAGGTCGAGCGGCCCGGCGGCGACCCTGCCCGGCGGCTTGGTCCGTTTCTGCACGACCAACCCGGACCGGAACGGAGCGCCACGTTCCAATTCCTCAACACGAACAAGGAATCGCTCGTTCTCGACCTGACGCGAGCGGAAGCGAGGGCGGCACTGTACGAACTGGCGGCAGGGGCTGACCTGGTTGTAACCTCCTTCCCGCCTGCCGTCGCCGAACGGCTATCGATGGACCCATCGTCGTTGCGCGCGCACGCGGACGTACCGGTCCTGGCGATCACGAACTTCGGCCGCACCGGTCCGTATCGCGACTATCGGCTCTCCGATACGGTCCTCTTCGCGATGGGCGGCGAGATGTTCAGCCATGGCATCGCCGCACGCGAGCCGCTCAAACTCGGCGGAACGGCGGCGCTGCTCCAATGCGGCGCGATGGGCGCGATCGCCGCGCTCGGCACGATCCACGCCTGGGAGCAGCACCACATCGGCCAGACCGTCGAACTGGCGCTGTTCGACGTGCAGATCAACAACATCGACCGACGCAGTTCCGCGATCCTCGGCTTCCGCTGGACGGGGCGAGTTCTGCAACGTCCTCCCGCCGCGGGCGCCGGGGTCATCGGCGGCGTCTACCCGGTGGCGGACGGCTATGTCGAGGTAACCGCCGGCGCCGGCAACTACTGGCAGCGCTTCGTCGAGATGATCGACGACGACCACTTGCGCGGACCGCAGTGGCTGGACCCGGCCTGGCTAATCAATCCCGCCGCCAAGGAAGTGGCGGAGGCGATCGTCTATCCCTGGATGCTCAGCCGCACCCGTCACGAGGTCTGGGCGGCGGCGCGGCAGTCGCACGCGATGGTCGCCCCGATCTTCACCGCGCGCGATCTGTTCGATGATCCCGTGCTGCGGGAGCGCGGCCTCTGGACCGAGATCGAACACGCCGTCCTCGGACGCCTGCCGATGATCGGCAGGCCGTACATGCTCGAACACTCGCCGTGGCGCATCCGGACGCCGGCGCCGCTCCTCGGACAGCACACCGAATCGATCCTGCACGGGTTGGGCTACGACGACGCCCGTATCGCCGCGATCGTGGGTGCGGAGGTGCCCGCATGAACGAGTTTCTGCCCCTCGCGGGCGTGCGCATCTGCGATTTCTCCGCCGTCTGGGCAGGGCAGTCGGCGACGATGTACCTCGCCGATCTGGGCGCCGACTGTATCAAGGTCGAGAACCCTTTCATCTGGAATCCGATGACGCGCGCCGCCGCGCCGCGCATCCCGCCGGCACAGGCGCAGATGATGCCGCCGTGGATGGGCGGTCATCCCAACGGCGACCCCGGTCCACGTCCCTGGAACAACAGCCCTGCCTTCATTCACGTCATCCGCAACAAGCGTTCCTTCACGGTCGATAGCCGCCGGCCGGAGGGTGTCGCCCTGGTGAAGACGCTGATCCAGATCAGCGACGCGATCGCCGAGAACCTGGCGATCGGCACGCTCGAACGCCTCGGTCTGGACGACGCGACCGTGCGCTCGCGGCGGCCGGATATCGTCATCCTGCATATGCCCGCCTACGGCCGCAGCGGTGACTACGTCGAGGGTCGAGGCTACGGCGCCCACATCGACAGCGTTGCCGGCGCGACCGTGCTCCGCGGCTATCCGGATTCGGCGCCGTCGAGCAACACACAGATCTTTGCCGGCGACTTCTTCGCCGGCATGCACGGCGCGATCGCGCTCCTCGCCGCCCTACGCCACCGCCGGCGCACCGGCGAAGGTCAGACGATCGAGTTGTCGCAGCTGGAGTGCTCCGCCCAGATGTTCCCCCAGGCGCTGCTCGACGCCGCCTGGAACGGCCGTGTGGCCACGACGATCGGCAACCGCAGCATCGAGGGCTTCGTGCCCAACGGCGTCTTCCCCGCGCGCGGCGACGACCGCTGGATCGCGATCTCCTGCCGCGACGACGGTGAGTGGTCCGCTCTCGTCGCGGTGATGGGCAGTCCCGCCTGGGCGACGGACCCCATGCTCGCGACGGCGGAGGGACGCACCACTGCTGAGGCGATGATCGAGGAACGCATCACTTCCTGGACTCGGGATCGCGACATGACCGAACTCTTCCACCAACTCCAGGCCGCCGGGGTCACCGCCGGACCGGTACTCAACGCCGGCGACGCGGCACACGATCCGCATCTTGCCGCCACAGGCATGTGGCAGACCCTACCCGCGACGCCGGACTATCCCGAAACGCCGTTCCACACACCGCCCTATCGCTTCTCCCGCTCCGATGCCGGCCTGCGCACGCCTCCCGCTGCCTTCGGCGAACACAACGACTACGTCTACACCGACCTGCTCGGCCTCACGGAGCACGAACGGGAGCAACTCCGCGATCGAGGCCACATCACCGACGAATACGCCGATGAGGTTCTCAACCGCGGCCGATGATGCACACTGCCCCTCCTCAAAGTGTTGAGGAGGGGCCACCGAGCCCCCTCACCGTGGTACCGTGAACCGCGAGCACCGATCATCATCCACGGGAGGCACCATGCCGCCGCTCAGCCCGACGATGAGCGATGAGGACTATTGCTACCTCACCACAACCGGCCGCACCAGCGGCCGCCCGCACACGATCGAGATCTGGTTTGGCCTTACCGGAGGCACGCTCTATCTGCTGGCCGGCGGTGGAGAGCGGGCGGATTGGGTGAGGAATCTCCGCCGAACACCACGTGTCACCGTCAGGATTCAGGAGACGATCTTCACCGGCGCGGCCCGGGTGATCGATGGTAGCGATGAAGACCGCCATGCGCGCGCCCTGCTGGTGACCAAATATGGACCGCGTGACCAGAGTGATCTGACAAACTGGGGCCGGAGGGCGTTGCCCATCGCGATCGACCTCGATCTATCCTGACCGGAAATCTCTTACGGAGGTGTCATCAGGCATGACCTTGCCGTCTCAATCACCCCCTCGAAGCATGAGGCTCGGACTCGGTAGCCGCGCGGGTGTCGGGGCGTTGCTGTTGATTGCATGTACGCTGGTCGCTGCCGCTGCCTGTCGCGATGAGGTTGACGGATCGGGCCAATCGGCCACGGAACAGCGCAGCGTCGCCCCATTCACGGAATTAAGCGTCCGCGGTGCGATCGAGGCACAGGTGCGCATCGGTCAGCCGCAATCGGTCGCGATCACCGGCGACGACAATGTCGTGCCGATCATCAAGACCGATGTGAGCAGCAACCGGCTCACGGTCGAACCGGAGCGGAGCTACAACAGCAGCGTGCCACTCCGTGTTGAGATCGTCGTGCCGGAATTGGATTGGATTGGCATCAGCGGCGCCTCGACGGTGACCGTCACCGGCGTCGACGTCGATGAGATGAACCTACGGGCGAGCGGCGCCTCGACGTTACGCGTCAGCGGCATAGCCGGCGACGTCAAGGCGGAGGCGAGCGGCGCCTCGCGCATGAGACTGGAAGACCTCGCCGCCGAAACAGCGGATGTTGACGCGACTGGCGCCTCGACGATCGAGGTGACGGTGTCGGACCGGCTCACCGGCAGCGCCTCCGGGGCTTCGACGATCACCTACGCCGGCAACCCAGAGGTCAGCGTGAGAGCGAGCGGAGCGAGCAGCGTGCGGCAGCGATAGGAACGGTCCGGCACGTTGGTAGAATCGTGGCAGCAGCAACCAAAGGAGCAGATCAATGCCTGGCAAGAAGGTGCAATTCCAAGCCAACGGCAGCACGACCGAGGGCTACCTGGCGGCGCCGGCGGGTGGCAGCGGCCCGGGCGTGATCGTGATTCAAGAGTGGTGGGGACTCGTACCGCACATCACCGATGTCGCCGATCGCTTCGCCGCGGAGGGTTTCGTTGCTCTGGCGCCGGATCTCTATCACGGTCAATCCGCCGAGGAGCCGGATGACGCCGGCAAGCTGATGATGGCGCTGGATATCGACCGAGTCGCCAAGGATCTGCGCGGCGCCTCCAGATATCTCCTCGACGAGGGCGGCGCATCCGGCAATGCCGTCGGCGTCGTCGGCTTCTGCATGGGCGGTCAGCTGGCGCTCTACGCGGCGACCGTCGCCCCGGACACGATCGGCGCGGTCGTCGACTTCTACGGTATCCATCCGAGCGTCAATCCCGACCTCGATCAACTCAAGGCGCCGGTGATGGGCAACTTCGCCGAGCTTGATGAGTACGCGCCGCCGGCAGCGGTGGCCACGCTGGAGGAGCAGATCAAGCAGCGCGGTGTAGAGACCGACTTCAAGATCTACGAGGGTGCCGACCACGCCTTCTTCAACGACGAGCGGGCAGAAGTCCACAAACCGGAAGCCTCTCAGGACGCCTGGCAGAGAACCGTCGGCTGGTTCAAGAAGCATCTTCACATCTGAGCCGGCCCCAAAAATCGTTGTCGCCAACGATGCAGTAGCAACGGTGTCATCCTGAACGAAGCGAAGGATCTCGGAGGCCTGATAACGTCCGAGATCCTTCGCTTCGCTCAGGATGACAGGGGCGATTGATGGCCTCCAGGGTCAAACACGCATTGAATGCCCGCGACTCAGCGACGTCACGATACGAATCGCTACGCGCGAGATCTATGTGATGCTGGTTTCGCGTTCCGCCGCTCGAATCCGGCCGCCCTGATATGATGCGCTGCGACTATCACCTGAGGGACAGCACATGCGGTTCAGCTATTGGCCCGGAGCGGGCAATCCGTGGAGCGAGTTGGTCGACGTTTGCCGGCACGCCGAGTCGACCGGCTGGGACGGCATCTGGTTCGCCGACCACTTCATGCCGAACGCCGCCAACACCAGCCCGCCGGTCGGCGAGGCGTGGACCACGATCGCCGGGCTGGCAGCACTCGTGCCGCGTGTGCGCATCGGAACGCTGGTGACGGGAAACACCTATCGCGACCCGGCGGTCCTCGCCAAAATGGCCGCCGGCGTGGACATCATCAGCGGTGGCCGCCTCGTCCTCGGACTCGGCGCCGGCTGGCAGGAGAACGAGCACGCTGCCTACGGTATCCCGTTCTACACGGTCGGCGGCCGGCTGCGCCGTCTGGAGGAGGCCTGCCAGGTCGTCACCAGCCTCTTCACCAACGACCGCACCACCTTTGCCGGCCGCTACTATCAGCTTGAGGATGCACCTTTGGCGCCGAAACCGATCCAGCAGCCGCTGCCACTGTTGATCGGCGGCGGTGGCGAGAAGGTGACGATGCGGATCGCCGCGCAGTATGCGGACGAGTGGAACGTCTGGGGAACGCCGGATGTACTGAAGCGCAAGATGGCGATCCTCGATCAACACTGTGCCAATCTGGGCCGTAACCCGAAGACGATCCACCGCTCCGCGCAGGCACTCCTGGTCCTCAGCGACGACCCCGAGGTGGTCGCAAAGTCGGCCGTGCCCGGACGGCCCGTGATCGCGGGCAACGTCGAGCAGCTTCAAGCGATCGTCCGTCAGTACGACGAAGCCGGCGTCGATGAACTGATCATCCCGGACGGTACGCTCGGCCGAGGCGAGCAGCGCACCGCGGTGCTCGACCGGTTCATCAACGAGGTCGCCGCGCCCTTCCGATAGCGAGCGTCGATCCCGGCCGAAGGTACCAACCGACCACGACCTGATGCACCGGACCGCTTCAGACCGCTGTCCGGTGCAATGTCCTGGCGGTCGCGCCAACCTGAGAGTATGACACCTCAGGAGGATCGCCGTGGAACGCAGGGCAACGGTGAGTTTGGACGAGTGGTTTCAGATCGAGAAGGAGCGGCGCCGCGAGGCCGACCGAATTCGCGTGTTCGACCTCGCCCGGCGATTGCGTGCGGCCGCTACCGCGGCGAGCGCGCAGAACTAAGCTGGGACAGCATGCACCGTCACGATGCGGCCGCCACCGGCGTCGTCAGTGCAAACCGGCAGAGTCGCCGGCCCGACGAATGCCATGCCGTGCCGATCAGGTCGGACTCGAGCTCGCGGCCGTCCTCCAGGCTGATGTTGAATCGGCGGATGCCGCGCCCGACGAACGCCATCAGGAGCGTGCCCGGCTCGGTCAACTCCGTGACGCACGCCTCCGTGCCGGCCGATCGGGCGATCAATACGGCGATGCCTGCCGAGACATATCGCCCGCTCGACGTGCGGATCGTGCAGCGCTGCACCGGCGGGGATTGCTGGATGTGAGGTTCTCCGGCCCGCATGCCCTTCCTCTCCTGATCGACGGCGTCCCATCAAGTCAAGCGTAGGCGGACGCGATTAACGGGCGATCAGCCGTCGTAAACGGTCAATTAATCCCAGCATCTCTCCCGGTCCGCCACCTCATAGAAAACCACCAATGTTCACCTGACCATGACGCGCCGGCCGATCGGCTGCTACAACGAAATACGTGAATGAATCGTCATTCACTCAAAGACCAGACTTGAGAGCTGCGAGGGAGCGGTGAGCAAAGTCACGCAAGCACACATTGACGCGCGGCGGGAAGCGATCCGCGACGCGGCGGTCCGGCTCTTCGTCCAGAAGGGCGTCGAGGGCGCGCGCATGGAGGAGATCGCGGCGGCGGCCGGACTCAGCGCCGGCGCAATCTACCGTTACTTCCCCAGCAAAGAGCACCTACTCCTCGCGACCCTCAACTTTTGCATCGAGCAGAACATTGCCCTGTTCGATACCGACGGACTGGAGACGGCCTCGCCGCTCGCCGTGCTCAACCTCACGGCGCGACAGGTATGGGACCGGCTTGGGACGTCCGCCGAGCGTGACATGACGATGCTCCGTCTGGAATCGGCGCTCGTCGCCGCCCGCTACGGCGGGACATTCGCGGCCGAGCGTCACGAAATGCTGGTCCAAATCGTCTCGTTTATTGAGTCCTTGCTTCGCGAAGCACAGCAGACCGGCGAGATCGATTCCGCCGTCGATGCACACAACCTGGCGACGACGCTGGTCGGCGCCTGGATCGGATTGGATCTGCTAGCCCTGGACTTCGACGAGGAGATTGACCGAGAAGGAACGCTCACGGTGATCGCGGACGTGCTCCGGCGCTTCGCGCCGCCGTCTACGCCACCTGAAGGAGGCACGCCGAATGGCATCCCGTTTTAGCACAGAAGGTCTCGCGCGAGCGAGCGCACGACGCCCGTGGTGGGTGCTCGGGGCATGGGTGGTCCTGCTCGTCCTCGCGGGCATCGCCGCCCCCAGGCTCGGCGACGCGCTCACCTCGACCGCCGACTTCATCAATAAGCCCGAATCCGTTCGCGGTGAACAACTGCTGGAAGATCGCCTGCGCGGTCCCCGGCCGTACACCGAGACGATCATCGTCCGATCAGAAACGGCAACCGTCGATGACCCCGCCTTCCGCGAGGCCGTCGATCGCGTCACCAACCAGGTCACCGCACTGGACGGCGTTGTTGCGTCCGCGTTCAACACGTACCAGACCGGTATGCCGCAGCTCGTCTCCGAGGACCGGCATACCACGATCATTCCGGTAACCCTCGCCGGCGACGTTGAAGAGGCGGGCAAGAATGCGCCCGAGTACATCGCCACCGTCGAAGCTGCGAACACTGACCCCACCTTCGAGGTGCTCACGGTCGGTACCGCCAGCCTCAACGAAGAGTTCACCCACATCTCTGAGGAAGACCTGCAGAAGGGTGAAGGCATCGGCCTGCCGGTCGCGTTGATCGTGCTGGTCGTCGTCTTCGGCGCGGTGGTCGCGGCCCTGCTGCCGGTGGCCCTCGCTCTTGTCTCGATCGGCGTGTCGATCGGCATCGTCGCGCTGGTCGGACTGCAATATGACCTGTCCTTCTTCATTGTCAACATGATCACGATGATCGGCCTCGCCGTCGGCATCGACTACGCACTGTTCGTCGTCGAGCGGTTCCGCGAGGAGCGCCGCCGTGGCCGTCCGAAGACCGAGGCGATCAGCGTCGCCGGCGGCACGGCCAGCCGCGCCGTCTTCTTCTCCGGTCTGACCGTCGTGCTCGCGCTCGCCGGGATGTTTCTTATCCCAACGAGCATCTACCGCAGCCTCAGTCTCGGCGCGATCGTCGTCGTGGCCGTCTCCGTGCTGGCGACGCTGACGATGATTCCGGCATTGCTCAGCCTGCTCGGCGACCGGATCGACTGGCCGCGCCGCCGCAAATATGATGCGGCCGCCGTCGCCGCCCAGGATCAGTACGACCACGAGACGATCCACAAGGGCTTCTGGGGACGGATCACGCGCGTCGTCATGGGGCGTCCGGTGATCAGCGTCGTCCTGAGCGTCGGCCTGCTCGTCCTCTGCACGCTGCCCTATCTCCGCATCGAGCTCGGCGCAAACGGCGCCTCCAGTCTGCCGGAGGGCAACGCGAAGACCGCCTTCGGCATCCTCAGCGAAGACTTCGCCGCCGGCCTGATCGCCCCGGTCGAGATCGTGGTCGATGGCAACGTCGCCGATCCGCGCGTACAGAGCGGCATCGACCAGCTTGTCACCGCCCTCGGACAGGACGGTGAGTTCGGTCCCGCGACCGTCCAGCCGAATGAGGCCGGCGATCTGACCCTGATCTCGG
The DNA here is from genome assembly GCA_050184225.1 of Dehalococcoidia bacterium. GTDB lineage: Bacteria > Chloroflexota > Dehalococcoidia > CAUJGQ01 > CAUJGQ01 > JBFXAN01. The sequence goes on along the minus strand of JBFXAN010000077.1, from coordinate 16,657 downwards.
TGCCGCTGACGATCGCGCCGGATGGCGTCGAGGCACAGGAAGCGATCCGCCGGCTGCGCGACGACATCGTACCGCGGGCCTTCAGCGGCGCTCCGGCGGAGGTGCTCGTCGCCGGTGAACAGGCCTTCAACCTCGACTTCTTTGACCTTGCCGAGCAGTACACGCCGATCGTCTTCGCCTTCGTGCTCGGCCTCACCTTCATCCTCCTGCTGCTCGCCTTCCGCTCGATCGTCGTGCCGGTCAAGGCACTGGTGATGAACCTGCTCTCCGTCGGCGCCGCCTACGGTCTGCTCGTGCTCGTCTTCCAGGAGGGTGTCGGCGCCTCCTGGTTCGGCTTCCAGCAGGTCGAGACGATCGAGGCGTGGTTGCCGCTGTTCCTCTTCTCCATCCTCTTCGGCCTGAGCATGGACTATCACGTCTTCCTGCTCAGCCGGATCAAGGAGCACTTCGTCCTCACCGGCCGGAACTCTGAGTCGGTCGCGGTCGGACTGCAATCGACCGGCCGGATCATCACCGGCGCGGCGCTGATCATGGTCGTCGTCTTCGGCGGCTTCGCCGCCGGACGCCTGGTGATGCTGCAACAGGCCGGCTTCGGCCTCGCGGTCGCCGTCCTCCTCGATGCGACCGTGATCCGCTCGGTGCTCGTCCCCGCCAGCATGGCCCTGCTCGGCGACTGGAACTGGTACATGCCAAAGTGGCTGACCTGGCTCCCCGATCTGCGGATCGAGGGTGACCCGGAGCAGCACGCCCTCCCGGCGATGGAACCGGTGGCCGCGGATTAGCCACCGCCAATCGCCGGCGTAATGCGCGCCCGACCGGGTTTGATCGGTCGGGCGCGTTGTCGTATTCGCGCCGTCCGGTTCGATCACGGGGCAGTGGCGCCGTGCCCCCCGGCCATCAGCAGGCCCAATGCTTCCGCATCAGCGCTTGCCGCCGGCACCTCACCGACAATGCCCCCGCGATAGATCACGGCGATCCGATCGGCCAGCGACATCACTTCGTCCAGCTCGGCAGAGACAAGCAGGACCGCGACCCCGGCATCCCGCGCCTCGACGATCTTGCGGTGAATGAACTCCATCGAGCCAACGTCGAGGCCGCGGGCCGGTTGTGCTGCCACCAGGAGTCGAATCGGCCGGGTAAACTCTCGTGCCGCGACCGTCTTCTGCTGATTCCCACCAGACAGCGCGCCGGCCAGCACCGCCGGACTCGGCGTGCGGATGTCGAACGCGCGGACAAGGTGCCGCGCGTGCTGCCAGATCGCTTCGAAGATCCGTCGTATGCCGCGCGCATACGGCGGCTGATAGTACGTCGAGAGCACGAGGTTTTCCGCGACCGGCTGCGTCAGGACGAGCCCATACTTCTGCCGGTCCGCCGGGATGTGCGCCAGGCCCGCCTCGACAAAATTGCGCGGCGAAGCGTGGGTCAGATCCCTGTCTTCCAGCAGAATCCGGCCGTGCTCAAGTGGGCGAAGTCCGGTCAGCGCCTCGACCAGTTCCGTCTGGCCGTTGCCCTCAACACCCGCCAGTCCGAGGATCTCACCGGCGCGAACGTCCAGTGTCAGATTGTGGACGGCAACCGTGCGCCGGTCGCTCAGTACGGTCAGCGCCTCCACATGCAAGACGACGCCGCCGGGTTGCGCCGGAACTTTCTCGACCTGGAGCAACACCGGACGTCCCACCATCATCGCCGCCAATATCTCCGCCGCCGAACGTGTGCCCGGCGGAGCACCGCCCGGCGCAGCCTGCGGATCGATCCCCGCCTGCAATGCTGCCGGTGTCGTGGTCGCCACCACTCGCCCCGCGCGGAGGACCGTGATCTGATCGGCCACGTCGAGCACTTCGCGCAATTTGTGCGTGATGAAGACGATCGACTTGCCTTGACGTGCGAGGTCGCGCATGACCGTGAGCAAATCGTCGGCTTCCTGCGGCGTCAGCACCGCCGTCGGCTCGTCGAGGATGAGGATGTCGGCCCCACGATACAACGCCTTGACGATCTCCACGCGCTGCTGCATACCGACGGACAGATCGACGATCCGCGCTGCCGGGTCCACCGTCAGACCGTAGCGGTCCGACAGGTCGCGCACCCGCCGGTGCGCCTCTTCCTGGTCCAAGAGCGGCCCGTGGGTGCACTCGTCGCCGAGCATCACGTTCTCGGCCACCGTCAGCGGCGGCACGAGCATGAAGTGTTGATGCACCATACCGATGCGATGGGCGATTGCGTCCCGCGGTCCCGCAAAGCGGACGGGCGTACCATCGAGCAGAATCTCCCCCTCATCCGGCTCATAGAGTCCGTAGAGGATGTTCATCAGCGTCGATTTCCCCGCCCCGTTCTCGCCGAGCAGCGCGTGCACCTCCCCCGGCACGACACGCAGGCCGATGTGGTCGTTGGCAACCACACCGGGAAACCGCTTGGTCACGCCGCGCATCTCCAGTGTTGCGGTCATATGAGATGCACTTCGCCTTCGAACAAGGAGCGGCACAATCCGACGCCCAAGCGACAGTGCATCGCTAACCCTTCCGCACGTACGGCACGCCCACCGACGCGGGCGGCGTGGCGCGGCCGACAGCGCCCGCGAGCACAAGGATGGTGAGGACGTACGGCAACAGGCCGAAGATTTGATAGGGGATCTCGACGCCGAGGATGGAGTCGACACCCTGGATCTGGAGCGTTGACGGAATCGTCTCCGCGACCGCAAAGAACAGGGCGGCGCCCAACGCCCCAAACGGCGTCCACTTGCCGAAGATCAGCGCGGCCAGCGCGATGAAGCCGCGACCGTTCGTCATCAGCGGCTGAAACTGCGGGATCGACTGGAGCGTGAAGTACGCCCCGCCCAGACCCGCAAGCATGCCCCCCGCGATCACGGCGAGATAGCGGACGCGGATCACGCTGACGCCCGCCGTCTCTGCCGCCAGCGGGTGCTCGCCCACGGCGCGGACCCGCAGTCCGGCCCGCGTCTTGAACAGCACGATATGGGAGATCACCACCATGATGAAGGCGAGATAGACGATCGGTCCGTGGCTGAAGAAGATCTCGCCGACATAAGGAATGTCGCTGAGCACGGGAATCTCGATATGGGGAAAGGTCCGCTGACCACCCGGTGCGCCCGTCGGGAAGATCTGGCGGTCGAGGTAGCCGGTCAGACCGATGGCGAGAATGTTGATCACGGTGCCGCTGATGATCTGATCGACCAGGAACTCGATCGACAACAGCGCGTGCAACGCCGCCATCAAGCCGCCGGTGAGCACCGCGACGATCAGGGCGATGCCGAGGTTGTGGGTGTAAACGCCGGCGATGAAGCCGGCGAACGCGGCACTGAGCATCATCCCCTCGATCGCGATGTTGACGACCCCGGCCCGCTCGCAGAACAGCCCGCTGAGCGCGCCAAAGATCAGCGGCGTCGCCGCCGGAATCGCCACGACCATCATGCTGGTAACGATATCCAGCACTAGATCACCCCCTCGCCGGTCGCGGCCGGGATACCCAGTTCTTCGTTCGAGGTCGGCGCGCCACCGCGCGGCGTCCGGAGCCGGTAGAGCCAACGCACGATCGCGGGCGCTGCCACAAAGATCAACACCAATGCCTGGATCACCTGAATGATATCGACCGGGATCTGGGTCAAGAACTGCATCCGGCTGGAACCGGCGCGCAATCCACCAAACAGCAGGGCCGCGGGAATCACACCGATCGGACTGGACCGGCCGAGTAAGGCGATGGCAATGCTGTCGAAGCCGTAGCCGACGCTGAAGCCGGGCGTGTGGTAGTAGTTGACGCCGGTCACCTCGATCGCGCCGGCCAGTCCAGCAAGCCCGCCCGCCATCGCCATTGTCAGCACGATCGTTCCGGCCACGCTGATCCCCGCGTATCTCGCGGCGAACGGATTCGCTCCCACCGTTCGGATCTCGTAGCCGATCGTCGTCTTGTACAGCAGCCACCAGACCGCCACCGCCATGCCGAGCGCGATCACGATGCCGAGGTGGAAGAGCACGTCTGCCGCGGGAGCGAGGTCCGGCAGCCGGGCTGATGCGGCAATGTACCGCGATCGGGCGACGGCGCCGCTGGCCGGATCTTTCATCGCACCCGCCAGGAGGTAGTTGGTCAGGATCGCCGCGATGTAATTCATCATGATCGTGACGATCACTTCATGCGCGCCGGTGAACGCCTTGAGCACGCCGGGAATGCCGCCCCAGACGGCGCCGGCCGCCACACCGGCGAGCAGCGCCAGCGGAATGTGCACGATCGCGGGGATACCGGAGATGCTGTAGCCGACGAACACGGTCGCCAACGATCCGGCGAGCAGTTGGCCCTCGACGCCGATATTGAACAGCCCACCCTTGAACGCCAGCGCGACGGACAGGCCGGCAATGATAAACGGCGTCGCCGTCACCAGTGTGTCCGCGACCGAATCCACGCAGACCAGCTCTGTGACATCGACGCCGCCACCAGACAGTGCGCCGGGACAGCCGATCGAGCCTTCGTAGAGGCCGGCGTAGGCCAGCAGCGGATTACCACCGGACAGGAGGATCACGAATGCGCCGACGATCAGCGCCGTGATCACCGACAGCACCGGCACGAGCGCGGCTTGCACGTGACGCGAACGCGGCCATTGGCGGGGGCCAGAGGGGATCCATCGGCGTCGGGGTCGCGACGGCGGCACGGCGGCGTCAGAACTCAAGCGCGCGACCCCTCCATCGGTTGATGCTCAAAGGGGCAGGCGCGATGCTGCCTGCCCCTTTGAGCCATTGGCCTGCTCGGTGGGTTAGATCTTGACGTTGGTCTTGATCGTGCCCTCTTTGAGGCCCTTGTCAATCTCCTCGATCTTGTCCTTGACCGCCTGTGGCACTTTGCTTTCGAGGTCATGATACGGTGCCAGGCCAACCTGACCGACGAAGTTGCCACCCTTGAAGTTGCCATCCTTCGCGGCTCTGACCAGTTCAAACACGCCCGGCGTGATCAACTTCATCGCACTCGAGAGCAGCACCTTCTGGGCTTCCGGTACGGTGTAGTATTGATCGGCGTCAACACCGATCGCGAGGACATTCTTCTCGGCACACCCGAGCAGACCACCGTTGCCGGTGAGCCCGCCGGCGGCGAAGATCACATCCGCGTTCTGGGAGATCATCTGCAGCGCCTGCTTCTTGCCTTCCTCAGGGTCGGTAAAGCCCTTGGCCAGGCCGCCGGGGTGGTACCAGGTGAGCACGTTGATCCCAGGCTTGGCATAGACAGCGCCCGCCTTGAAGCCCTCACCGAACTTCTTGACGGCCGGTACGACATCCGTACCCAGAACCTGACCGATCGTGCCGGTCTGATTCATCTGTGCGGCCAACGCGCCGGCAAGGAACCCTGATTTGTCTTCGTCGAAGACGAGACCGGCATAGTTCGCCACTTCAGCGCCGGGCGCCTGAAACTGATCGACACCGATGAACTTGATGTTCGGATACTTCTTGGCGGCCGCGTTGGTCGCCTCGGCCAATCCGAAGCCAACCGTGACGATCACATTGTAATCGGAGTTGGCAAACTGCTCGATGTTCTTGGCGTAATCCTTCGGATCGGTGGTTTCGATGTACTTCACTTCGGCGCCAAGCTGCTTTTCTGCCTGCTGAACGCCTTCCCAGGCCGACTGGTTGAAGTTCTTGTCGTCCACCTTGCCGACATCGGTGACGAGCCCGATCTTGAGTTTCGAGATCTCCCCCGACTCGCTCGATGAATCACTGTCGTCGCCGCAGGCGCCAAGCATCAGCGCCAGCGCGGCCAGCACGCCGAAGACGATCAGGAACCGCCTCGTGGTCATGATTGGCTCCTCCCCAGGCTGCGACAGATCGAGACGTGGAGCGACACGGGCCGGAGCAGCGGGTGTCTGGAGACGCGGTCCGCGCCCAAGCAGTGCTCAGGGTAGCGTGGACGCGTTTCGAGCACAATCAATTTGCCATGGTTCAAAAGCGCGAAAACGTGAAGACGCAAGACGTATAGCACGGAGATGGTTCGGCGTTACCGTTTCGTAACCTAGAGTGCTTCCACTCAACCCGCCGCCGAACGTTGCGAGGCGGGCGGACGCTTCAGCGTTTCCTCCACCGCAATATAGATCGTCCCGGCGGCAAGCAAACCCACCCCGGCGAGGACCAGCGCGGCGGGAGCGAGGCCGATTACATCGGCGACGCCGCCGACGACGATCGGTCCGCTCATCTGGCCGGCATCACCCACCAACCGCCATAGACCGAGAAACTCACCCGCTGCATCTGGTGGCGCCAGATCGGCGCCGAGCGTCATCATCGTGCCGGAGCCGAGACCGTTACCAACGCCCATCACCGCCGTCGCCACCAGCAATGTGATGAAACTGTCGGCCAGGGGCATCAGCGCCATGCCGGCAGCCATCACGACAAAGGACGGTATCGATGCGTATTTGCGGCCCAATCGATCCATGAGCAGGCCCGCCGGCAAGAACAAGGACATATCGATCACAGCCGAGATGCTGATGATGGTCCCAACCTCAGCCGCGTTCAGACCGATCACCGTCGCCCCGTACAGCGGCACAATGATCTGGCGACCGGAGCGGATCGCCTGCGCGAAGATCTGTGCGGACCCGGCGCCCAGCAGATCCTTCCAGTTTCGACGCAGCACGCCGCCGATCACGCGCCATCGGCCGCGGAAGCTCGTCGGCACCGCCGGCCGGGTTTCTGGAACGAACACGAATGACATCAGGGTCGCGCTCAACCCCAACGCGGCCGCGACGAAGAACGCGGCCCGCAGGTCGAAGATCGAGGCGACCAACCCGCCGGTCACCGGCCCGACAAACGTGCCGATCCGCTGGATGCCACCGAAGACGGAAAGACTGCGGCCGCGGCTTTCGATCGGGATCACGTCGGTCATGAACGCCAGTCGCGAGATGCCCCAGAACGATGTGCCGATACCACCAACAAAGCGATAGACCAGCAGTTCCGGATACGCCTGGGCCAATGCCAACCCGAGATAGGAGAGGGCGACCAGCACCGTGCCCAGCAGCATCATCGGCCGCCGTCCGAGCTTCTCGAGGATCATGCCCGATGGGAGATCCGCCAGCATCGTGCCGAAGGCCAGCGCCGCAACGGCGATGCTCGCTTTGCCCACAGACGGATCGAACTCGAGCGCGTACAGCGGCATCGTTGGCAAGACGATGCCCTGTCCGAACGCAAGGAGAAACGTCGGCAGATAGACGGCGAGTGCAAGCTGACGTCGGGTCACCAGCCCACTGTATGCGATTGACCCCGTAGGCGGGTGGATCCGACGTCGGTCGTGTTCCGCCTTTGATCGATTGCAGTACTATGCCGTCGGCGTTTCCTCGCCGCGGCGCTCCGCGCAAGAACTCGCCTGGACGGAGGTGCGCTGACCGGAATATAACAAAATGATTGCACTGTCGTCGATCGGACAGCTTCGGCCTGATTCTGTCAGGGTTTTGTCAGGGTAGGTGATTACGGTAGCGAAAGACAGCAGCCCCACTCAGCACACACAGGATAACGGCATGGTCTTGAGTCGCGGCGTGGTCATCCCTGGCTTGGACTGGGTCATCTCCGCAAGCGAAGTCGAGATGCTCGACTTCCTCGGAGCGGACATCGATTGCCCGCGCTGCGGCGCGCCGCTCCGCCAGGATCCGCACCATACCGCACCGAACTTGCTCGACGACTTCGGTCACCGATTCAGCAATATTCGGGCGCTGGTCGTCGAGTTGTATCAACAGGGGCGATTGCGGCCAAAAGGGCCGTTGCTCGTCGAGATTGGCAGAATCGGTCAGGCTTTCGCCTGATATTTCCGCCGGGACTACCCGGTGTTGAACCCAGTTGCTGGCTACGCCAGAGGAGGCACATCAGATGTCAATGCTTCGCACTTCGACCGCCGCCGCCCGTGACGATGTCTGGCCGCCACACGCGCCCACTGCCAAGCGCGACGATGTCTGGCCGCCGTTCGGCGCGGCGGCGCGGGATGATGTCTGGCCGCCGTTCGCTGGCGCCGCCCGTGACGATGTTTGGCCCCCACTCTGAGAGGGAAGGTTGACAAGCAATGCGTGGATTACAACAACTCGTTTGTAAGAGCGCGATCGATCCGAGTTTCCTCCACTGGCTGATTCGGTCGCCGGCCGATGCCGTGCGCGGGTTTGATCTGAGCGCGGCAGAGACGGAGTTGGTGCTCACCCTGCATCCACAGTCATTAGACGAGCTTGTGCGGGGCGTCGAGGCCTGGCGCCGGGGCGAACCACTGCCGGCCGGAGCCACCGCGGGCGTTCGCGAGGCTATGCCATCGGCGATGGCCGGATAAAGACGCACGCACCGCGTCGTACCTCTCCGCATCTCTCGACGACGCGGTGCGTGCATTCCTTCATTCGCAATGAAGCGCCGGACGGCCGCCGGTCCAGAAGGCCAACACCAGGCGCCGCCACCTCACGATCGCGGTCGCGGCGTCTTAGCCGGCATACTGGGTGTCGTGTGCTCGGCGCTTGGCCCGCCGGGTGAGCCGCGCAGCAGCCCACGGCTTGCCCAAGGCGCGATATGCGTCGGCGGCGGCATCGTAGAAGATCGAACAATCTGGGTCGGCGGCAATGCCTCGCAGCGCCATGTTGAGGCAGCGCGACCAGGATTGCGCTTCACGATACTGCCCAACCAGTGTCTCCAGTGTATCGAGATAGAGCATTTCATACGGCTGTCGCAACGATATCGCCCACTCCGCGTCGATATCGTCGAGCAACGGTGCGACGTGCAACTCGACCATCTCCTCCATCAGTTGCCCGCGCCGCGTCGCGCTGGACTCAGTCCGAACCTCCTTCAGCAGCCGGTCGAACGTCGTCAGGTCATGACCTTCGATCAAGTCCGGCGCGAGGCTGTAGGTTCGATCCGCGGCGATGATCGCCTCGGCATGCATCGCCCGCCGAATGGTATAAACCACCGAATACAGGTTCGCCTTACCGTGGGCCGATGTCGCATTCGGCCAGAGATCTGCTACCAGACGTTGCGACTTGACGGCTCCGTGATGGAGGAGATAGAAGAATAGCTCCCGCGCTTTCTCCCGCGTCCACTCCACCACCGTGCCATCGGCGGCAATCACTTGGGTTCTGCCGAATGACCGCACCCGGTACGTCTGCAGCTGCTTTGCCACGACGAGGCGGGGACGGGTGGCAACCCGCGCCCGCCGCACCCGCGCCAGCACCTCTGTCTGAAACCGACCGAAGGCGCCGGCAGGAAATCCGGCGAAGGCATCCGGATCCCATCGTGCCGGCAGATCTGCCAGTGCCGGCACATTGAGGGCGAGCGCTTCCTCGGCTGCCGCCTGGAAGAGTCCACCGGCCGCGTCCACGTCGCCCCGGCGATGGTGGCCATGGGCCAGCCACAACCGGACCCGAATCAGGTCGCGCCGGGCCTGGAGTCGCTCCAACGTCTCTTCAACATCCTGCAACGCCCGCACGGCGCCGAGCACATCGTCGCGGCATAGTTGGACAAGCGCATGGTCGACAGCCATCTGCGCGCGACGATAATGTGACTGCTGTCGATCGGCCAGGGCCATACCCCGGTCAAACCACTCGCTCGCCGCGGTGACATCGCCGCGCATCAGGGCACACAGTCCCGCGCCCTCCATCGTGGCGGTCGCGGTCCAGAGGTCGCCGGAGTCCTGCGCGATCTCCATCCCTTTGCGGAACGACTCCGCTGCCGCCTCCACCTCCCCCTGACTGAGGAGCAGGCTGCCAAAGCTGTCGTGGAGGGCCGCTTCCGCGAAGCGATGACCGCCCTGCCGCGCCTCGTGAAGCCCCTCCTCAAAGAGCGACCGGGCAAGGTCAAACTGTCCCTGGAACGAGCGGATGTAGCCCAGATTGTTCAGCACGAGCGCGACATTGCCGTGGTCCTGGGCCGCCTTCCACCGTTCGAGCGCCTCTGCGTAGAACCCGCACGCCTCATCTGCCTGCCCCATCCGCGCGAGCGCGATGCCGACGCCGTAGGCGGCGCGTGCCGCTTCGTAGGTATTGCCGGCCGCCGCAAAGTACACCCGCGCGGCACGGAACTCCGACGCGGCCGCGGCGAAGTCGCCTTGAACGCCGAAGCAGCCACCGAGGTCGCGGCGCACGGTAGCGTTGAGCGCCGCATCCTCAGGCGCCGCTGCGTGCGCGGCGTGCAACGCGACGACCGCATCGGCCGTGCGGCCGAGCCGCCGCAGGGCGTTGCCCAATACCTGGAACGCCCACCCGCGCAGCACCCTCGGGCCATCATCGCCCAGGGCATCGACGGCTTGGCGAGCGATTGCTTCCGCCGTGCGGAGATCGCCGGTCATCGCCGCCGCGCGCGCGCGCGAGAGGAGCAACGCGGGATCTGCCGTTCGCTCCTCCTCTGGCAACTGGTCGATCGTCTGCGCGAGCAGGTACCAGCGGCCTTCCTCTTCGAGCGTCGGCGCGATGTGACCCACCAGTTGAACGGCATCGGCGTAGGCGCCGGCCTCGTGGAAATGTTCGATCGCGGCGGGCCACTCCTGCTGCGTCGCGAGAAACCGGCCGGCCCGGCGGTGCAGTGCCCGAAAGAGGTCCGGCTGTTCCCGCCGCAGCCGGCCCTGGAGAAACTCGCGGTAGAGTGGATGGTATCGATAGGCAGGCTCGGGACCTCCCAGCCGCATGACGAAGAGATTCGCCCTCTCGACGTCAGCAAGCCAGCTCATCCAATTGCCCGTGCCCAGGACGGCCTCGCACGATGCTTCGGACAACACGCCGACCGTGGACGATGCCAGCAGGAACTGTCGCATCTCCGCCGGCTGATGGTCATAAGCTTCGTCGGCGAGGTAGGTGTAGAGCGGACCATAGTCGTTGCTCAGGCGTGACAGTGACCCGATCGCCCCGTCCAGCAGTCCATGGATGGAAAGGAGCAGGCCGGCGATCCACCCTTCGGCCCGCTCGGTCATGCGTTGGGCTTGTTCGGCGTCGAGGTCGATGCGATACCGGCGCCGGATCAGATCGGCAACTTCGTCCGGCGCAAACCGGAGGTCGGTCTCACTGAAGCCAAACAGATTGTGCTCGACGGCGAGGCGGGAAACCGTGAGGTTGGGCAGGGTCCGCCCGGCGAGCAGGATGCGAAGATTGTCCGGCAGAACGCGCAGCAACTCATCGACAAAGGTGGTCACGGCCGGGCTTTCATTGACTTCGTGAAAGTCATCAAGCGCGAGGACGATCACGCCGGGCAGGTGCTGGCCGGCGTCGGCGGCGAGGATCCGCGCGAGTTCCGGCGCGCGCTGCTCAATTTCCGCCGTTGCCGCGAGGGCGGCGAGCGTTGCCGCGCCCACCGCCGGCGCGATTTCCTGCAGCGCCCGCACGAGATATTCGATGAACGAGCGCGGATCACGGTCGCCCGCATCCAGCGTCAGCCAGGCGACAGGGACCGGCGACTCATAGACGAAGTCGGTGAGCAGCGTGGTCTTGCCATACCCCGCCGGCGCGATCAGGAGCAGCAGCTTGCGATCGCTGTTCTCGAGCAGCGAGTCCACCAGCCGGGGCCGACGGACGGCATCGGTCCGCCGGCCCGGCGGCCGCACCTTCGTCAGTCGAACGAGTGAATCAGGCATACGCCTCACGCCTGCAAGGATACCAGCCCCGGTGGCGGCGTCCGTCCCTTGTCTACAGACGAATCCGCAACGCGAATTGAACCCACCGCGTTCGCCCCAACGCAGGGAAAGTGTACCATCCGCCCACGGCATTCTCTAGGATCTACGCGGCCACCGACCATTTCATCGGCCGAAGATGTCCGGATTTCTAGAACTCGTCTGCGATGAAGTTCAGCGCCAGCCCAAGCGCGACGAGGGTGCTGAAGCGGAGGTGAAGTTTCGCCGTGGTCACCATCACCCGGTCGAGCGCGCCGACACCGCTGCCTTCGCGAACCATGCCCGCGAGCCGCACGGCGATGGGCAGCGTCAGCAGGGCGAGCAGCGCCGGCCATGGCACCGCGCCTGTAAGCGAGATGGCCGCAAGCACGACATAACTGCCAAGCGTCAGGAGCCGGTACTCTGCGGTGGCCGCGCTCCGTCCTAGGAGATTGGCGAGCGTGCGCTTGCCGTTCGCCCGATCGTCCGCCATGTCGCGGATGTTGTTCACGTGCAGGATCGCGGTGACGAGCATGCCGACCGGGACCGAGAGCAGCAGCGCCTCCGTCGACCAGCGTTCGACCTGGACGAACGCGGCGCCCAGGACGATCACCGGCCCCATGAAGATGAAGACCGTCACTTCGCCGAGCGCGCGATAGCCAAGGGCGATCGGCTTGGCCGTATAGGCGACGCCGGCCAGCACGCTGAGCGCCCCGACGACGAGCAGCACCGGGCCGGTCATTGCCACCAGCAGGAGACCGCAAACTGCGCCGGCCGCCATCGCCGCGACACCACCGCGGAGGAGGGCGCCGTGGCCAAGCTGGCCGGTCTGCACCACCATGTCCGCGCGGCGCTCGCGGGTGAGGTCCAATCCCTGCACGTGGTCGAAGTGCTCGTTGAGCATGTTCGTGCCGGCCTGGATCGCCATCGAACCGGCCAGTGCTAGGAGCAGGCGGAACGGATCGAACGCATCCGGCAGCACGGCGGCCGTCCCGACGAGTACCGGCGCAACCGACGCGCTGAGCGTGCGCGGCCGCATTGCCTTCCACCACAGCTGCCATCGCGCGGGCCGGCTCGTCGCTGGCGTCGGTGGAGATGGAGCCATCGACCTGCCCGTCATCCCCTCACCACGCTCGTGTCCCGCCGGCGGCCAACGTGCAGCGTCACGGCCCCCGGCCAGAACCGGCGCATCCGCACGTCGGCAAAGCCCGCCCGCCGCAACGCCAGCGCGAGCTGTTCGCCACTGACAAAGCGATCGACCGACGCCGGCAGATAGCGGTACGCGCCGGGGCTTCGGGCGAGGAGGCCGCCGATCCGCGGCACGAGCGTGTGAAAGTACCGATTGAAGAGTCCAGCCATGGCGCCGGCCCGCGGCCGCGTGATCTCGAGGCAGGCGAACCGCCCGCCGGGCAGGAGCACCCGTTCGATCTCCACCAGGCCGGATTCCAGGCCGGCGACGTTGCGCAGCGTGAAGGCGGTCGCCGCTCCGGCAAAGGTCGCGTCCGGGAAGGGGAGATGGAGCACGTCCGCCTGGGCCAGCGCGAGCTGTCCGTGTCCTTTAACCACGGCAAACTGCATCATCTCCCGGGAGAGGTCGGCGCCGACGATCGCGCGGCCGGGAAACCGCGCGCGGAGCGCCAGCGCCAGATCGCCGGTGCCGGCGCCGATGTCCAGCAACGGCCCCGGCGGCAGCGGGGCGATCGACCGCGCTGCAATTCGCCGCCAGCGGCCATCTTGTCCGGCGCTCATTACCCGGTTCATCAGGTCGTAGCGCGGGGCAATGCCATCGAACATCGCGCGCACGGTTAGCGCCTGCTCCCGCGATGGTGACTCACCGCTCATATCCATCCGCACGATCCTTGTCTAGCCACGTCGCCAGGGAAGCGCCAGTCCCTCGACCGCATCGACCAGCAGATTCAATCCCCAGCCGATCAGCGCCGTCGTGATCAGTCCGGCGTACATCGTTTCGATGTCGAGAATCTGATAGGAGCGCCAGATCCGCGCCCCAACCCCATCGTTCGAGGCGATGAACTCGGTACCGACGATCACGATCAACGCGAAACCGAGCGCCAGCCGAATGCCGGTGAAGATCGACGGCAGCGCGCCGGGGAACGCGACCGTTCGATACTGCTGCCAGGCCGTGGCGCGCGCCGATCGCGCCACGTCGAGCATCACCGGCTCGATGCTTCGTACCCCGGCCAGCGTCTGAATCAGCATGAGAAAGAAGACACTGAAGGCGATCATGAACACCTTCCCCGACTCACCGATGCCGAAGATGACGAGCACCAGGGGCAGGATGGCGATGCGCGGGATCGGATAGAGCGCGTTCACCGTGGGCAGCACCGCCGAGCGCACGGGCGGCCACAGCCCCATCGCCATACCGAGCGCGACACCCGGTACCGCGCCCAGCGCGAACCCCACCGCCAACCGGGTCAGGCTGATGCGCACGTCCTCGCCCAGTCCGCCCGTCCGGAGCAGCCGCCACCAGGTCGCGGCCACCTCGCTCGGCGGCGGGAAGAAGAGCGGATTCAGCACCTCGGTCCGCGCGCACACCTCCCAGAGCGTCAGCAGCACCAGGGGTGTGCCGATCGCGAGTCCGGCGCCGGCAAGCCGTTTTCGCGTCATCGTCTGCCGCCGTCGCGCTCAACCTCGCCCCGCAGCACATCCCACACGGCCACGGTCAGGTCATTGAATTGATGGTCCGCGCGCAGCGCGGCGTAGCGTCGCGGCCGTGGGAACGGTATGACAAACTCGGCGACGGGCCGGGCCGGCCGCGCGCTGAGCACGACCACGCGGTCCCCGAGCAGGACGGCCTCATCGATGCTGTGGGTCACGAAGATCACCGTCTGACCACTGCGCGACAGCAGATCCTGTAACTCTTCCTGCAGCAGCAGCCGGGTCGGCTCGTCGAGCGCGCTGAACGGCTCATCCATCAGCAACACATCCGCCTCGGTCACGAGCGCGCGGGCGATAGCAACGCGCTGGCGCATGCCTTCGGAGAGCTGGGCCGGATAGGAGCCGGCGAAGCTGCCCAATCCGAGCCGTTCCAGCATCGCCATCGCCGCCTGCCGCCGCACTGCCCGACGCTCGCCCGCGATCCGGAGGGGATAGGCCGCGTTCTCCAGCGCCGTCAGCCAGGGGAAGAGCGAGACACCTTGAAACACCGTCGCCACCGGCAGCCGTCCACGCTGGTCGAGCATCGTCACGGCGCCGTCATCCGGCCGCTCCAATCCCGCGAGGATGCGCAACAGCGTGCTCTTGCCGCAGCCGCTCGGTCCCAACAGCGTGCAGATCTCACCCCGGCGGACGCTGAGATCCAGCCGGTCGATCGCCTGAATCCCGCCGCGTGCCGCCGGAAACGACTTTGACAGATCCGCGATCCGCACCTTCACCGGAGCGGCGTCCGCCGGGGAGTCCAGTTCAGCGGGCTTGGGACCGGCCAAGACTCTTCACCGCCTCCTGCGCGAAGCTTGGGTCAATCAACGATGCGATATCGAGCGGCTGTTCATAGGTCAGTCGCCCTTGCTCCCGGAAGAACGTTTGCTGGTTCTCCAACGACGCGATGTTGACCGTGCCATCCGGCTCGCCGAAGGGACGGGCGGCGGCGCTGATCGTCTCGGCGGGAACGCTGGTGTACTTCGACAGGATCGCAAGCGTGTCCGGGTCAGACCAGCCGCCGTTCTCCAGGTCGCGGACCGCCTTGAGGTAGGCGGTCATAAAACCCTGCGCGAGCCGTGGGTTCTTTGACGCCCAGGCGCTGTTGTAATAGACGGCGGTCGGCTGATCGCCGTCGAGAAAGTCGTTGTTCAGGATTCGCACCTGGCCGCTGCGCACACCGAGCGTGGCAAGCGGCTCGCCGAGCATGGCGCCGGCGATCGCGCCGGAATCGAGCGCCTGGGCAATATTCTGGAAGGGGATCGCGACGACCTCCACATCCTTGCTCGTCAGGCCGCCGGCGTTCAGCGCCCGTTCCAACCAGTACTCCGTCGCCGCGCCGAGGGCGTTGATCGCCACCTTCTTCCCCTTGAGGTCGGCGATCGTGGTGTACTTCCCTTCCTCATATGCCTTCGTTCCGACGACCAGCGGCGTGGTCAGTGGCGGCCGCTCGGCATGCAGGGGCGCGGCGATCGTGATCGGCTGTCCCTGATTCAGGCTCTTGGCACGGGCGGCGAGGTTGAAGTACGCCGATCCGATTCCGCCCGCGCCGACATCGAAGTTACCGGCCGCCGTTTGCGTCAGCATGTCGGCGCCGCCGGCGAGCGCCTGGAGGTCGACCTCAATGCCGTGTTCGGCGAAGTAGCCACGGTCGATACCGACGAAGAAGGGCGCGTAGATCAAGATGGGAATATACCCAACCGTGACCTTGGTTTGCGATGGCGTGGCGCTCCCGCTCGCCGCGGGTGCCGGCGCGTTGCTCGATTGCGTGGTGTCATCGCCGCCACAGGCCGACGCCAGCACCAGGAGCGGCAGCAGCACCACCACGCGTATCAGAGCCCTCATCGTTCACTCCTCTCGGAAGGCAGCGTCAAACCGACGCTGCGGGCCAGCATCACCCGCAGCGTCGGATAGGCATCTTCCAGGCGCTTCGGCGTTCCGGTCAGCACCCACCGGATCGCGACCTCATTGAGTGCGCCGAACCAGGCGGCGCTCGCGATCTCCGTGTCAAGCGGACCGATCAGACCCCGCGCGACCGCATCGTCAAGATGCCGCTTGATCAGCGCCGTGAAGCGGCCGTGCAACCCGATCATCGCGTCGTTGAACTCGCGACCGGCGCCCATCGCCTCGACCAGAAAGAGGCGTGCCAGTGACCGATGACCGGAGAAGGTGCGGAGCACGGTGATCAAGGCCGCATCGCCACGCGCCACCGGATCGGGTGCGATGGCCATCGCCTCCTCGACCTTGGTGATCAGGAGCGCGCCCATCTGCTCCAGCAAGGCGAGGAAGATCGCCTGCTTGTTCGGGAAGTGGAAGTAGACGCCGCCCTTCGAGGTCTCTGATGCCGCCGCGATGTCGTCGACGGCCGCATCGCGGTACCCCTTGCGCGAGAACACGGCCATGCCGGCGGCAAGAATCCGCTGACGGCGCA
>JBFXAN010000076.1:0-29153 GCA_050184225.1 Dehalococcoidia bacterium | reverse complement strand
CCTCGGGCACGTCGTACGAGCGACGTATCACCGCCGTCTCAAACTCCGCATCACTGATGTCGCGCTCCGGCGTGTTATGCGTAGTCACGTCGTATCCCCTCTGAGCATTGGTGTGGATCTAGTATGCCAGACGGACCCCTCCCCCGGCCCCTCCCCCGGCCCCTCCCCCCGCCTGCGGCGCGGAGAGGGGTGCCTCGCCGGCACGGGACTGCCAACGCAGGCCATCCCACGGTCAGACTGTCGCGAGAGCAATACTGGTATGCAACAGCCAGATCAGGCACCCCTCTCCGCGCGTCAGCGGGGGGAGGGGCCGGGGGAGGGGTGCGGTTCCTCCTCTCGCGCGAACGTGACGATCTCCTCGGCAATGCGATCCTGCTGTTCGACCATCACCATGTGCGAAACGTTGGGGGTCGTCACCAGCTACACGCCAGGGATCTTCTCCTGGAAGTCCTGAGCATAGACCGGTGGGCGAATTTGTCTTCCGCACCCCAGAGCAGGAGGGTTGGCGTCTTAATCCCAGGTACAGACCGTGATCATGGGTGTCCAGCCGTTCATCGCCCGATTTCCCGCCTGAAGCGGATCAGGGGGAGGTGGAGGCGCTCCGGCAAATCGTTGCAGAAGCGCCACCATAAGCCCACGACAGGGCGGCTCCAATAAGAATGCCGTGCACCTCAGAGTGCGATCGACTCGAGGTCGTCCGGCACGATCACATTGTCGATGCCATCGCCGTCCACATCGGGACCGCGATGGGTGAGAACAAAGGGAAGGTTCGGGAACTCGGCGCGCAGGGTGCGCACATCGTCGAGGTTCATGTGGATGGGGGTGATCTCGTGGCGCTGATTGCATGCCAGCACGAGCGTATCGGCGCCACTCGCGATCTGTCGTAGTCCGTCGCAGAGGCGCGAGTCGCCGGAATATCCCAGGGTGCGCGCCCCATCGGAGATCAAGAAGCCGTAGCAATCGAGCGCCGGGTCGTGTTCGACACGAATCGCCCGGAAGCCTATGTCTCCCGCTGTCTGCTCCCCGCCACTCACCTCGACATAGCGCAGGGAGAACCCTCCACCCTGAGCATCGCGCGACGCCGTCACAATGTGGTCGATCGCACCGGCGCGCACCATGGTTTCGAGAAACCCCTGAATCCCCGGTGGGCCGACTACCCAGAGATCCGTATCACGCCGATCCCAAAGCAGGTAGCTGAGCAGCAGGAACGGCCAGCCAAACGTGTGGTCCGCGTGGGAGTGACTGATGAAGATCACGTCGATCGCACGTGGATCGACGCCCGCCTTGCGCAGGTTGGGGAGGACGGCCGGCGAAGGTTCCACGAGTATCCGATCACCGATCAGAAAGCTGTTCCAATAGCGTGCCGGCGCGCTGAAGTTCCCGGTTCCCAGAAACGTCAGCGGGGTGGTCTGGCACTCCGCGTGTCCCTCGTCCTGAGCGGCAGCGACTGGTCCGGCTACCTCCGTGGTGTTCACATCGGCGGGAGTGTCGCTCTGATCGCTGGTCATCGGATAGTCTCCTGAACGAACGTTCCTCGTCGCAACCGCGGCGTCTGGCATGTGGCGTAACCGCGGTTGGCCTCACCATGGCGTGCGGGCAGTGTCGTCGGCGGGCGCGGGTTCCGCTGTAAAGTAGGTAACACTTTCAGCCCGATCTGAGGTGGGGCGGTGCGATGCATGAACCGAGTCCGGCGCTCGTGATCGTGAGCGGAGCCCCCAATGCGGGGAAGACGACGCTGGTCCGATATCTGGCAGCTGAGCTACGCTTGCCGTTGCTGACCAAGGACGGTTTCAAGGAAGTCCTCGGCGACGCGCTTGGGGCTGAGGACCGCGACGCGTCGAAGCTGCTGGGAGCAGCGGCACATGAACTCCTCTACGCGACGGCCGGCTGGTTGCTCGACGCCGGAACGGGCCTGATCGTCGAGTCGAACTTCTGGCGGGGTCTATCAGAGCGATCTCTCGGTCCGCTGATCGCCCGCGCACGGCCGGTACTGATCCACTGCGAGGCGCCGCTCCAGACGTTGCTCGACCGTCACGCGGAACGGATCGCGCGGGCAGAGCGCCACGCGGTGCATTTCGACCTTGGGGAGACTGACGCGCTGCGTTCAGCGGTCGCAGTTGGACGTTTCGAACCGATCGAGCTCGACATCCCGATGTTGCGCGTCGATACGACGAATGGCTATGTACCCGGACTCACCGACATCCTCGCATTCGTGAGGGCGGTAACGCCTTTGGGGCGGCCGTAGTGTCCGCCCCGACATATGCGATCATGCGACCGGCGTCGCGATCAGCGCCCGGCGAAGTTGGGCCGCCGCATCGTTCAGCATCTCATTTCCCCGGTCGAGGACGCCGGCCATCTGGAAACTGCCATGGATCAGCCCGTCGTACCGCTTCGATTCGACCTGAACGCCTTCCTCACGCAGGCGATTGGCGTAGGCTTCGCCCTCATCGCGCAAGGGGTCGAACTCGCAGGTCTGGACGAAGGCCGGGGGTAGGTCCTTGAGACTCAACGCACGCAACGGCGAGGCGTACTGATCGTGGCCATCTTCGGCGCTGGTGAGATAGTGGTCCCAGAACCAGACCATCCCGTTCTTGGTGAGCAGGTAGCCGTCCGCGTTGTCCTGGTACGAGGTAGTGTCGAAGGTGTGGTCGGTGACGGGATAGATCAGCAGTTGGAAGGCGATCGGCGGGCCGCCGCGATCGCGGGCCATCAGCGCGACCGCCGCCGCGAGGTTGCCGCCGGCGCTGTCACCACCGATGGCGAGGCGTTGCGGATCGGCGTTGTAGGCGGCCGCGTTCTCGGCGACGTAGCGGGTCGCCGCGTAGCAGTCCTCCGGCGCCGCGGGGAACTTGTGCTCCGGCGCCAGCCGGTAGTCGACTGAGACGACGACACAACCGGCACGATTCGCCAGCGCCCGGCAGGGCGCATCGATCGTGTCGATGGCGCCGATCACCCAGCCGCCGCCGTGGAAGTAGACCAGGATCGGGAATGGCCCTGTCCCCTCTGGTGTGTAGATCCGGACGGCGATTGGTCCGTCCGGCGTCGGGATCTGACTATCTTCGACCTTGGCAACCGGCTCCGGCTCACCGGCCAGCTCGCGCATCTGCACGATCATCTCACGCGCCTGCTCCGGCGACAGGCTCTCGAAGGGGGGTGCGCCCGCCTCGGCCATCTGGTCCAGCAGCGCCTTGACTTGGGGGTCGAGCGGCATCGGGTTCTCCTTTCGTCATGGGCAGGTTGTTGGGTGTCGTCTAACCACTGAGAAAGTCACGGATCAGGGGAGTGACGGCCTCCTGCTGTTCGAGCTGTGGCAGGTGTCCGGCGCCGTCGATCAACTCGATGCGGGCGTTGGGGATGCGGCCGGCGAACTCCTGCGCGTAGACCGGGTCGATCAGGCGGTCTTCCTTGCCCCAGATGACCAGGGTCGGCGCCTCGATCCGATGCAGCCGCTTCTTCAGCCCCTTGTCCGGGATCGGCCAGACGAACTTGCCGGTGCAGGCCAGCGACCACATCATCTGGATGCGGGCGTCGATCTGACCATCGATGTCATCCGGCACAGCGAACGTCTGCTGTGCGACCGGTCCGGTCGGGTCGGCGAAGACGACCTGCGCCAGATCCTCCGGCAGCATCACCATCCAGTTCTTCACGGGCGTGTCGTCGCGCCAGAGTCCGACCGGATCGATCAGCACCAGTTTGCTCACGCGAGCGGGATTCGTCGCCGCGACCTCGGCGGCAACCATCCCGCCGAAGGAGTGACCGACGACCGCCGGCGTCTCCAACCCCAACTGGTCGAACAGTTCGTAGTAGTAGAGGACCAGATCCCAGAGATTGTCGAGCGATTTGATCCCGTCCGGATCGCCGGGCGTTGTTCCCGGATGCTCCGGCGCGTACACCGTGAAGTTCTCGGCGAGCGCATCGAGAAACGCATCCCACTGGAGGCCGGTGGCGCCGTGGAAGAAGACGATCGGCGGTCCGCTACCGGCGACTTTCACCCGTGGCTGCACCGTGTCCCGCCACACGCTGACCGTTCGCTCCTGCGTCGCGACCATGTCGTCTGCTCCTTCGTTTCGCCACTAATCGTCACCGGCGGGCGCTCCAACCGGAGCACGCAGGTCGCGCTTCGCCCGCAGGCGCTCCGGCCACCAGTGGTTCTCCCATTCGTCGTCCCAGATGTCGCGGACGTGCGGCAGCACCTCCCTGGAGAAGAGGTCGATGTTCTTCAACGTGAGGTCGTGCGGCATCGAGCCGATGTGGAGCAGCACCATCAGGTTGCCGACCCGCAGCTTCTTGATCGCTTCTTCAAGCTGGTCACGGACCGATGCCGGACTGCCGGCGATGACGAACTGGTTTTCGACGAAGTCCTTGTACTTCCACTCCGGGATCTTTGCCATCATCTCCGCCTGGGTGGAGGCCAGGTTCTTCATGCTGTTGACGAGGCTGCGGTAGTCCTGATGGCCCGGCGGCGAGAAGAACTCCGGTGCGATGTGCAGGCATTTGTCATAGAAGTAGCGGATGTGTGGGTAGTACTCCTCCTCGGCGCGGGCGTCCGTCTCCGAGACGGCGACGAGTTGGAGGAAGCCGGCGCGGTAGGGATTGGCATCCAGCTCGGTCGTGTCGACGAATTGCCAGAAGCCGTCCATCACCCTCTTGCCGAGGTTGTTGCCGAAGTAGCTGAGGAAGCAGTAGCAGTGGTTGTTCTTCGCGGCGAAGTCCCAGGTGCTGAGGCTGCCACTGCCCGGCACCCACACCGGCGGATAGGGCTGCTGGATCGGCCTGGGCCAGAGATTGACCATCGGCAACTGCTGATACTTGCCGTTCCAGGCGAAGATCTCCTTCGCCTGCCACGCCTTCAGGATCAGGTCGTGCGCCTCGTAGTAGCGGTCGCGCTGCTCGATCGGGGGGATGCCGTAGCAGAGGTTGGCGTCCATCGGACTGCCCAGCGGCATGCCGGCGATCAGGCGGCCGCCGCTGATGCAGTCGAGCATCGCGTATTCCTCGGCGACGCGGATCGGCGGGTTGGTCGTCGGCAGGGTGGCGCCCATCTGGACGATGCCCACATCCATGCCGGCGGTGGCGCGGGCGAGGACGGAGCCCATCAGGTTGGGGCCAGGCATGAAGCCGTAGGCGTTCTGGTGATGTTCGTTCACGCAGACGCCATCCATGCCCGCCTTGGCCGCGTGGATCAACTCGTCGAGCGTCCAGTTGTAGTACTGGCCGACCTGCTCGGCGTCAGCCAGTTCCCACCAGGGCGGGTCGACCCAGACCGAGTGATACCGCTGCTCGAAATCGGCGGGCAGGTCGCGATAGGGCATCAGGTGAAACATCGAGATCTTCATCGACTCTCCCTCCTTGCCTGGCTCTCCTCCATCTCAATCGATCGAGCGGCGCTGCCGGCCGCTTTCCCCGCCATCGTGCCACAGCATTGAGTAGTGTCAACCGGATGAATCGTGCAGGAACATTCCAAAATCATGCGAGGGACGTCGCCGGGACAGGGCGATCGCGGGACAACGAAGAGCGAAAAAGGGAGCGCCATCGCTGTGGGATACTGACGCCATGTCGGATGCGATCGTGCTCACCGCGGCGGAGTACGCCGCTCTCCGCGCCGCACTCAACCTGGCGCAGATCACGGCGCGGGAGCGGCTCCGCCGCGCCGAAAGCCTGCTGGAGGCGGCGAGCGGCGCCGGCGAGCGCGGTGCGATGACCGCCGCCCTCGACTCACTGCCGGAACTTGGTTGGCCGATCCCGCGTGTCGATACAGTTCCGCTGCGTCTGGATGCTGCCGCCCGCGAAGCGTGCGAAGAGGCGCTGCTTGCCGCGTCGGCGCTGCTCTCACTGCACGCCGCCACGGTCCGCTTCGGACGGCGTTCCCCGCCGGATGTCACGATCCTCCTGCGTGTCGCGTTCCCCGAGGCCGAACGAGATGCAATCTATGCTGATATGATTGCGGACCGCCTGCGCTTGATCGACCTGCGGTTGAGACTGTTGGGCCGGTAATTGAACCGCAAAGACGCAGAGGACGCAAAGGAACGCAAAGAGTTCAATGTTCTTCTTTGCGTTCTCTGCGACTCGGCGATCAGGCCCGGTGACGACGCGGCGGATCGATCTGGAGGGTGTCGAACAGCGCCCGGACGGTGAGGGAGAACCCGGGCAGTACCTGGTCGAGGTCAATCCTGTCGTCTTTGGCGAGTCGCTGCTCGGTGCCGTCCGAGGCGAATCGGGTGATCGTCTCCGATCGATCGTTGACCAGCAGAGCGATGGCGACGCCGTTGGCGACAAACCAACGGCACTTGTCGGCGAGTTTTGGCAGCGACTGACCGGGGGAGAGGATCTCGACGGCGATATCGGGCGGCGTTCGGAAGTACCGCGCGATCCTTCCCGTCGCCGTCCGTGGGATGCGGTCCCATCGATAGACGGCGATGTCCGGCACCCGCGAGGCCCCGGCGAATGTCGCCCGAATCTCGGTGAACGCCATTCCCAACCGGCGCGGTTCGGCGTGTCCGTTCAACATTTCCGTGAACTTCGACTGTAGCCGGCCATGCTCACCCAGCGGAGACACCTTTTGCGTCACCTTCCCGTTGAAGTATTCCAGGGCAGGCTCGACCTCCGGCAGTGCCAGAAACTGCTGAAGCGTCAGGGAACGGTCGCGAACCGTGATAGTCATCTCAACACGCTCTTGGGTATGGGACGACGGTCGCGGCATGTCACCAATGCACGCGACCGGATCATTTTCGCGCTAGTGTACGGGCGTCAGCGGGATGGTGTTGAGGTACTTCCCGCGGCCGAGGCCAGCCGTCTCCGGCTTGGAACCTGACGGCGTCGGTGCGCCTTCCGGTGGGTCGACCCATTTGCCGTCGGACTGGATCAGGGCGACGAGTTCTTCGACGCCGCGCTCCTGCGGGATGCTCTCTTTGACGACCTCACGGCCGCGATAGAGGGCGATCTTGCCGCCGGCCTTGCCGACGTAGCCGTAGTCGGCGTCCGCCATCTCACCGGGGCCGTTGACGATGCAACCCATCACGGCGATGTTGAGGCCGACAAGGTGCCGGGTGGCCTCGCGTACCTCGTGCAGCACGGTGGGCAGATCGAACTTCGTCCGGCCGCAACCGGGGCAGGCGACGAACTCGACCTGTGTGCGGCGCAGGCCCAACGCCTGGAGGATCTCGTAGCAGACGGGCAGTTCGTTGATCGGATCTTCGGCGAGGGAGACGCGGATCGTGTCGCCGATGCCCTCGGCGAGGAGCGTGGCGATGCCGGAGGTGGACTTGATCCGGGCGTACTGACCATCCCCCGCCTCGGTGACACCGAGGTGGAGCGGGTAGTCCATCCCTTCCTCAGCCATCCGCGCGACCATCAGCCGGTTGGCCGCGATCATTACCGGCACGCGCGACGCCTTCAGTGAGATGACGAGATTACGATAGCCGTGCCTTTCGCAGAGGCGCAGATACTCCATCGCCGACTCGACCATGCCCTGCGGCGTGTCGCCATGGGTGACGAGCATCCGCTCGGCGAGCGAGCCGTGGTTGACGCCGATCCGCATGGCGATGTCGCGCTGCTTGCAGACCTCGATCACGGGCAGCATCGACTCCTCGATCGCTTCGAGCTCGGCGCGGTGCTCGTCCTCGGAGTACTCTTCGGCGCGGCCGCGCGGCCGGCGGTAGACGAAGAGGCCGGGGTTGATCCGTACCTTGTCGACGAACTGAGCGACGGCGACCGCGATCTCGGTGCCCTGGTGATGGACATCGGCGACGAGCGGGATGGTATATCCACGAGCGTCGAGCTTCGCCTTGATCTCACCGAGGCAGTGGGCATCGGCAAGGGTGGGCGTCGTCACCCGCACCAGCTCGCAGCCTGCCTCATACATCGCGATGATCTGCGCGACACAGGCATCGACGTTCTTGGTTTCCTCGGTGATCATCGACTGGACGAGCACGGGCGCGTCGCCGCCGATCACGGCGGCGCCCACTCGCACAATCCGCGTCTTCCGTCGTGGGGTGATCAGGTCCATCGTTCCCTGCTCCACTTGAGACTGCCCCTCTCGTGAAGAGCGTAGCACGGTGTGAGGGACGAGGTGACACGTGGGCTTGACGAAGCAAGCATCTACGTGCAAAATGCATATAGATGGAGGACCGCCGTGCCGGCTCGCAAGCATGACGATGGTTCGGTCCCGCCGTTGGGGTTGCCGCGCAACCTGCTCGTGCCGTATGTCCTGCTGTTCCTCAAGAACTGGTCGGCGCACGGTTATCAGATCATGCAGACCCTGACGATGCTCGGCTTCGCAACGGTGGATCCGGCGACCGTCTACCGTACGCTACGGCAGATGGAGCGGGAGGGTCTGGTTCTCTCCTCGTGGGAGACAAGCGATGCCGGCCCGGCGCGCCGCACCTATCGCATCACCGAGTCGGGTGAGCAGTTCCTCAGCCAGTGGGCGGACGCCCTCGGCACCTACCAACGATTCCTGGACCGATTCTTCGAGCTGTATGCCGGGACGGGTGCAACCGCGCCGCCGGCTACGGACGCCGCCGAATCTACCGGCGGTGACGGCGCATCCGGCCCGCGCACAAGTGGCCGAACGGCATGAACGCGACCACGAAAGGACTGACGACGACCATGGTGACTGAATCCGCCACCAACTACTACGCCACCGCCACGAACCTCTATCTCGGCTGGGTGGACGCCTCGCTGCACACGAACGAGCGACTGGCCCGTGTCGCCCGCGTCTGGATCGACGAGACGCTCGGCGCGCAGCAGGAGATCGCGTCCCTGATCAAGCGCGCGGTCGACGAGGCCCAATCCTCCGCCACCGCCGAGGAGGCCACCCCGACGCCGTTCACCTTCATCACTCGCGCCGGCGACGCAACCCGCGCCGGATACCAGCTGTGGACGGAGACCGGCCTGAAGACGCAAGAGCATGCCGCCCGCGTCTTCCAGACGGCGTTCGAGGAATTCCGCGGAGCGCAGACGGAGATCGCGCAGCGGGCCGAGGAAGGCATCGGCGAGCTGCGGGGGCAGAAGAACGGGAAGAAGGCGTAGGGACGGACCCCTCCCCCGGCCCCTCTCCGCGCGGCAGCGGGGGGAGGGGTGCCTCGCCGGATCTGGGGTGCCAACACAGACCGTTCCATCCGCCAGCCTGCCGCGAGGATGACGCTGGCACCCACCGTCTGACCGTACTCCCCTCTCCGCGCGTCAGCGGGGGGAGGGGTCTGCTTCGTTATCACCCTTCTGCTCTCCGCCGGTCCTCGGTCACATCGCGCAGCACGGTCGGACGGATCAGGATCTCGTCGATCGTGGCGCGGTGGGGCAGGGCCGCGACCAGCAGTGCGGCGGCGGCGACATCCTCCGGTTGCAGCATCGTCGCCATCGCTTCGTCGGACGGCGGATGCGGGCGCAATTTCATGATCGGGGTGGCGACTTCGCCGGGACAGATTACGCAGGCGCGGATGCCGTTCGCCCGCTCGGCCAGGTTGAGCGAGTCGGTGAAGGAGTTGAGGCCGGCTTTGGCGGCACCATAGGCCGGACCTGAGAGCAGGCTGCTTCGCTTCCCGGCCATCGACGAGATGTTGATGATCGTGCCGTGCCGCCGCTCTCGCATCGATGGCAGCACCGCCCGGCAGAGGAGAAACGGCGCCGTTAGGTCGGCGTCGATCACCGCCCGCCAGTCCTCGGCACTCAGGTCCGCCATCGCCCGTTGCGGCACGTTCAGGCCGGCGTTGTTGACGAGTAGGTCGATTCGCCCCCACTGCTCCAGCACGGCGCGCGAGATGCGCTCGACCGACTGATCGTTGGTCAGGTCGCCCGGGACGATGAGCGCCTCACCACCGGCCTGCGAGACGAGGCCGGCTGTTTCCTCCAGCGGCGGCTGACGCCGCCCGTTGAGCGCGACCCGCGCCCCCTCTCGCGCGAACACCTCCGCCACCGCCCGGCCGATGCCCGTCCCCGCGCCTGTCACCAGCGCCACCTGACCATCGAGACTTCCCATGCAGCCACCTCCGATCTGGCGAATAGCGAATCGGGAATGGCGGATAGAAGCAAGCGGTCCCGGCGAGGCGTATTCTGTCCGTGCCCGACGATTCACGATTCGTGTCCAGGAGGCTCACGATGAGGCTGGCGCCACACTCCGATTTCCTCAACCTCGACGGTCTGGTGCATCTCGCTGCCGGCGGCGAGTCACCTTCCCTGCGCGCGCAGTTGACGGCGGTCGAACGATACATCCGTCTGAAGGGACGGTCTGGTTTGGGCACGCCCGACTACCGGGCCAAGCAGGATGCCTACGACCGTTGTAAGGAGCGGGCCGCCGTCCTGTTCGGGGTCACGCCGGCAGAGATCGCCTTCGCCTCGTCGGTGGCCGATGGTGCAAGCCAGATCGCGCTGTCCCTCCCCTGGCAATCCGGCGACAACATTGTCCTGGAGGATGTCGAGTTTCTTTCCTCACTCCTTCCCTGGACCCGCCTCCGCGACCGGGGTGTCGAGATCCGCGTGATTCGCCACGCGGACTGGTCGCCGGATGAGGCGCACTTCCGGGCGGCGGTGAACGAGCGCACGCGGCTGATTGCGGTCAGCCAGGTCAACTATCTGACCGGCATCCAGCACAACCTTGAGGCGCTGCGGCAGATTGCCGATGGCGGCAACGCAATGCTCTACGCCGACGTGACCCATGCCGCCGGGGCAGCGCCCGTGCCGGCACGACTGTGTGACTTTGCCGTCTCCGCGACATATAAGTGGCTGCTCGGCTGCCAGGGCGTCGCCACCGTCGTCTGGAACCGCGAGCGGGTACCGGAACTGGAACCGGCGATCGTTGGCTGGCGGAGCGTGACCGATGCCCTGGGTCCGGCCAATGACCCGCTGACGCCGGTGTGGAAGCCGACGGCGGAGCGGCTGGAGGCAGGCAATCCCCCGTGGATGGCGATCGTCTACCTCGATGTCGCGCTCGGCTACCTGCTCGACCTTGGCCTGGATCAGGTGTACGCCCATGTTCGTGACCTGAGCGCGCGGATGCACGAGGGTCTGCGCTTGTTAGGTGTGCCGCTGGCGACGCCATCGGACCCACGCTGGCGGGCGGGGAACAATTGCTTCTGGGTGGAGAACCCCGAGTCGATCGCCGAGCGATTGGCGGGCGAGAACATTCTGGTCAGCGGCTACAGCGGACGAATCCGGATCTCGACCCATATCTGGAACGACGAGGCGGATGTCGACCGCGGTCTTGCGGCCCTCCAGCCGATCGTCACGGGTGTGGCGGTCCGCGCGTCGTGAATGGCCGCGTGTGTACGCGGAGGACCCGCGGCAGACGCAACAATGCCCACGCTCCCTCCCCAGGTGCGTGGGCATCGTGCGGGTCGGTCGGCGGTCTCCGGTGGCGGGGTGGGGTGGTAGTACGTTCCGTCGTCCGACCTGAAGGAAGTAAACCAGGATCGGGGTGGCAGATCAACGGTTAATCGGTCAAGTTGATCGAGGTAGCCGAGAATCGGTCGTTTTACCACCATCGGGTGATCCGGTCCCAGCGGCCGGTTGCCATGGTAAAGATGGAGCACGTGCGGTGATTGTCGGTTAAGGCGGGGTGCCGGCAGTCGCCGCACTGCTCTTTTTCCTCTACCGGCGGCTTTGACCTGGTCCCTTGTGAGCGGTTCCTTCCCGGCGTATGGTGCCTGTGCCTTTCCCCCTCATTCCCGCTGAGGAGCACCCACCGTGACCGCGACACAGGAAACCTGGACGCACGCGACCGTCGAAACCAATGGGATCAACATGCACTATGTGGAACAGGGCAGCGGCTACCCCGTCCTGCTTCTGCATGGCTTCCCCGAACTGTGGTACTCCTGGCGTCATCAGATCCCAGCGCTGGCCGAGGCTGGGTTCCGTGTGATCGCCCCCGATCTGCGCGGCTACGGTGGTTCAGACAAGCCGTATGCGATCGAGGCGTACGATATCCAGCATCTCGTTGGCGACCTGATCGGGTTGCTCGATGCGCTCGGCATCGAGAAGACCGTGGTCGTCGGTCACGACTGGGGTGGGATCATCGTCTGGCAGTTCGCGTTGATGCACCCGGAGCGGGTCGAGCGGGTGATCGCACTGAACACGCCCTTCATCCCGCGTGCCCCGATCTCACCGATCGAGGCCTTCAAGGCCGCGCCGGACGGTCGCTTCAACTACATCCTCCACTTTCAGGAGGAGGGGGTCGCCGAGCGGGAGATGGAGGCCGACATCGAGGGCACGCTGCGCGCGGTGATGCGCTCGACCGCCGGCAATCCGGACGCGATCACCGACGACGACATCGCCGTCTTCGCCGCTGCCTTTCGGGCGGGCGGTCTGCGCGGCCCGATCAACTTCTATCGGAACTTTCACAAGAACTGGGAGATGACCGAAGACCTCGCCGACAAGCAGGTGATGGCGCCGTCGTTGATGATCACGGCGGAGAAGGATCCGGTGCTCAAGCCGGAGATGGCGGACGGGATGGAGCGTTTCGTGCCAAACGTGCGGTTCCATCACGTCAAGGAGAGCGGGCACTGGACGCAGCAGGAACAGCCGGACGAGGTGAACCGCGCCATGATCAGCTTCCTCGCTGATCTTCAGAGTCACTGACCGCCGCACGCCTTGGGACATCCACCGTGACCTGGGAGCGCGGGCAACGTGCCCGCGAAGCCGCTGGACGCCATAGCGGGCACGATGCCCGCGCTCCCAGGTCACGGTGATTGACTTGACGGGGCACCCAGCGTCAAGGTTGGATGTTTGCCCGGCGCCGGCCATCGCCGTAGCATATTTGTGACAAGAGATACAAATGAGTGATCCATGAACCTCGCGGCGATGCCGTATACCACGTTCCTCTTGCTCCTGGAGTTTGCCGTTGGCTGCCAGGCGGCGCTGCTCCTCGTCGCGGGGCGGAATGACGTTTCCAAGGGCTTTCTCAAGATGGGGGCGATTCTGGTCCCCTGCACGGCGCTGCCGGCGCTCTGGGTGACGGCCACCTTCACCGGCGTGACCGAGGTTGCCGATTATCCCCTGGCCGATGGCTGGTTGTTGCCGATGCGGATCACGCTGGCCGCCTTCTCCGTCGCCAGTCTGATCTACAACTGGTATATCTGGCGGGAGCGCCCCGGCCCGGCCAGGCCGTGGGGATGGGTAACCGCCGTCGCCGGGGTGGCGACGATCGCGATCGCCGCCGGCTATTTTCGGCTGCCGACCTGGGGGTACGCGGGCACGCTGCTCAGCCTGCTTGCCGGCGCCATCAGCCTCGGGGCGGTGAGCATGGCGATGACCCTGGGGCACTGGTATCTGGTGACACCCCGCCTGCCGGAACAGCCGCTCAATCTCCTGACGCTGGTGCTGCTCGCGGCCCTCGCCGTGCAGACCCTCCTGGTCGTGGTCAACATCGCCATCCCGGCCAGCTATGTGCCGTCCGCCGTCGAGAACCCGGACATCGGCCTCGCGCAGAACCCGGTCTTCTGGTTGCGGATGGGCGTCGGCCTGATCTTCCCGCTGGCACTTGCCTTCATGGCCTGGCAATCGAGCATCATCCGCGCGATGATGTCCGCCACCGGCCTGCTCTACATCGCGATGGGCGGTGTCCTCGCCGGTGAGGTCCTGGCCCGCGGTTTGTTGTTTACGACCGCCAGACCGCTGTAGTCTGTACGACCGAGCGACGGAGTTACGCGCTGATTCGCTCTTCCTGCGGTCCCTGACTCACCCACAACGTCAGCCCGCCGATGATGATCGCGCCAGCGAGGAGATGCATCACGAGCAGCGCGACGCGGGTGGACGCGGACACATCTTCCAAGGTGAACGGCCCGGCCAGCGAGAGCAGGAGGGCAATCGCGCTCACGATTTGAAAGACGAACAACGGTCGCCGGATGGTGTGTCCGAGCACCCAGAGAAGCAGCGCCGCGATCAATGCCGGCACGGCGCTGGTGATCGCGACCAGCGCCGGCGGCAGCGACTCCGGAGTCGTGTCCGGCCCACGATAAGCGATTACGAACGAGATATCCAATGGGCCTTTGGCGATCATGAAGACCACGAGATTTGCCACTGCCGCGACGGCAGCCGTCACCAGTCCGCCGATCAGCAGGCTGCGGAAGCGGTAGCCGTACAGCGTCGTGTGGGATTGAACATCGGTGGTCATGCCTGTCTCCTTTCGCCGTACACCACAGGGGTATACGGCCGCGCGCCCGTACCCAGATATCGTTGCGCCCGTGTCGATCGATCCAGGCTAGAGTCGCTTGTGTCACACGAGACACTCCCCATCTGCGCGACCTATGCCCTGACTGAACGGGCTAGCTGTGCGATACTCTCCGTGTCGCGATGTGCAGGGAAAGCCGGTGCGAATCCGGCGCTGACGCGCAACTGTGATCCCTGGAACGGGGAGAGCCAGAGCACCTGCCGCGGCACGATGAACCGCACGCCCTCGCGTCCCGGGGCGTCCCGCGGCGTTTGCCCGCAGGCGACCCCGACGCCCGCGGGTTTTTCGTGTGCGGCTGAGAGGAGCAAGCTCGATGGGCGCACGACATCCGCTCGTGATCGTGAACACCGGCAACGGCAAGGGGAAATCGACGGCGGCCTTCGGCGTGGTCCTACGCGCCTGGGGCCGGGGCTGGAGCATCGCCGTGTTGCAGTTCGTCAAGTCCAAGACGAATAACTACGGTGAACGCCGGGCCGCCAAGAAGCTGGGGATCGAGTGGCACGCGCTCGGCGACGGCTGGACCTGGACATCGAAAGACATCGACCACACCGCCGACCTCGCCCGCGAAGGCTGGCAGCAGGCCCAACCCTTTCTCACCTCCGGCGACTACGATCTGGTTGTCCTCGACGAGCTGACCTACACGATGAAGTTCGGCTGGATCCCGGTTGAGGACGTGCTGACCGCGCTCCGGACCCGCCACGAACGGACCCACGTGATCATCACCGGCCGCGACGCGCCGCCGGAGTTGGTCGAATTCGCCGACCTCGTCAGTGAGATACGCGAAGTCAAGCACCCGTATAAAGCGGGGATTAAGGCACAACCGGGGATTGAGTTTTGACCGGGGAGGGACCAGGGGAGGGGCAGATCAACGCCTTTGCGTACTGGACGCAGTTACAGCAATCGGCGGCGGCGCGGCCGGCTCCGGTTGATGCGGCTGCGGAGCGCGAGCGCTGGCGCAGCCTGGCGCATGACTACAATCGCAATGCCTTGCATGTCAGCGCGCCCGAATTCGTAACGTCGATCGTGTCGTTGATCGAGCCAGGAGCGTCCGTGCTGGAGATCGGTCCGGGGACCGGTGGATTTACGATTCCGGCAGCGGCCCGCGCGGGAAGGGTGTTTGCCGTGGACATGTCCGATGCGATGCTTGCCGTTTTGCAGGGGGAGCTGCGACGGCGGGAGATCGGGAATGTCACCGCCGTGCAGGCGGAGTGGCCCGATGTCGAGGCCGGCCGGCATGACGTTGTGCTCGCGGTGAATAGTCTGTATCGCGTCGTCGATCTGCGGGCGTGCATCGAACGGATGACGGCGGCCGCGCGGCGGCGGGTGGTCGTTGCCTGGAGTGTCGGGCACAATCCTCCGGTGCTGCCGTCCGTCGTCGATCCGCGTGGTCCGCGTGGATACCGGCCCGGTGTCACGTACATCCATCTGCTGCTCGCGCTGCACGAGCTGGGCATTGCGACCGAGGTGGATGTCCGGCGCGTGCAGCGGCAGGTGTGGCGGGCATCCTACGAGGATGCCGCCGAGAAGCTGATCGGCTTGCCAGATCCCACCGAACAAGAGCGGGGAGACGCTGACGCGCTTGCCCGCCGGCTCTTCGTCCCGCACGGTGACGGCGTTGTCTATTCCTACGAGGGTCAGGTCGCGGTGATCTGCTGGCCGGGCGCCGGCGACGAGTGAGGTGAGGTGTTATGGCACGGCGAGCAAAGGTGACGACACGGACCGGCGACACCGGGTATACCGGCCTGATCGGCAAAGAGCGGGTGCCGAAGTGGGACCCGCGGCCGGATACGTTCGGCACCCTGGATGAAGCGACGTCGGCACTCGGTATCGCGCGTGCGGTGAGCGGCGATGACCGGGTCAAGGCGATGATCCTGTCGCTCCAGCGCGAGATCTATCAGGTGATGGCGGAGCTGGCGCTCTCGCCGGAGGCGTATGCGGACAGCCAGTTCAAGATCACCGAGCAGCACGTCGTCGATCTCGAGACGCGGACAGAGGAACTGAAGCTGGACACCGAGATCGGCAACGTCTTCATCATTCCCGGCGAGACGCTCCCCGGCGCCGCGCTCGACCTGGCCCGGACCGTCGTCCGGCGCGGCGAGCGCCTGGCGGCGCGCCTCTTTCACGACGGCGTGATCACGAACGCCGAGATCCTGCTGTATCTCAACCGGCTTTCGGACCTGCTGTTTGTGCTGGCCCGCTACGAAGAGCAGCACGCCGGCGCCCGCGCGCAGGAGGCGCGGACGGACCGGACGCGGAGGCGGCAGCAGAAGGACGGCGATGCTCCCCAGGGCTAGGCGCGGCACCGGGTGTCGCTAACCGTGAATGATCGGACCGGCAGCGGTATGATCGAAGAGACGACACCCCAGCGAACGCTCGGAAGGCACCCCGCGCCGCCCGAGGTAGAGGGAAGCGAGGAGCGCATGAAACCGGCCTTCGCCGCGCAGCAGCTTGGTCAGAGCATCTGGCTGGATAACATCGACCGCGGCCAGTTGATGTCCGGCGCCTTTCGGGCACTGGTCGAGGAGGACGGCGTCACCGGCGTCACCTCCAATCCGACGATCTTCGAGAAGGCGATCACCGGCAGCGCCGACTATGACGCCGGATTACGAGCGTTGATCGGCGAGGGCGCTGATCCCGGCGTCATCTTCGAGGCGCTCGCCGTCGCGGATCTCGGGGACGCCGCCGATGTGCTGCGTCCGATCTACGACCGCACCGGCGGCGCCGACGGCTTCGTCAGCATCGAGGTATCACCCACCCTGGCACATGACACCGAAGGGACGATCGTCGAGGCCCGGCGGCTCTGGTCCGCCCTCAGGCGCCCCAACGTGATGGTCAAGATCCCCGGCACGCGCGAGGGTCTGCCCGCGATCGAGCAGTGTCTGAGCGAAGGCATCAACATCAACATCACCCTGCTCTTCTCCGTTGATCGATACGGTGAGGTGGTCGATCGATACTTCGCCGCGCTGGAGCGACGGGTCGCCGCCAACCAGCCGATCGACCGGATTGCATCGGTCGCCAGCTTCTTCGTCTCGCGGGTGGACACCGCCGTCGACAAGATCATCGACGCGCGCCTCGGCGAAACCTCGGATTCCAAGGAGCGCGACCGTCTGCAAGCGGTGCGCGGCGCCATCGCCATTGCCAACGCCAAGCGGGCCTACGCGCTGTTCAAGACGCGATTCTCCGGCGACCGGTGGCAACAGCTGGAGGCAGCCGGCGCCCGGTTCCAGCGTCCGCTGTGGGCGAGCACGAGCACCAAAGACCCGGCCTATCCGGACGTCTACTACGTCGAGGCGTTGATCGGGCCGCATACGGTCGACACATTGCCGCCGCAAACACTGGTCGCGTTCAACGATCACGGCACGGTCGCGCTCACCCTTGAGGACGGGTTGGCCGAAGCGGAGGAGCGCCTCACCGAGCTCGCCGCGCTGGGCATCGACCTCGACGAGGTAACGGCCAGGCTGGAGCGGGAGGGCGTCGATTCCTTCGCGAAGTCCTTCGAGTCGCTGATGAGCGGGATCGCGGCCAAGCGCGACCAGATCCTCGGCGAGCGCGACGGCCGGCAGAGCGCCGCACTGGGACCGCTGAAGTCGCCGGTCGCCGAGTCGATGTTCGAACTCCAAGGTATGCACTTTGCCAGGCGGCTCTGGGACCGTGACGGTTCGCTCTGGAGTAAAGATCCGGACCAACAGAAAAGCATCGACAACCGGCTCGGCTGGCTGAACAGCTTCGAGACGATGCGCGCCGAAGTGGATTCGCTGACCGAGTTCGCCGGCGAGCTCCGCGCGAACGGCTTCACCGACGTTGTCTTGATGGGCATGGGCGGGTCGAGCCTGGCGCCGGAGGTGTTGCGCGACGCGTTCGGCGCCGAATCGGACACTCCCTCGCTGCACGTGCTCGATAGCACCGACCCGCTCGCGGTGACGGCGGTTGAGAAGGTGATCGACCTCGATCACACCCTCTTCATCGCGTCGAGCAAGTCCGGCACGACGACCGAGACGATGGCGTTCCTCGAATATTTTTGGGCGAAGCGAGAGAACGGCGCCCAGTTTGCGGTGATCACCGACCCCGGATCGACGCTCGATCGGCTCGGCAAAGAACTGAGCTTCCGCCGTGTCTTCCTCAACCAGCCGGACATCGGCGGCCGCTACTCCGCCGTCTCGTTCGTCGGCATGGTTCCCGCCGCCATCCTCGGCGTGGATCTGCCCCGGCTGCTGGATCGGGTGAGCGCGATGGCCGCCGCCTGCGGTCCGGATGTACCAATCGAAGCGAACGCCGGTGTCTGCCTCGGTGCGATCATCGGCCGCGCCGCCCGCGATGGCCGCGACAAGCTGACGCTGATCTGCGCGCCGGGGATCGCCAGCTTCGGCTATTGGGTCGAGCAGTTGATCGCAGAGAGCACGGGCAAGCAGGGGAAAGGCATCATCCCGATCGAGGGTGAGCCGGTGGGTGCACCGGCCGTCTACGGCGATGACCGGCTGTTTGTCTACCTGACACTCGCCGAGGAGCCGGACGACCACCAGGATGCAGCGGTCGCCGCGCTGGAGCGCGCCGGCTTCCCCGTCGTGCGGATCACCTTGCGCGACCGCTATGACCTCGGCGGCGAGTTCTTCCGCTGGGAGCTGGCCACCGCCACCGCCGGGGCGCTCCTGGGAGTGAACCCCTTCGACGAGCCGAACGTGCAGGAGTCGAAGGACAATACACGCCGCGTGCTGCGCGAGTACGAGCAGCGGGGCGCCTTCCCTGACGAGCGTCCGCTCTTCGACGACGGACTCACACTTTACGCGGCGACGCCCACCGCCAACGGCCTGCGTCGCACAGCCGATAGCGCCGCCGCGCTGTGCCGGTTCGTCAAGGAGTGTGAGCCGGGCGACTACCTCGCGATCACGGCCTACCTGCCCCGCACGGAGGAGATCGACGCGGCACTGAGGGAGATCCGGCGGCATCTGCGCGACACGCTCAAGGTGGCGACGACGGTCGGCTATGGACCGCGCTTCCTGCACTCGACGGGACAGCTGCACAAGGGTGGTCCGGCGCGCGGCGTCTTCCTGCAACTGACGCACGACATCACCACGAACCTACCGGTGCCGGGCGCGCCCTACAGCTTCGGGGTTCTGGAACGCGCGCAGGCGCTGGGCGACCTGCAGTCGCTCCAATCGCGGAAGCTGCGGGCCGTCCGGGTCAGTCTCGGCGCGGACATCGCCGCCGGTTTGGAACGGCTGAAGGCGGCGCTCATCGGGTGAAACGCCTCGAACTAAGGCCTCGGAGGACAGGATGGAGATCGGAATGATCGGCCTCGGCCGGATGGGCGGCAACATGACCCGTCGGCTGTTGCAGGGCGGCCATCGCGTCGTCGTCTTCGACCGGAGCACGGAGGCGGTCCAGGCGGCGGAAGACGAAGGTGCGGCCGGCGCTGGCTCGCTGGCGGAACTGGTGCAGGCGCTCCAACCGCCCCGGGCGGTCTGGATGATGGTCCCGGCCGGGGCGCCGGTCGAGGCGACGATCGCCGAGCTTTCGCCGCTGATGAGCAGCGGCGATGTCCTGATCGACGGCGGCAACTCGAACTATAAGGACACGATCCACCGCGCCGAGGCGCTCGTTCCCGCCGGTATCCGCTACGTCGACGCCGGCACCAGCGGCGGCATCTGGGGGCTGAAGGAAGGCTACTGCCTGATGGTCGGCGGCGCCCCGGAGGCGTATGCGCTGATCGAGCCGGCGCTGAAGACGCTGGCGCCGGAGCACGGCTGCCTGCACGTCGGACCGAGCGGCGCCGGACACTTCACCAAGATGGTGCACAACGGCATCGAGTACGGTATGCTCCAGGCTTTCGGCGAGGGCTTCGAGATCTTGCGGAACTCCCGCTTCGACCTCGACCTGCACGCCATCTCCGAGCTCTGGCGCCATGGCAGCGTCGTCCGTTCCTGGCTGCTCGACCTGTTGGAGCGCGCCCTGGCCCAGGATGCGACCCTGGAGGGCGTGCGCGGCTATGTGGAGGACTCTGGTGAAGGTCGCTGGACCGTCTTCGAGGCGATCGACCAGAACACGCCGGCACCGGTGCTGACGCTCTCCCTGCTCGCCCGCTTCGCATCGCGACAGGAGGAGTCGTTCTCCGCCCAGGTGATCGCCGCCCTCCGGCGAGAGTTCGGCGGGCACGCGATTCGGGCGTCCGAATCTTGATTCCCAGGTCTTGAGTGCGGTGATTGTGAGGGTGACCGGCACGCGGGACTGAACGCTGACAGGAGCCGTTTCATGATCGCTACGGATGCCGAGCTCGACAATCCGCTCAATTGGGGATTGGAGCAACAGCGGGTTCCGCCACCCTGTGCGATGGTGATCTTCGGTGCGACCGGCGACCTCAACCGGCGCAAGCTGATGCCGGCGCTCTACCGTCTCGCGCAACACCAGCAGCTGCCCGCCGGCTTCACCGTGATCGGCTTCAGCCGCCGTAACCTCTCCGACGACGAATTTCGGCGAATGATGCACGAAGCGCTGATCGAGCATCGCGTCCTGCGCGGCGAGGGTGATCCGATGTGGGAGAGCTTCGCCCACGGGATTCGCTATGTGCAGGGTGAGTTCCAGAAGCCGGACGGCTACGTCCGGCTCCGCGAAACCCTGGCCGAGGTGGACGCCACCCGCGGCACCAACGGCCACCATCTCTTCTATCTGGCGACGCCGCCCGACGACTTTCCCGGCATCATCCATCACCTCGGCGAGAGCGGCCTGAATCAGGCGCCCGAGCACGCCTGGTCGCGCGTGATCGTCGAGAAGCCCTTCGGCACGGACCTGGAGAGCGCGCGGCAGTTGAACCGCGATGTCCTCTCCGTCTTCGACGAGTCGCAGGTCTTCCGGATCGACCACTACCTCGGCAAGGAGACGGTCCAGAACATCCTCGTGCTGCGCTTCGCCAACAGCATCTTTGAGCCGCTCTGGAACCGGCAGTTCATCGATCACGTCCAGATCACCGTCGCCGAGAGCGTCGGCGTGGAAGGACGGGGCGACTACTACGATCAGGCCGGCGTGATCCGAGACATGATCCAGAATCACATGCTCCAACTGCTGACGCTGGTAGCGATGGAGCCGCCGGTCGCGTTCGAGGCTGATGCTGTCCGCAATGAGAAGGTGAAGGTGCTCCACGCCATCCGCCCGATATCGATGGACGATCTCGACCACTGGGCGGTACGCGGGCAGTATGCGGCGGGGGCAGTCGGTGGCCGGCCCGTCTCCGGATACCTGGAGGAGTCGAGTGTTGCCCCGGACTCCGTCACGGAGACGTTCGTCGCCCTAAAACTCTTCATCGATGACTGGCGATGGGCGGACGTGCCCTTCTACATCCGTTCCGGCAAGCGGCTGCCGAAGCGGGCGACGGAGATCGCGATCGTCTACAAGAGCCCACCGCTCCGGCTGTTCCGCCACGGCGACGGCGTCAGCCCGGAACCGAACGTCCTCTCGCTCCGGATTCAGCCGGACGAAGGCATCGCCATGAACTTTCGGGCGAAAGTTCCGGGTCAGGTGATGGACCTCCGCGCTGTGCAGATGGACTTTGATTACGGAGCCAGTTTCGCCGTATCCTCACCGGAAGCCTATGAACGGTTGCTGCTCGATGCGATGCTCGGCGACTCGACGCTGTTCATCCGGCGCGATGAGGTGGAGGCATCCTGGGCGTTCGTCGATCCGATCATCGAAGCGTGGCGGGAAACAGGGCCGGCGCGTCTCCCCGCGTACGAGGCAGGAACATGGGGACCGGCCGAAGCCAACGCATTGATCGAGCGGGACGAGCGGCGCTGGAGACGGCTCTGACGATGACGGTCGAAACGACGCACCGTGACGAATTGCTCGGACTCGACAGCGCGGAGTTGGAGCGGGCGCTGAGTGAGCTGTGGCAACAGGCGGCGGCTTCCGGCGACGGTCCGCCGGTCGCCCGCACCCGCGTGATGACCCTGGTCGTCTACACGGAAGACCGCGAGGCGGCTAGTCTTGCGACGATGGTGGCCGATGCGCTGCCCGAACGGCATCCCAGCCGTGGCATTATCGTGCATGTCTCGCCGAGCGAGGACGGGCCGCTGAGCGCCGGCATCTCGATCCAGTGTCTGGTCAACCCCGTCGGCGAGCGGAGGGTTTGCTCCGAACAGATCACGGTGACCGGCGGCGGCACCAGCCGCCCGCTCCTGTTCGGCGCGATCACGCCGCTGCTGATCACCGACCTGCCCGCGACCTTCTGGTGGACCGGCCGTCCCCGCCCTGCTGATCCGGTCTTCCTCCAGTTCGCCCGCGGCGCCGTCGATCGGGTGGTGCTGGACAGTGGACTGTTCCGCGATCCCGGCGCGGGCTTGATCGCGCTCGCGCGCTGGAAGGAGGATCGACGGCGGCGGGCGGCGATCGGCGATCTTGCCTGGGAGCGGTTGCGTGAGTGGCGGCAATTGCTGGCACAGACGATGGATCCGCCGGAGGCGCGCGGGCATCTCCGGTCGATTACCGACGTGACGATCGAGTACCTCGGTGAGTCGACCATCCCCGAGGAGAGCCTATTGCTCGCCGGCTGGCTGGCGGCAACGCTCCGCTGGCAGCCGTTCGACTCACCCGCTCCGGGCGTCGTCACCTTCAGCGCGGGCGACCGGTCGGTGACGCTTAGGCTCCGTTCCGTGGTAGCGGGGCGCGGCGTTGCAGGTATCCACTCGGTCCGCCTGAACGCGGGCGGTGCGGGATACCTGGTTCGCGTCGACGATCAAGCCGGCCTCGGTCAGTGCATCGCCACGAGTGAGGCGAAGGAACCACTGGAGCGGATGGTGCCCCTCTTCGACCATGACCCGGTTGACCTGATCGTCCGCGCGCTCGGCCGGCGCGGTCAGGATGTCGTCTACGAAGCGGCCCTGTCTGCCGCGGCGGACTTCGTCGTGCTTGGAGTGACGGCGTGAGCGTGACGGGCCTCCCGATGGACGACAATGCGCCGGCACCGTCTCGAAGGCATGCCACGGGATTGTCCGGCATCGCTCCATACAACATCTACTTCGAGGTCGCGCCGGGGGAAGCCTGCGCGGCGCATGTCGCTGAGCTGCCCGGTTGCCACGTGCTCGCGGTTGACGAGTCAGACGCGCTCGCCCGCCTACCGGAGGCGATCGAGCGGCATCGCGCCTGGCGAGAGAAGCACGGACTGCCGCGCGCCGGCGAGCCGGGAGCGCCGCTGATCGTGCGGCAGTCGGTCTTCGGCGCGCGTCCCTGGCGGATTACCGGGGCAAGCGCGCTCTTTACGATCGATCGACGGTTGCTCACCGATCTGGAAGTTGACGCCCACCTGCGCCTGCTTGCCTGTGCTCGTGCCGACCTGTTGCGGGCGGCGCACACGATCCCGCGCGGCGCCTTCGACGATGTCATCCCCGGCGATAGCCGGACGCCGCGCGAGGTACTCATTCACACGGCAGATACGGAAGAGTGGCTGGTTTCACGGCTGGGCCGCCGGGTCACCGTCCTCGAACCGGACCCGCTGCGCCGGTTGGTCGATGTGCGCGCCGGCACGCTCGAGCACCTGATGCGCTACGACCGCGCCGACCGCGACCTGATCTTCGTCCCGACTGAGCGCACGAGCGAAGACCCGGACGAGATGTGGTCGTTGCGCAAGTTCCTCCGTCGCCTGATCGAGCACGAACTGGACCACCTCGAAGACCTGCAGATCGCCGCATCGCACTGGTCGCACGGCACCGGCCTGGACTGAGGGCGCCGGCAAAGACCAGTCATCCCGAGCGCCAGCGAAGGATCTCGGACGCACGTAACCTTCGAGATCCTTCGCTGGCGCTCGGGATGACAACGGATTCCGGCTATCGCCGCTTGGTCGCCCAGACGTAGATGCCTCGCTTGGTGATTGGCAGCGGAGCGGGCAGGGTGGCCGCGTGCCGTTGCGCCTGATCCTCGGGGAGCTTGTAGAAAACCGCGAGGTACTCGGCAATCGCGGCGCGATCGGGGAGGCGGTAGGCGACGACGTCCCATCGCTCGACGGTAACGTCCTCAAACACAGACCGGACGATCGCCTCGGCATCTTCGCCGTCAAAGGTGCCGGGCTGCCCCCATCCGGGCGCGACCTCCCGCAGCTCGGGGTCGTTATCGCGCATCTGCGTGCACGCGACAAAGGTTCCGCCCGGCCGCAGGATTCGCCGCGCCTCGGCCACGGCTTCCTCCGGCCGGGGGAGGAAGTAGAGGACGTTCATCGCGGTGACCGCATCAACACTGCCGGCCGCGAACGGCAGGCGATCGGCCGTGGCCCGCACCGCCGGCTTGTGCGCCAGCCGGACGATATCGGCATCGAGCTCGACGCAGACGGTATCGACGCCGGCTGGTGCAAGCCGTTCCGCGACCGGCCCCCAGTTCGAGCCGGCTTCGACCACACGGCGGACGCCGGTCTGGAGCAGACGCGGCACGATGAAGTCGGCCTCGTTCTTCGTCTCCAGCGCGCAGAACCGGTCAACGATCACCCGCCAGCGCCGTTCGTGGTCGCGATCGAATTCGTAATGAGGCGTTTCTGCCATCTATCCATCTCCGATCTCCGTCGCCACCTCGCGGGCCACGATCGCGTACACCTCGGCGATGGGGAGGCCATGTTCCAGCGCCAGGTCGCGGCAGTCGTCGTACTCTGGCGCGATGCGCGGCGGATGGCCGGGGAGCCGCTTCACCTTGACTGCCGCCGGGCCGAGGCTGGAGGTGAAGCGGACGATCTCACGCGCCGCCTCGTGACGGCGGACTTCTTGAACCCGCATCCCCAGCGTCGAGGTTTCGCTCAGGATCAGCGCCACGATCGTCGATTCGAGGTCCGGACGGCACAGCGCCGACAGGAGAACGGCGGGCCGGTTCTTCTTCATCTGGATCGGCGTGAACCAGACATCGGCGGCACCCGCCGCCAGCAGCCGCTCCTGTACATAGCCGAACGCTTCGCCGGGCATGTCGTCGATGTTTGTCTCCACCAACAACATCGTGCGGGCTTGCGCCGCCCCATCCGTGTCGCCAAGAAAGAGGCGGAGGATGTTGGGCCGGCCGGGGATGTCGCGGGTGCCGGCGCCGCTGCCGACGCCAAGCAGTCGCATCGCCGGGCGGGAGAAGTCGGCCAGCTCCGCGACAATCGCCGCGCCGGTCGGCGTGACCAGCTCCATCGTCGGTTCACCGCTGCCGTCCCTCAGCGGCGCGCCCACCCCGGCGAGCAGGAGCATCGTCGCCGGTCCCGGCGCCGGGATGCGTCCGTGCGCCGACCGCGCCGAACCACTGCCCACGGCCAGCGGCGAGCAGTACAGCGCCTCGACGCCGAGCATCCGCAGCCCCACCACCGCGCCGGTGATGTCAACGATCGCGTCGATCGCGCCGACCTCGTGAAAGTGCACGTCGCGTGCGGGTAGACCGTGGACCTGTCCTTCCGCCTGCGCGAGCCGGCGAAAGATCCGCGACGCGGCGTCCTTGTCCGGCGCGGTCAACCGCGACCCATCGATGATCGCGAGCACATCGTTGAGACGCCGGTGCGGCTGCTCCTGATCGGCGAGCACGACATCGACCTTCGTCGCCGCGATCCCGGCGCGAGCCACCCGCTCAGCCGCCAGTTCGTATCCGCCCGCCGGCAGCGAGGCGAGCTCGGCGCGGAGCGCGTCGAGTGATAGCCCAGCATCGACGAGCGCGCCCAGCAGCATGTCGCCGCTGATGCCGGAGAAGCAGTCGAGATAGGCAATCCGCATCAGCGCACCGTGGTGGTTGGCTGGTGGCCGGCGGACTCGCCCGACCGGAGGCCGGTGCGATTGATCAGTGAGGCCATGTAGCCCGCGCCGAAACCATTGTCGATGTTGACGACGCTGATGCCGGCCGCGCAGGAGTTCAGCATCCCGAGCAGCGCGGCCAGCCCGCCGAAGCTGGCACCGTAGCCGATCGAGGTGGGCACCGCGATCACCGGCGTGTCGACCAGACCGGCGACGACGCTGGGCAGCGCCCCCTCCATCCCCGCCACGACGACGAGCACCCGCGCCTCCCGCAATTCCGGCAGCCGATGGAGCAGACGATGGATGCCCGCCACGCCGACATCGGCGATGCGGGCGACCTCGTTGCCCATCATCTCCGCCGTGATCGCCGCTTCCTCCGCCACCGGCAGGTCGCTCGTGCCCGCGCAGACGACGAGCACGCCCGGCAG
The DNA here is from genome assembly GCA_050184225.1 of Dehalococcoidia bacterium. GTDB lineage: Bacteria > Chloroflexota > Dehalococcoidia > CAUJGQ01 > CAUJGQ01 > JBFXAN01. The sequence goes on along the minus strand of JBFXAN010000076.1, from coordinate 2,847 downwards.
CCGGGACACGGTGCGACGCTCCAGCGTGATCGTGCGCGACAGTTCGTCATACCGCGCGTCGGGCAGCATGGCGCGCACCGCGGCAGCGTGTTCGGCCGTTGCCCGCGTGACGAGGAGCCGGCCGCCGCGCTCGGCGAGACGCTCCGCGATCGCGCTCACCTGCGCCGCTGTCTTGCCCATCGCCAGCACGACCTCTGGGAAGCCATCGCGCAGCCCGCGATGATGGTCCACTTTGGCAAAGCCGAGGTCTTCATAGGGCAGGACGCGCAGCCGTTCGAGCGCGACATCGATCGAGAGATCGCCATCGCGAACGGAACGGAGCAGATCCTCCAGCAGTGCGGCGTCCAGCGTCCAACTCCCAGCAGGTTCTCTCTCCAGCCTAGCATCCGGCAGGGTCAGCGTAATATCCTCTTCCGGCTGCGTGGGGCAAGCCGATAGCCGATAGTCGTTAGTCGTTAGCTGTTAGTCGATGGTGTGCTCAACCGTGGGTTGCATTGTGCCAGGGGCGTGCTTCGTGAGGTGGGGGTATGACGATCAAGGCTGTGCTGTTCGACGTTGGCGGGCCGCTGGACACTGAGGTCATTCACGAGTGGTTGTTCGACGTACATATTCGCGAGGCGCTTCAGGCAGAGGGCGTTCGGGTGGACGACGCTCGGTTCGCCGAAGCCAACCGCTGGGCGGTCGATTCGTTCGCCTGGAATGCGTATGAGGCGATCGTCTGGCGGCTCAGCGGCGGCGATGCCGATCTGAGCCGCCGCGTGATGCAGCGGGTCATAGGCCGGAACGACGAGCGTCGCGTCGCGCGTGATGGCATCGAGCTCCGTGACGGCGTGCCTGAGCTGCTGAAGTCGCTGCACGAGCGCGGTCTTCGCATCGGGCTGGCGGCGAACCAGCCGCAGGCGATCCTTGAGGCGCTCGACCGGCGCGGCGTCGGCCGTTACTTCGACCACCGCGAGGTGAGCGGCACGCACGGCTATCGCAAACCTGATGTGCGTCTGTTTCTTCGCGCCTGCGACGATCTCAGTGTCGCGCCCCAGGAATGCATCATGGTCGGCGACCGCATCGACAACGACATCGTCCCGGCACGGTGGCTGGGCATGCGCGCCATCCTTTTCCGGACGGGCCGGCATATCGAGCAGCAAGCCCGGTCGTGGCGGGAGGTACCCGACGCCGAGGTCCGCGACGTTGCGGAATTGACGCCGGCGATCGACGCGATCGTGGACGCAGAAGCTTCGGCAGATACCGCCGATCGATAGACGTCTTCTATGGACAACGTCTGAATCTTGCCCAAGACCTGCGATTATCATCGACTGTGTCTATGATATAAATAGAGTATGACTATTTGAGCGATGCGTTCGCAGGAGGAAATACCATGACGACCGCCGCGGTCACCTGGCTGAAGGTTGGGACGCCTGAGTCCGGCAGTACCACCGGTCCGACCTACTTCCGCGACACCTTTCCGTACTCGTTGCCTCCCGTCACTTGGTTCGAGCCGGACACGGTGCCGCTCGACCCGGCGCCGTCGATCTGGATCACGGACACCACCTTTCGTGACGGTCAGCAGAGCCGCGCTCCCTACTCGCCCGAACAGATCGCCCACCTTTACCACCTGCTCCACCGTCTCGGCGGTCCGCGCGGGATGATCCGCCAGTCCGAGTTCTTCCTCTACACCAAGAAAGACCGGCAGGCGGTCGAGCGGTGTCAGGAACTCGGCCATACCTTTCCCGAGATCACCGGCTGGATTCGGGGGACGCTGCCCGACTATCAGCTCGTCCGCAGCGCGGGGCTGCGTGAGACGGGCATTCTGACGTCGATCTCCGACTACCACATCTTCAAGAAGCTGGGGTCGGACCGAGAAACCGTGCTCAACAGCTACCTGGAGGTGGTCGATGCGGCGCTGGCGGACGGCGTCACGCCTCGCTGCCATCTCGAGGACGCCACCCGCGCCGACTTCTATCACGTCGTCCTGCCGTTCGTGCACGCCTTGATGGAGCGGGGACGGCAGGCAGGCATCCAGGTGAAGGTCCGCTATCCCGACACCCTCGGTGTGGGCGTACCCCATCCCAACGCGGCGCTGCCCCGCGGCATCCCCCGCCTCACCTACCTGCTCCGGCATGAGGGCGGCGTGCCGGCGGAGGCGTTGGAGTTCCACGGTCAGAACGATCTGAACGCGATCATTCCCAATGCCGTCTCCGCCTGGCTCTACGGCGCCTCATCGAACAACGGCACCCTGCTCGGCATCGGCGAGCGCAGCGGCAACACGCCGATCGAGGCGCTCATCTTCTGGTTGATCTCGCTCACCGGCGAGACGCACGGCATCGAGACACGCGTGATCAGCGAGATCGCCGACTACTACCGCGCGATCGACGAGCCGGTTGACCAGCGTCTCCCCTTCGTCGGCGACAACTTCAACGTCACTCGCGCCGGCATCCACGCCGACGGCATGATCAAAGACGAAGAGATCTACAACCCGTTCGACACCACGGGCCTGCTCGACCGCCCTCCCGGCGTCGCGATCACGGACAAGTCCGGCGCCGCCGGTCTGGTGATGTGGATGCAGCGCCACCGCCCCGACCTTGCCAGCGGCCTCTCCAAACGTGACCCGCGTGTTCTCACGATTCTGGCGGCCGTCGAACGCGAGTACGACGACGGCCGCGTGACGAGCCTTGCGGATAGCGAGGTGGAGGCGATGGTGGGGGAGGCGTTTACCTAACCCCCCGCCCCCCTTCCCTCGCAGGGAAGGGGGAGTACGCTTCAACCGACGGTGCCAGTATTTCGTCTGTCCGTGGGATGACCATCCCAACTCAAACAACGCCGGACAGGACACCCCCATCCCTGCGAGGGAAG
>JBFXAN010000075.1:0-29472 GCA_050184225.1 Dehalococcoidia bacterium | reverse complement strand
ATGCACCTTTTTGAACTCTCCAAGCCGGTGATCGCCTCCGTCAACGGTTGGTGTATCGGCGGTGGGATGTGGCTGTCGCTCGCCTGCGACATTACGATCGCCTCCGACCGCGCCGTTTTCGGCCAGCCGGAGGTGCGGATGATCTCGAACTCGAACATCCTCTTCGGCGCGCTGGTCGGATGGAAGATCGCCCACCGCTATACGCTGACCGGCGACCACTTCGACGCCGCCGAGGCGCTGCGGATCGGCGTCGTCAACGAGGTGGTGCCGCACGACGAGCTGATGGACCGGGCGATGGCGCTCGCTCGGCGGATCGCGCTGGTGCCGCCCGACTCGGTGCGGATGAACAAGGCGATCACGGTCTACGGACTGGAGGCGATGGGCATCCGCAACGCGCTCAACACCAATGCTTTCCTCTCGGTGATCGTCGAGGCGTCCAACGATGGCCCCGATGTCGAGGCGATGCAGCGCGCCCAGCAGGAGGGTGGCCTCCGCGCCTTCCTGGAGGCACGGGACGGTCCCTTCCATCCAGAGCCGTTTGGCCCGCGCAGCCGACCGCGCGACGAATGAGGTGTAACGATGCCGGGTCCGCTCGAAGGCATCCACGTCGCGGACCTCACCCGCGGCATCGCCGGGCCGCACGCGACGAAGCTGCTCGGCGATTACGGTGCGACGGTGACGAAGCTGGAGCCGCCCGACGGCGATCCCGCCCGTCGCTGGGGACCGTTCAAGGACGACGTGACCAATCCGGAGGCGAGTGCGCCGTTTCTGTTTTTCAACACGAACAAGCGCAGCGTGGTGGCGGATCTGAACAGCGCCGACGGGCGCGGCCTGGCGCGGCGGCTGATCGCATCTTCTGACATCGTCGTGGAGGACTTCCGTCCCGGCGGACTGGCCTCGCTCGGCCTCGACCTGACCGCGCTGCGGGTGGAGCGGCCGTCGCTGGTCGTCTGCTCGATCACGCCGTTTGGACAGACGGGACCGTACGCGATGATGGCCGGCAGCGATATTGTGCTCCAGGCGATGGGCGGCGCCATGTACGCCACCGGTCACGCCGGCCGCGAGCCGCTCCGCCTCGGTGGCAATTATGCCGAGTGGCACGCCGGCCTCGCGGCAGCGCTGGCGACGATGCTCGCCGTGTACCGCGCCGAGGCGACGGGAGCGGGCGAGCACATCGACCTCTCGATCTATGAGACACAGGCCGGCGGCAAGGACCGCCGCCAACTGGCGCTGGTCGCCCATGCCTATTCGGGCGTGATCACGCGACGGCATGACACGGCCTTCGCCATCTGCTCCGGCGTGCGGCCGTGCAGCGACGGCTACATCAACCTGCTGGGCAACGGCCCGCGCCTGCCGGACGTGCTGCGGATGATCGGCCGCGAGGATCTGCTCGCGCGTGCCGAGGTGCATGGACCGGAGGAATTGATCCCGGCCGAGCTGGCCGAGGCGATCGAGGCGTCGTACCTGGCGTGGACGGTCGAACACACGATGGATGAAGCGCTCGAAATCGCCCAACAGCACCGTATTCTGGGCGGCACGGTCCACTCGATCGCCGACCTGCTCGCCGATCCGGAGTTCCGCGCGCGCGGCCTATGGGAGAGGATCGACCATCCGGCCACGGGCGCCGTTGCATACCCAGCTCGCCCCTTCATCATGTCCGATTCGCCACGCCCGCCCGCCCGTCGCGCTCCGCTGCTTGGGGAACACACCGAGGAAGTGCGATGCGAGCCGGCATCGGACCGAACATGGAACCGGCCGCCCGACCGGGGGAGCCGGCCGGTCCGAGCGGCACGTACACATCCCGCGAAACGTCCCGCCGAGCCTGACCCGCGCCTGCCGCTGGCGGGCGTCCGCGTGATCGACCTGACCGTGGTCTGGGCGGGGCCGTTCGCCAGCCAGCTGCTGGCGGAGTGGGGCGCCGAGGTGATCCGGCTGGAGCCGCTGACGGCGGTGCAGCCGCAGACGCGCGGTGTGGAACGGGCCGGACATCTGACCCGTGCGTTGGTGGAACAGGCGGTGGTACGCGGGGCGTTGACCGCCGGCTATCCGCACGCCGACCCGTTGCCGGACCCCTGGAACCGGGGCGCGCTGTTCAACTCCTCCTCGAGTAGCAAGCTCTCGTTCACGGGGAACCTGATGACGCCGGCGGTGCGCGCCCACTTCGAGCGGTTGGTGGCGGTGTCCGATATCGTGATTGAGAACAATGTCCCCTCGACGGCCGAGAAGATGGGGATCACCTACGACCGACTGCAGGCGATCAACCCGGGCGTGATCCTCGTGCGGATGCCGGGGTTCGGGCTGAGCGGCCGCCGCGCGAATTATCGGTGCTGGGGGAACCATCTCGAAGGGATGGCGGGCCATCACATCGTCCGCGCCTATCCCGATATGACGCTCGACGCCGTCGGCGAGACCTATGCGTGCGACTCGATTGCCGGACTGACAGCCGCGCTGGCGGCGACGATGGCGCTGCGTCATCGCGCGCGAACGGGACGCGGCCAGCAGGTGGAGGTGCCGCAGATCGAAGCCTTCGCGCAGATGATGGGCATCGAGATCCTCGACCACACGATCAACGGGCGCGTCGCCGGTTCGATGGGAAACGACCACCGCAGTCACACCCCCCACGGGGCGTATCCATGCGCGGGGGACGATCGTTGGATCGCGATCGACGCCGGCAGCGAGGCGCACTGGCAGGCGCTCTGCGTTGTTCTCGGTGCTTCGGCAATAGCGTCGGACCCGCGGTTCGTCGGGATGGCGGCGCGGTGGCAGCATCGGCAGGAATTAGATGCCGTCCTCAGCGGCCTGACCCGGACCTGGGAGCGGGAGGAACTCTTTCAGCGGCTGCAGGCGGCGGGTGTGCCGGCCGGACCGGTGCAGGACGACGGCGATTGCTTCCGCTGTCCGCACCTGGCCGCGCGGGGCTTCTTCCAGGAACAGACGCGCGCCGACATCGGCACGTTCCGGTATCCCGGGATGTTGTTTCAGTGGCGCGACACGCCCAATCAGCACCGGCGCGCCCCGGTGCGTTTGGGCGAGGACAACGACTATGTGTACTGTGCCCTCCTCGGTGTCGCCGATCAGTCCTTTCGCGGGCTGATCGAGTCGGGTGAGGTGGGCACGACCTACTCCGAGCGGCTGCTGGGCGCGGCTGGATCTTGAGCGGGCGGTGGCGTGCCGCTGGTATAGCATGACAACAGCGCTGTCCCGGGGCGGCGACAACGGTGTGAGGGTTCCGGCGATGCGAGCAGCATATGCAACCAAGATCGGCGGCGACGAGCCGCTGGCGAACCTGGAGATCGGTGAATTGCCGGCGCCGGAGCCTGGTCGGGGCGAGGTGCGGGTGCGGGTCGAGGCGGTATCGCTCAACCACCATGATCTCTGGACGCTGCGCGGGCAGGTGGGAACGCCGATCAGCTTTCCGCGCGTGCTCGGCTGCGACGGCGGCGGTGTCGTCGATGCGTATGGTCCCGACCGGCCGGCGGGGACGCCCGATCCCGGCACGCCAGTTGTGCTCTATCCAGTGGTATCTCGACGCGACCCGACGCTACGGGATGGGGACGAGACGCTGAGCAAGGACTTCGGCATGCTGAGCGATCTGGTCGACGGCACGCTGGCGGAGTACGTCGTGCTGCCGGCGGTGAACGCGCTGCCGCGTCCCGCGCACCTGTCGGCGGCGGAGGCGGCGACGCTGGGGACGACGTATCTCACGGCCTATCGGGCGCTGTTCGGCCGGGCGGGGCTGCGTCCGGGGGATTCCGTGCTGGTGCAGGGAGCGAGCGGCGGGCTGTCGACGGCGGCGATCCAGCTGGGCCGGGCGGCGGGGCTGAAGGTCTATGCCACCAGTCGCGACGAGGCGAAGCGGCAGCGGGCGCTGGCGGCGGGGGCGCACGTGGCGTTGGACACGAACAGCGCCGGCCGGGCGGTCTTGCAGGCGACCGGTGGACGGGGCGTGGACTGTGTGCTCGATTCGGTCGGGGAGGCGACGTGGCGGGAGAGTCTGCGGTCGGTGCGGGTGGGCGGCTGTGTGGTGGTGCCGGGGGCGACGGCGGGGGCGAACCCGCCGGCGGACCTGAACCGGGTGTACTGGCGGCAGATCTCGATCATCGGCTCGTCGATGGGGAGCCTGGCGGAGATGTACGCGCTGGTGCAGCTGGTGGAGGCGACGGGGCTGCGGCCGCTCCTCGACGAGACGTTTCCCTTGGTGGAGACGCGGGCGGCGATGGCGCGGATGGCAGCGGGGCAGCATGTGGGGAAGATCATCGTCGAGGTGGGATGAGGGTGTGATATACTTGGGGCCGGTCGACTCGGGGCGTGGCGCAGCCCGGTAGCGCACCTGAATGGGGTTCAGGAGGTCGGAGGTTCAAATCCTCTCGCCCCGACCAGTGGAATGAAAGGAGACCCGTCCAACATTGGACGGGTCTCAGGTTATCGGACGCTAAGACATCTCACTGGATTTGGGGCGCGTTGATGTCGGTCAAGCAAGGCAGGCTGTTGTCAGGATCACCGGAGAGCGAAGGCTCCAAGTCGACGGAGCATCAAGATCCGCTCGTGGCTCGCTTGGCGGCGCGCCGCGCGGAGAATGATCGGCTTGGCATCGATTCCCGAGATTTAGTCGAGATCGTTCGTGAACTACGCGAGCAGAACGCACGGTGAATGCCGGTGTTGTTGTCGTCGATGTCAGCTTCGCATTCAAGTAGGTTGTCACCGAGCCGTACACACCGGAGGCTGTGACGCTCCTGGAGGACTGGCGAGCACAGGTTTTCGACACCATCTCGCCTGCCCTATTCGCCTATGAGGCGACGAACGTATTGTACCGGAAGCGACCGACATCCAATGTCAGTGGTTGGTTGTCTGCCAATCTGAACGATTTGCTCGCGGTGGTCAGAATGCGGACGGTGACCGCGGCGCTCCTCAACCGTGGGGCCGAGATCGCTGAAGAGATGGGGCTTCCTGCCGCATACGATTCGCAGTATGCGGCGCTGGCAGAGTCCGAGAGATGCGAGTTCTGGACAGCCGACGAGAGGTTTTGGAACGCGGCAAAACGGCGGTTCCCGTGGGTGCGCTGGGTTGGTGAGCGCTCAAATCAGGCCCGTCCTTAGCAATGTTCCGAACACGATGAGGCAGACAGATTCACATGACGCACCTCGGAGACTTCTGAGGCCGGCTGGCCGGCGACCGGCACATCTTCAAGTAATGCGTGCCGTTCAACCGGTCTGGATACTTTGGCGTTCCAATGGGTGCAGAAAGCTCACCGAAACGAAAAGGAGAGCTATCCAAGCGCTCGAACTAACTCCAGTCGTGCCAAACTCTCATTCGCCGACGCAGGTTTTCTCCCACCTGGACGACCTCAGTTACCGGCCAGTATGCGAGGGAACGCCGGAATTCTTCCGACAGTCCTGACGCCTCACGTTCGATCTTGGCCAGCTGCGCCTCGTCTGCAATGGCGATGACCTTCTGCACGGTGGGATTGCTGTGCGCCTTCATGAAGTTGAGGAGTAGACTGTCGATTGACCCCGACTTGTGCACCTCGAATACGTATGTAACGACGCCAAGATTCCCAATTCTTGCTCGCCATACCGCGTCAACCTTGGCGCCGTGCGTAATTGTGACCTCGGTTTGCGCGTCGAATCCGAGCATGGTGCCGATCGATTCAACTAGGTCTCGCACTTCGTCATGGTCGAATGCCGGACCCTGTGCGACCGGCGCCACCGGCGTCACTGCCTGCATTGCGCCAACTTGGGGCTGCTGAGCAACTCGATACAGGAAGAAGTCAACGACAAGCAGATCCACGTCAGTCATCCCGGCTGTGCGAAGTTCTGCGCTGATGAGGTTTAGCAAGGTGTTATACGAGCAGTACTGATCAGCGCTGATACGGTATTTGTCCACTGGAACGATGGAGCCGAATCCGAGCACCTTGAGGGCGGCACGGGCACGGTCATTCCAAATGCCGGCGTGGTTCGGATCGCTGAAGCATAGAATCTCCGTGATGGACGCCGGACCGAGGCGCCGAATACGCTTCATCGCGGCCTCATACCGGAGCTCCGGCGGGAGGTTTGCATCGATCAGGTCAGCCAACCATGCGGACAGATTTTCGATGCCGTTGTCCTCAATGACCTTTTGCGCGAGGTATTGTTTGTTGCTCCAAAGTTGAGTTGCCCACAGCTTGCTCAGTAGCTCTACCACGTCGGCTTCAGAGAGCCCCGCGAGGCGCGTGGGAAGAACCTGCTGAAAGTAGGTCAGCCGCTCCCGCCGGAAGTGTTCGTCCTCGGCGTACGCAGGCGACACTGCATGCTGAATGAACGAGGCGATGTGCGGACGTAGCTCCTTGCGCTGCTGCTCGGTCAGTCCGTGATCCATCGTTCAAGTCCTCCTACACATCAGTCACCGCAGCGCCAAGACGCCCTGACCAGATCTCCGCCAGGAGATAGCGGAAGTGTTCATGCCCCCATGACGTGTGAGTCGTAACGCCACGGCGCATCATACTCCTGACGTAAGTTATTCGCTGCCGATTGGCCCTGCAGGGTATCCATTCCATATGAGGCGCCCATGCGCGGACGCCGGCAGCAATTCGACAGGCGCGAAACTGTTGCGTACTCGTGCGATGTGGCTGACCTGGGCGGCTTTGCTGGTTGGATCGGTTGCACTGACCGTGACTGTTTCAATCTACCGATCGCCTGACGTGGAAGCAGACATGATTCGTGCGGCTCAATCCTGGCCGGTCCCAGGAAGCGCGTTCTCGCATGCGGTGCGAGCGGTGACAACTACGCAGTTTGTCCTGCCGGTCGGGGCGGCGCTTGTGGTGGTTTTCTGGTGGAGCGGTGGCCGACGCGAGGCGATCACGCTGGCCGTGTTGTTCATCGTCCTGCCTGCGGCGCAGGCCGGTCTCAAGTTCCTGGTGGACCGGACACGGCCCGCGGATGAGTTGGTTCGGGCGGAGATCAGCAGTCCGAGTTTCCCTGCCGGACATGTGATGGGGCCGACGGTCGTGTACGGCTCGCTCCTCCTGCTCAGTCTGTTCTCGGATCGTTGGGGCCGGTGGGGACGGTTAATCATGGTGTCGTGGTCGGCGGTTGTTCTCGCCACCACCGGTATCGTCAATGTCTACCTGGGCGCACATTGGCCGACCGATGTCCTGGGCGGCTACCTGTGGGGATTGGTGCTGCTTCTGCCTGCTGTCTACGTGGTTTGTCGGCGGCCGGACCGGTCGTAGATTGCGGGGATGGTACGCTGCGGGACGGTGGAACGGTTCTCGACGGGCGAGCCGCCGGCCTCGCCGGTTTCCCGGCGCCGGTATACCGCTACGATGGTCAGCACACTTCGAAGGGAGGGGCAGCCGGTGGCGCGCGATGGGCAGATAGAGACGGTGACGGTGATTGGGGCCGGGTCGGGCGGCTGGGGGTTGCTCGCGAATCTCGGCAGCGCGGGGTATCGAATGCGCCTCCACGACCGCGATGACAGCCGGTTGGCGGCGATCCGCGCGCAGAGCGGCATCGAAGTCGAGAATGGGCCGCGGTCGTTCGTCCCAATCGAAGCCGTGACCACCGATCTGGCCGCGGGCATCGACGGCGCTGATCTGATCGCCGTTTGCACGGGAGGCAACGGCCAGCCGGCACTCGCCCGCGCGCTGGCGCCGTTGTTGCGCGATGGTCAGGTGATTCTGCTCGTCCAGGGCAACACCGGCGGTTCGTTGGTGGTGCGTCGCCAATTGGCAGAGGCCGGGTGTGTGGCCGACGTGGATGTTGCCGAGATCGACACCTACCCGTACTCGACGGCGCGGCCCGATCCGGTGCGGGCGCGGATCGTGTCCCGCAAGAGGTGGAACCAGATCGCGGCATTCCCAGGGCGTCGTGGTGAGGCGGTGATGACGCGGCTGGGGCCGCTCTTCCCCGAGGCGGTGCTCGCGGCGAACGTGTTGCACACCGGCCTGACGAATATGAATGGCATGTTCCACGTGGCGAATTGCGTGGCGAACGTGGGACGCATCGAGGGCGGCGCCGACTTCACCTTCTACGGCGAAGGGGTGACACCGGCCGTCGCCAATCTGTACGAATCGATGGATGCGGAACGGCTGGCGCTGGCCGCGCGTTTGGGTGTGTCGGTGCCGTCCATACCAGATTGGATTGAGCGTGCGTTTGGGAAGCGGGCGCCGACGCTGGCGGAGACGTTCCAGAGACTGACGTTCGACGCCGATGGCCCATACCGCACCACGCCGACACCGACGACACTGGCGCACCCGTGGATTACGGAGGATGTGCCGACCGGTTTGATGCCGATGAGCGCGTTGGGAGTGGCAGCCGGGGTGTCCACGCCGGCGATCGACGCGGTCATCCGCCTGGCCTGCGTGATGGCCGGACGGGACTTCGTGGAGGAGCAGCGGACGATCGAGGCGATGGGCCTCGCCGGTCAGGATGCGGCTCAAATCCGCACGACGGTTGACAGCGGATTCGCCTGATCGCTGCCGCTGAGCGGCGGTGGTTTCCTTGGTTGTGGCCAGCATTGGAGCAGGAGGGCGGGGCCGAAGACGAGCGTGGCGGTGAGGAGGTGGAAGCGGAGGGCGTTGGTGTATGACAGCCAGCCGGTGAGGACGTAGAGGAGCATCGCGCTGGCGGTGAAGAGGATCGCGACCCGCGCGGGCCGTTCGGTCGGGAGCAGCGCGCCGAGCGGGAGCAGTACCATGGCGTACCACGGCCCGAACCAGCCGACGCCGAGGGCGAAGAACCAGAGCAGGGTGGTGACCGATCGCCCGACGAGTGCGGGGAGAGCGGCGTCCCGCGGCATCCGCCACAGTATCCGCAGGTAGATGGCGGCCAGTGGTGGCAAGAAGATGAGCTTGACCAGCGTCAACATCTCGACACCGTTGAGGGGCAGGAATCGGAGCAGGAAGGTGTGGAGCACCGCTGTCGGCGACGCTCCCGCGAAACCAGACTCGCGGCTGAGCGCGGTGAGAACGACGCCGTTCCGAAGAAAGGGAAGGAAGAGGCATCCACCGACAAACGCCCCGCCGGCCAGCGAGATCAGGAGCTCACGCCGAGCCACATCCCGGCGTCTCACCATCCAGATCAGGATCAGCGGACCGAGTAGCACGACGACGTACTTGGCGGCAACGGCGAGGGCGAGCAAGGGGAAGACCGCCCGCCACCACCCACGGGCGAGCGCGTAGAACGTCGCGAGGGTGAGGCAGATCATGACGATGTCGTTGTGGGCGTTGCCCGCCGTCTCGAACTGCAGCAGCGGATTCCAGCCGACGATCACCCCGGCGGCCAGCCCGGTGCCGGGACGTATCCGCTCGGCGATCCGCATCGCGAGCACCGTGGTGACGAGCAGGAACCCCGCCGTCAGTAGCTTTTGACCGAGGACGTTCGCCCAGAGGCCGTCTCCCGCCGCGACGAGGGGCAGGCCGCTCAACAGATACCAGAGGGGACCGTAGACGGACGGGGTGCTTTTCCAAGCTGGTACGTGCAGGGCGATCGGGTCGAGTGGATAGGCGATCGGGGGGACGCTGAGCGGATTATCACCGTAATGCCAGAGCGCCCGCGCATCGGCGACGTTGTGATAGACGTCGTGTGCCCCAACCGGGTTGAGCGGCAGCAAGGTGAGCGACAGCAGCAGGGTCACGGCGATCACCAGCCAACGAGCCCGGCCGGTCGATCGGTGGAGGGCGAGGCGGACGGCAACGCCGTAGGCGGCGAACGCGCCGAGCACCGTGGCGGTGAGGTGGAACGCGCCGATGGCGTCCGGTCCCAACGCGGTCGCCAGCGGGCGGGTGCTCTGAATGATGGCGGGATATTGCCAGAGCGAGAGCGGGAGGGTCAGCCCGGCGCCGAGAATCAGCGCGAGTGCGACGCCGGTGAGCGGGAGGAGGAGCCGGCATTGCCCGGTGAGGCGGGCCGCGCCAACGTCCCCGCGTTGTGCCGGTGTCGTGGTCATGCGTTGCTAGTCCTGTTGGTCTGGTACTTCCCGGACGGCACGAACCAGGGCCGCCGCCACGGCCGGCAGCTGATCGCGCGGCACGCCGATGCTCTCGATCACAAGTACGAATGTTCCGCTGCGCAGACTGATCAGCTGGACGGTCAGCCCAAGGTCTGGACTGCCGGGCGACGGCGGTGGCTGATATTCCAGTTCCCGTATCTCATCACCGAGGAATGGGAAACGGGAACGGACTGACCGGGGCGCCGCCGCCATGCGGCTGCCCCACAGTCGATAAAAGAGATCCGGCGTCAGCCGGGCAAAACCCGCGCGCGCCGAGGCGACGTCGCGAAATCGCGCGACCCGGATGGTGGTGAGCGCTTCACCTGGACCGCCGCCGTAGGTGGTGAGATGCGCGCCGATGAAGCCCGGCTGCTGACGCAGGAACCAGTGCCGGTCGCTCGACCGCAAGGGTATCGGCAAGGCCGGCGCGGCCGCATCGGCAATCCGCTCGGTTTCATGGTCTTCGGCGAGCACGTCGAGGCAGCCGGCCAGCAGCATGGCTGCCATCAGGAGGACAGCCACCGCCGTCCCCCGGCGCGCAGGCAGGGGCGAGGCTCTCCGCATCTGCATCAGCGTACCTTGAACCATGGATAATGGTCAGCCGGTCCAAGGCAAGGACACGTCACGACAGATGTGCGCTCGCGTCGATGCCCCGGGGAGCAGGCGCACCGATCGACGGTGGAGCCGTTGGGCGAAGGATCACGGCACCAGCCCACCAGGGTCCGATGATGCGGCCCGTGAGCAGCACGCGACGCTTGGACGGCGGGGTATCCGGCCATCGGCCTGTCAATCGTCTGATGATGAACGTCAGGGAGAGGATAATACGCGCGGCGTCAACGGTCACCTGTTGGGGCACTTTGTCGTCGGTGTCGGGCATTGCCCTACAGGAGCGACCGACGCTTCCCGACAGACAAACCTGTTCCAATTCTCGACAATGCGATTGAAGGAGCTGCCGGTGTGCTTCGTGACTTCGTGGGAGGGCAGCCATGCTCGGGGAGCTCAGTGCAACGGAGATCGAGGAACTCCTTCGCCGCGGCCAGGTCGGCCGCTTGGGAGTCGTCGGCGGCGGTCGCGTCTATATCTTTCCGATCTCCTACGGCTACACCGGCGACTGCGCGTACAGCGTTTCTCACCCGGGATTGAAAGTGCGATTGATGCGGGAGAATCCGGCCGTGTGTTTGGAGGTTGAGGAGATTCAGTCACCCGCGCACTGGCGGACGGTGCTGCTGCACGGCCGCTTCGAGGAGCTCCACGGCCAGACCGAGCGCGATGCGGCGCTGGCGGCGATTGTGTCGCAGGGGCCGCGGCCGGCGCCGCCGAGTCTCGCGCCGTACATCGACGGCCCGGAAGGATTGATCGCCTTTCGAATCCGCGTGAGCGAGAAGACCGGCCGGTTTGAGCGGGACGAGGTCTTTCACTCCCCGTCGGTCTGACGTTCCGTCCCCAACAACCAGCCGGCACGGCCGCCAGATCTACGGCAACGCCGGACAGCGCTGGTGCAGAGCCGGATGCGATACCAGTCAGAGATCGATCGCCGGAGTCGTGCGGTCTCGACACGAGCGGCGGTCTGAAAGAGAGGAATACGATGGCCTTGAACGCAACACGCCACCCACACATGACCGACGCGATCGACGGGCCGGCCGCCGCGGCTCACGGGATGCGCGGCATGGTCGGCGGTGTCGTCCGCGCGATCGGTGCGATCGTGGTTTTCGGCGCGTTCACGGCTGGGATGGCGCTGATGTGGGAGCATGCGTTTGGCTTTCCCGTGGGCGAGGCGTGGGCACTATCGCTCGGGCTGAGCACGACGATTGCGATGCTGGTCGCGGTGCTCGTCATCGTCGTGCTCGCGGTGAAGCAAGAGGAGGATGCCCTCCTCTCAGGGGTTGGCGATCAGATACGGCGCTGACAGGGCACGCTGTCGCCGTCACGCCGGATGACGATGACGAGGTTGACAGCGACGATTAGTATGGAGCGTAGGGCGTGTGCGACCGGGGAGGCACGTGCCAAACGCCCGCGCTCCTCGGCCGCCATTCCGTCGGAAACGGAGATGGCTGACATGGAACGAAATGCCGTCCGCACATTTCTTTCCGGCGCGCTGCTCGGCGCGACCGTGGTCTATCTGTGGGATCCACGTTCCGGCGCCCGTCGCCGGGCTGTGTCGCGGGATAAGGCCGGCAAGTACGCGCGCGGCGCCGGTCGCTGGGTCCGCGGGCGCGCTCGGGTGACCGGCGACCATGCCCAGGGCATCGCCCACGAGCTCGCCAAGCGCGCGCCCGGCTATACACCGGCGCCTACCCCGGACGCGGACACGTTCATCAAGCAGCGCGTCGAGTCAGAACTCGGTCACGCCACACATCTTCCCCTGAGCCTCGTCAACTTCGACGCGGCGGATGGCATCGTCCGCATCCGTGGGACAGTGCCGGATGCATCCGGCGCCGCGGAGATCGTATCGCGGACGGCGGCGGTGGAAGGGGTTCGGGCGGTAGTCAGCCTGATGCGGACGCCGGACGGGATGTCGGCCGGAGGCACGGCCGGCGATCCGGCAGCGCTCGCGGAACCATCCGGCACGGTGCATGTGCAGGCGCTGCGCGATCAATTGGTGGCCCGCTGGCCGGCGCTGTCGGAGGCGGACATCCTGGCGAGCGAGGGACATCTCGATCGCCTGGTCGAAACGGTCACCGCCCGCACCGGCCAATCAAAGGCACAGGTCCGCGCCACATTGGAGCAGATTTTGCTCGCGGCCACATGAGCGCGGCGAGTGGAGCAGCGCACCAGGCGTGGTAAGCCGGTTGGGATCTCCCTGCCGGCGGGACTCGGCGTGCGCAGAGCCGGGCCGGCAATGTAACTCGCTCACGTACTACGCGTATATACATACACTACCCTGCTAGAGACACTGGTCTTTGCGGGAGTGGAGGTATGGTCGAGAACCGAAGCGCGCCGGCCATGGCGTCGACGTACGGATTGTCGAACAGCTGGCAGAGGGCGCGGGAGCGTCTGGACATGGTCGAGGCCTGGCTGGACCCGGGCACGATTCGCGGATTGGAGGGTCGAGGAGTCGGCGAGGGGTGGCGGTGCCTTGAAGTGGGGGCAGGGGGCGGTTCAATCGCGGCATGGCTCAGCGCGCGGGTGGGCTCCAGCGGTCAGGTCCTTGCGGTCGACATTGACACACGGTTCCTGTCGGGGCTCGAAGCGGCGAACCTGGAGGTCCGTCAGGCGGATATCCGAAGCGATGACCTTCCGGCCGAGAGCTTCGACCTGGCGCACTGTCGCCTGCTCTTGATGCACCTCACCGAATCAGAACGGATGGCGGCCCTGCGGCGGATTGTAGCCGCGCTGCGGCCGGGCGGTTGGCTTGTTGCGGAGGAGATGCATTTCCCCGCGGCCGCGGTTGATCCGTCGGTGACACCCGAGGCTGGCGACCTATTCGCGCGGCTGCTCGACGCGCACAATGAGGTTCTCGCCGAGGCGGGATTCGACGCCGTGTACGGAAGCCGATTGCTCGGCGAGTTGGAGGCACAGGGGCTGGCCGACCTCGAGGCCGAGGGGCAGGTATGTATGTGGCGAGGGGCCTCGGTCGGAGCGGCGGCGTGGCGGCTGACGTTCGAACAACTCGCGGCACGGATGGTGGACGGGGGACACGTGAGCGAGGGGGAGATCGCGGAGGGACTGGCACTGTTCGACGATCCGCGATTCCGGTTCATGTCCCAGGTGACGATGACCGTTCGTGGCCGCAGGCCCGGGAACTCACCCGCGCGCGTTGGATGACACGATACTCAATTCACCGTAAGCTCGGACCAACGGTTGTGGTCGCACGTGGTGCGGAAGTCGTACGGCACTCGCGCCGGCGGCAACGTATCGCAGACGTGTGTGTCCGCGTTTTGATGGTGACGATGCGCAATGAACGAGGCGCTGACGGCGCTTTTCTATCAGCAGGCCGTCGCTCGATATCCGGTGCCGCCACGGCTGAGGCGTGTCATTCGCCAGATTCAGCTGGATTGCGCGAGTGAGGACGAATATATCGCCCGGATCGACGCATTGATGGCGGAAGAACCGGAGCTGGCACGGACGTTTGCATTGCGTTCAGCACTCGTCGAGGCGTCGCTTGGACATCTCGAACGTGGCGATCAGTACGATCCGGAGTCGGATACCTGGCGCGAGTCGAGCGATGCGCGGTAGCGACACGGCGGTGTTCGGGGCCGCAGCGGGCGGTTTGATTTGACACCAGCGTTGCGGATTGCGAGCGCCCGTGCTCTTATGCCGGTTGCGTGCTGGCGGCGGCAAAATCCCGGATCATCTCATAGATGCGCCACATCTCCCGATCGTGATCGAGCGGGATCTCCGCCGGTTCGATCACCGCGCCGCCGAAGACGTCCACCAACTCCGCGTGATCGTCGACCACGAAATCTGGCAGGACCGTGACACCCAACTCCGACAGCCGGGCGATATGGTCGTAGAGCGGCTTGCTGAAGCAGGTGACGATCCAGGGATGCAGTCCGAACTGCTCCACCACTTCCCAGCGCTCGCCGAGGCCGGACCAGAGGTAGAGGGTGTGGCCGTCATCGACGAGGCGTTGAAAGACCTCGCGGACGTGGGGCCGCAGACGGTAGTTCCAGGTAATCAGCGTGAAATCAACATCGAAGAAGATGTTCATCAGGCGTACCAACGGTATTGGTGGTTCACGTGGCCGCGTCTCCGTCCCGCGCGAGGGCGCCGAGCATGAGGATGATCTGCTGGACGCCGCGGACCATCGGCGCGATCTCGATCCACTCGCCGAGCGTGTGAGCGCCGCCGCCGCGGGTGACGCCGAGCGTGACGGCGGGAATGCCCCGGCCGAGCGCGACGTTGGCGTCGGTGCTCGCGGCCGCGTACTGTGGCGCGGCGCCGAGGTGCGTGAGGACGGCGCTGCAGGTCTGGACGAGTGGGTGGCTGATGGCGATGCTGCCGGCCGGGCGGTCGCCGACGACTTGCACGCTCACGGTGACACCGCGCTTCTGGACGCCGTCGAGCAGACGGCGCACCCGGCGGTCGAGGTCATCGAGAGCGGAACGGCTGATGCTGCGCATATCGAGCACCATCTCGGCACATTCCGCGATCACGTTGACGCCGGTGCCGCCGCGGATCTCGCCGATGTTGAAGGTCGTGCGCGGCTCGGAGGGCACATGGAGCGCGGCGATCTCGGCGCCGGCTTTGACGAGCGCGTGGACGGCGCTGCTCCGCCCGAAGTCGTGCCACGAGTGGCCGCCGTCGGCATGGAAGCTGACGCGAAGGCGGCGGCTGCCGACGGCGGTATGGCTGACGCGGCCGAAGAAGCTCCCCTCGATCGCGACAACGGCTTCGAGGTCGCGGCCGAGCCGGTCCGTCGCGGCGGTGGCGCCGACGAGGTTGCCGAGGCCTTCCTCGCCAACGGTGGCGACGATCCAGACGGGGCGGTCCGGCACGGCGTTCCCGATCTGCATTGCCCGCAGCGCGACGAGCAGCCCGGCAAGTCCGGCGCTGTTGTCGCCGACGCCCGGCGCGTAGAGCCGGCCCTCGCGCTGCGAGACGGCAACCGGCACATCATGTCCGAAGACGGTGTCCATGTGCACGAAGATCGCCAGCGGGGGGGACGTGTTCGACGCGGAGCCGCCGAGGCAGCCGTAGACGTTGCCGTCGGCGGCGATCGTCACGCCGGCAAGGCCGAGCGCGTCGAGCCGTTCGGCGATGTAGGTCGCACGGCCGGACTCATGGAAGGTTGGGGCGGGGATCTCGGTGACGCGGATCGTTTCTTCGGTGATCACGTCTTCCGAGCGCGCGACCCAGTCGAGCGCATCGCGGACGGTGGGACGTGCGGCTACGGCGGCGACGCGGGCGGCGATCGCGGGCGGGACTGCCATCGTCAGGTTCCTTTCGGGTCGTAGCGTCATGCTAGGGGTGACGGGCAACCCGGTCAATCGGTCAGGAGAGGAACCGTCTCTGCTATGCTGCCGGATATGTTCTCCCTCTCAGTGACCACCTTTCAGGGTCCGCTGGATGCGCTACTCGGGCTGATCGACCACGGCGAGCTTGACGCCGGTGTGGTGCCGGTGGCGGCGATCGTGCGTCAGTATGCGCTGTACCGCGCCGAGGGAAGCGGCGACGCGGCGGAGACGGCCGAGTTCGTTGCGCTGGCGGCCCGGTTGGTGTTGGTCAAGTCGCGGGCATTGCTGCCGAAGCCGCCGCAGGCGCCGCCGATCGAGGAGGAACCGGTCGACCTCGAGGCCGTGCTCGCCGAGTACCGCCGGTTCAAGGCGGCGGCGGGTGCGCTACGGGAGCGGGAGGAGCTGGGCCTGCGGTCGTTTCCGCGGCTGGCGCCGCCGCCGGCGATACCGCCCGGCCCCGGACTCAGCAATGTCACGTTGCAACGGCTCGCCATGATCGTGCGGAACGTCCTCGCCCGACAGGAGGAGCCGCCATCCGGTACGGTTGTTCGGGAGACGGTGACGATCCGGCAGAAGGTGGAACAACTCGATCAGCAGTTGCGGCAGGCGGGGCGGGTGAGCTTCACCGCCTTCATCAGCGCCAGCCAATCGCGGTTGGAGGTGGTCGTCGCCTTTTTGGCGGTGTTGGAGCTGGTGCGGCGCGGCCGTGCGATGGCGGATCAGGCAGCGCCGTTCGGGGATATCTACATCGCGAGCGTGGCGGTCGTGGCCGCACAGCCGGTCTGAGGCAGAGCGCGCTGTGCCATGGGAAACCGCCGTGCTAGGATCATGGCTCAAGGGCCGGCGGTCTGCCCATCATCCTCATTGGAGCGGCAATGATTACGGCGCTCGCGCGGGAGCAGTTTCGGCAGCTTGCCACGGGCGGACCGATGGCGGTGACGATCGGCGTTTTTGATGGCGTCCATCGCGGACACCAGGCGCTGATTCGAACCTTCGCGGGGATGGCGCAGGCGCGCGATCTTGCCACGGCGGTGATCACGCTGCACCCGGCACCGATCACGGTGATCCGGCCGGATGTGCGGATCATGTACATCTCGAGCCTGGAGGAGCGTCTCGAACTGCTGCGCTCGCTGGGCGTCGACGCCGTTGGTCCGCTGACCTTCACGTCAGAGCTGGCGCAGGTCTCGGCGGAGGACTTTGTTGCCGAACTATGCCGGACGCTGGACATGCGTCTGCTGGTCGGCGGACCCGATATCTCTGTGGGGCGGGCGCGGGAAGGCAATGCAACCTGGCTGGCGGAGCACGCGGCTCGATTCGGCTTCGAGCTTGAGATCGTGCATTTCTTCGAGGAGGACGGCGCGAAGGTCGGTTCCTCGGGAATCCGCGATGCCGTGGCCCACGGCGATATGGAGACGGCGGCGGCGCTGCTGGGACGGCCGTTCTCGCTCCGGGGGCCGGTGGTGCGCGGCTTCGAGCGAGGCCGGACGATCGGCTTCCCGACGGCGAACATCGCCGTGACCGCCGATCGTGTGCTACCGGCGCTCGGCGTCTACGTCTCCCGCGCGGTGCTCGGCGAGCACCGCTATCCAGCGGTGACGAATATCGGCATCCGCCCCACATTCGACGGCGACGGGCGCGCCTCGATCGAGACGCATCTGCTCGATTTCGACGGCGATCTCTATGGCCTCGATCTGAAGGTCGAGCTGTTGCACCGGCTGCGGGGCGAGCAGAAGTTCGACGGTGTGGCGGCGTTGGTCGAACAGATCGGGCGCGATGCCGAGGTGGCGCAGGTCTATCATCGGGAGCGGACCGGGCCGGCCGGGCCATCACCTTGACGCTCCCGTGACCCCGTGCTGCAATTGCGTTACACGTGACCGCCTGCCGGCAGGTCCGATTCGTCCCATCAATGACGCTGTTTTTGCCTACCGAGGAAGCTATGGATCGGGAGTTTCGCATCGACCTCGACGAGGTCCGTCAGAGCGTCGGCCGGGCAGAGGTGATCACCGTTCACTTTCCCTACTTTCACGAGACGTTGCTGCTGGACACGCGCAAGAGCTTGTCCGAGCCGCCGATGGCGCGCATCCGCCCCTCCGTGAACTCGGTCGATGAACGCATCAAAGACATCCGCAACCTGCGCCCGCGGTTTGGCCGACCGGAGTCGATCACCTATATCCCCTGGCCCAAGTTCGTCTCCAGCCTCAAGGAGAGCGGCGTGTGGGAGGTGATCGTCGATCGGATGGTGCAGGCCGGCGGCGGGCAGATCGAACAGGACCTGGAGCGGCTCTACCGGCGGTTGCGAAAGGACGAGTGGAACGAGTATCGCAAGGCGATCGCCGGCAAGGGGTACAAGGCGGTCTGGGAACGCAAGACGTGAGCGGTATTTACGGAACGTAGGGATCTGTCATCCTGAGCGGAGCGAAGGATCTCGGACGCAATCTGACCACCGAGATCCTTCGCTTCGCTCAGGATGACAGGGGCGCGGAACGACGCGAGACAGATCAGATGATAGGTGAGCAAGGTGGCGAATGCCGGCGTTGAAGAAGCCGTGACGCGCAACTGTCAGGCGCTGCTGACGGGGAACATCGCTCAGATCTTTGCCGATATGACGCCGGAGGCGATGGCGAAGATCGCTCAGCTCGGCGGCGGCGCGATGACCGGAACGATGCCGGCGTTGACCTCATACGACGTGATCAGCCGGGTGCAGGACGGCGAGGACCACCTCTACGATGTCCAGTTCCACGGAACGCCGAGCTTCGGCGTGAAGGCCCGCTGGCGCGAGATCGGCGGATTGTGGAAGCTGGTGGACTTCGACGGCTATCAGATCGATGGGTCCGGTGACGCCGGCCAAGCCGCGGCGGGACCGCCGGCATAGAGGTGGACGCCGGCGGTTGTGGCAGCAGGCCGGCGATCAGTGGGTGTCGCCGGCGAGCAGATCGAAGTTGATGGCAGCGGCGGCGATCGCACCGTCGGCGGCGGCAACGATCACCTGTTGCATCATCTTGGTCATGTCTCCAGCCGCCGATACGCCGGGGACGCTGGTGCGTCCCTGGGCATCGACCGCGACGAAGCCTTGCTCGTTGAGCGTGCAACCGAGTTGTTGCGGCAGCGTGCTGTGCTGATGCTGCTCCGTCTTCACGAACAGCGCCCGGCACGGGACATTCTCACCGCCGGCAAGGACAATCGCGGCCAGCACGCCGCCATCGCCTTCAACGCGAAGGACGCGCTCCTCGCGGAGGATGATGCCGCGCACGGCGAGTCGTGTTCGCTCCTCCCGGGAGAGTGACGCCGGACCGTCGGTGAAGAGGGTCACGTTGCCACTGAGGAGCGTCAGAAGCGACACAACATGGGCGACAGCAGGTGGGGGGGCGTAGGCGGCGATCGGTTGGTCGCGATGTTCCCAGCCGTCGCAGTAGGGACAGGTGTAGACGCCGCGTCCCCAGAAGTTGCTAAGACCCTCGACCGCCGGAAGGAGATCGACGACGCCGCTCGCCAACAGCAGACGCTTGCTCGCCAACGTCGTGCCGTCGCTCAGCGTGAGATCGAACCCCTGTGCCGAGAGGGATGCCCGCTCAATGCCGGTGTCGCGCACCTCGACGGTCGTGTAGGGGCGCAACTGCTCCCGACCGATGCGCCGGAGCTCGGCCGGTGGCGTGCCGTCGCGCGTGAAGATGTTGTGAGCGGCATGAGAGGCGGCGTTGCGTCCGGCGCCGGTGTCGCAGACGAGCACGCGCCGGCGCATACGACCGAGCGAGAGGGCGGCGCTGAGGCCAGCGGGTCCGGCGCCGACAATGGTAACGTCATACATGGTGTGCTCCTTTGGTGGTGCGTGCTGCACCGCCATGACATGTATTATAGTACCAATAGTGTGACTATATGACAATGCCAGGGAAAGATTACGCTCAGGACGCGATGGCCGCGGCATCGGCCGAGCGGCTCGGGCGTCGCATTCGTCAGTTGCGGACGGAACAGGGGCTGACGCTTGATGCGCTGGCGGGACGTGCGGGCATCAGCACGGCGATGCTCTCGAAGATGGAGCGCGGCGCGGTGAATCCGACGCTGGTCGTCGCGGTGCGGGTTGCCGGGGCGCTGGGAATGACGATTTCACAGCTGGTCGGCGTGGAGTCCCGTCGGGCGGCAGTGAAGGTGACGGTCGATCAGCGGATGGCCTTCCGCGACCCGGAGACGGGGATCGAACGGCAGATCTTTCCGGCGATGGAGGATGGGTCGCTGGCGCTGATGCGGATGGTATTGCCGGCTGGGTCGAGCACCGGCGAACACACACCGCACCGGCGTGGCACGGAAACGTACCTGCTGATCGAGCAGGGCAGCGTGCGGGCGGTGATCGATGGCGACGAGTTCATACTGGCGGCGGGCGACGCCTTCTATTTCGAGGGCGACGTCTCGCACCAATTCGATAACGTCGGCCGTGACCCGTGTTCCTTCTTCGTGGTCAGTACCGGTACGGGCCTTTAGTCGCGGAGCTGACGCGGGAGTAGCGAAGGAAGCGGGCACTCCATCTGGAGAGCGTGCCAGCTTCCGTTCGCCGTCCACCTTCGGTCGTTGGCAGATCAGTGGGCGCCGGCGGCTTCGCGCTCTTTTTGGGCGGATTCGATCACTTTCTGGGCGATGTGTTGCGGGACCTCTTCGTAGTGGCTGAACTCCATCTCGAACGACCCGCGGCCCTGGGTGAGGGCACGCATGTCGTTGGCGTAGTCCTGGATCTCGGCGAGGGGCGCTTCCGCTTCGATGATGGTGAAGCCGCCTTCCGGGATCATGCCGTGGACTTTGCCGCGCTTGTTGCCGTTGAGGTCGCTGAGCACGTCGCCGGTGAAGGCGTCGGGGACGCGCACTCGCAGCGTCATTAGCGGTTCGAGCAGCGTCGGGTGTCCCTGCGACATGCCCTTCTTCAGCGCCTGCGAGGCGGCCAGCTCGAAGGCGATCGCCTTCGAGTCCACCGGGTGCGAGCTGCCATCGTAGAGCGTGACCTTGATATCGGCGATTGGGTAGTGGGCGAGGACGCCCTCGCGCAGTCCCTCTTTCACGCCCTTCTCGACGGCGGGGAAGAACTCACGGGGGACGGAGCCGCCGACGACGCGCTCGGTGAACTCGAAGCCGGTGCCGCGCGGGAGCGGCTCGACTTCGAGGAAGACGTGGCCGTACTGGCCGGCGCCGCCGGTCTGCTTCTTGTGCTTGTATTCGGCCTGGTTCTTGAGGGTGATCGTCTCGCGATACGCCACTTTGGGCCGGTGGATATCGACGCCGACGCCGAACTTGCGCTGCATCCGCTCGGCGGTGACGTTGATGTGCGATTCGCCGACGCCGGAGAGGATCACCTCGTGCGTGTCGGGGTCGCGGTGCATCTGGAGGGTCGGGTCTTCCTCGACGATGCGCTGCAGAGCGGGGCCGAGTTTGTCCTGGTCGGTGCGCGACTTTGGGGCGACGGCGGCGCTGTAGGCCGGCTTTGGGAAAACCGGCGGTGTCAGCGTCAGGGGCCGGTCCTGATTGCCGAGCGTGTCACCGGTGCCGGTCTCGGTCAGCTTGGCGACGACGGCGATGTCACCGGCGCCGACCGCTGTCGTGTTTTCGTGGTGCTGGCCACGCATGAAGAAGATCTGGCCGACGCGCTCGTCCTTGCCCTTGTTGGCGTTGAAGGCGTGGCTGTCGCTGCGGATCGTGCCGGAGTAGACGCGGAAGTAGGTGAGCTTGCCGGTGAACGGATCGGCGGTGGATTTGAACACGAGCGCCGCCAGCGGGCCGCTCGCGTCCGGGGTCAGTTCGACCGTTTCGCCGGACGGCGATTCGGCGGACTCGAGGGTGACATCAAGCGGTGACGGTGCGAACTCGACGAGGGCATCCATGAACGCGGCGACGCCGATGTTCTTCGATGCCGAGCCGGCGAAGACCGGGACGACGGCGCCGCTCGCGATCGCCTGCTTCAGGGCCGCGCGCAGTTCGTCCTCTCCGATCTCCTCACCCTCAAGATACTTGGCGATCAGGTCATCGTCGGTCTCGCAGACGGCCTCGACGAGCTTCTCGCGAAGGTCTGCCGCCTCGGCGGCCATCGTCTCCGGCATCGGGGCTGTTTCGCCCTTCTCGCCGAGCCGTGCCTGACCGCTGAGCAGATCGACGACGCCCTGGAACGTATCCTGGGAGCCGACCGGAATCTGGACGGCGACGCACTTCTGACCGAAGTGCTCGCGCAGCGACTCGAGGACATTGGTGAAGTTGGCGTTCTCGCGGTCGATGCGATTGATGAAGACCAGGCGCGGCATCGCGCGTTCGTCGGCGTAGAGCCAGGCATATTCGGTACCGACCTGAACACCGGCCTGGGAGTCGAGCAGAATGACGGCGGCGTCGGCGGCGCGGAGGCCGGCCTTTTCTTCGCCGACGAAATCGGCGTAGCCGGGGGTGTCGAGCAGGTTCAGCTTCACGCCGTTCCATTCACAGGGGACGAGTGAGAGGTTGACGCTGCTCTTGCGTTTCACCTCATCGGGGTCGTAGTCGGAGGTGGTGTTGCCGTCCTCGACGCGGCCGAGCCGGGTGATCGCGCCGGTGTTAAAGAGCATCGCCTCGCTGAGTGCGGTCTTCCCCGTACCGCCATGGGCGATCAGCGCGAGATTCCGAATGTCTTGTGGAGCATACTCCTTCATCGACCAAACCCCTTTACTGCTGTGAAGGTTCGCGGAGGTACCGCCGATCGTAGCGCAGGGGATGGCGTCGGACAAGGAAGGAGGCGGACCCCTCCCCCGGCCCCTCCCCTCGCTGACGCGCGGAGCGGGGTGCACTCGTCTGACGATGCTACCAATGCGTTCCCAGCCCACCGCCAGACCGTCGCGATGCGGATACTGGTACCGCCGTCAGCCCAGGACTCCCCGCTCCGCGCGTCAGCGAGGGGAGGGGCCGGGGGAGGGGGCAAAGTCGAGTACGCGCATCTGTGGCTCGCCGCGACGGTCGCGGGTGATCTGGTAGACGAGGTCGATGGTGTCGCCGGGGTGGGGACGGTGGGCGGCGAGGTCGAAGGCGATGGCGGGCCAGGGGCGGCGGCCCGAGCCGGCGTCGATCCGCAGGCGCAGGTGGTTACCGTCCTTGGTTATCTGCGCGTCTCGGACGGTCGCGGCGCGGGTGAGAAAGACGGGCGGTTCGTTACTCTGGCCGAACGGTTCCAACCGCGCGATGTTCGCGATCAGATCTGCTCGGACGAATGGCACTTCCGCGGGAAGTTCGAGGTCGATGTCGATCGTTGGGGTGACGGTGCTCCAGTCCCGCTGTCCGGCGGTCCAGGTGGTGAGCAGTGAGCGGAGTTCGTCGACACGGTCGGTGCGGACGGTGAAGCCGCCCGCCTGATGGTGACCACCGAACCGCTCCATCAGGTGGCTACCCTGACTGAGCGCCGCGTGGATGTCGAAGCCGGCGATGCTGCGGGCGGAGCCGACGCTCAATTCGGCGCCTTTGCGGTAGACGATCGCCGGACGGCGATGCTCCTGTGCCAGACGGGCGGCCACGAGGCCGACGATACCGCCGCCCACGTCCGGATGCCCGACCATGACCAGCGGCGCGCCCTCGCATTCAGCTTGGGCGATCTCGCGACAGAGGGCGACCGCCTCGGCGGTGAGCACCTGGCGCTTGCGATTGAGGTCTTCCAGTTCAGCGGCGAGGGCGGCCGCCCTGGAGGCATCATCGGTCGTGAGCAGTTCAAACGCCTTGATGCCGTGGTCGAGCCGGCCGGCGGCGTTGATGCGCGGGCCAATGACAAAGCCGAGCGTGTGGGCGGTGACGGATTGCGACACCCGAGCCGCCTGGATCAGCGCGGTGAGGCCCGGACGGCGGAGTGTGGCGATCTGTTCCAGACCGCGCGCCACCAACGCGCGGTTGGCGCCGGCCAGGGGAACGACATCGCAGACAGTACCGATCGCGACGAGGTCGAGATAGCGGTCGAGGTCGATCGGTACGTCGAGATGCCGCGCGAGCGCGGCAAGCGTGACGAAGGCAACGCCGCAGCCGGAGAGGTATCGCAGCGAATCCGGCGCGCCGCTGAGGTGCGGATTGACGATGGCGACCGCATCCGGCAGGTGTTCCTTGGGTGTGTGGTGATCGACGACGATCACGTCGAGCCGTCGTTCGTTCGCGTAGGCGATCTCGTGGGTGGCGTTGGTGCCGGTATCAACCGTGACGACGAGCCGAGCGCCCTCGTCGATCAGGGCGGCGAGCGCCTGCTCGTTGAGCCCATACCCCTCAGAGAAGCGGTCGGGGATATAGGGGAAGGCAACCCCTCCCAACTCGCCGATCCCCTGGACGAGGACAGCAGTGGCGGTGATGCCGTCAGCGTCATAGTCGCCGTAGACGGCGATGCGCTCGCCGGCATGGATCGCGGCGGCGAGGCGGATGACGGCGACGTCGAGGTTGGGTAGATCGAAGCGATCCGGCAGGATGGGATTGAGAAATCGGTGTGCCTCCTGACTGTCACCGATGCCGCGCAACTGGAGCAGACGCGCCATCAACCCGGCGATCGAGACGTTCGTCAGCGGGCGCGGGTCGCGCACGTTCCAGTGCGTGTCGGTGACTGAGGCTGACATAAATGTTGTCAAGAGAGTTGCCCCATCCGTGTATCCAGTATGTCGCAGGCGAGGGAGGGGGGCAAGGATCCGGGGGACCCCTCCCCCCGCTGGCGCGCGGAGAGGGGTGCCTCGCCGGATCTGGGATGCCAACGTCATCCAGCCAACCGCCAGACGCTCGCGAAGGTGAAGCTGGCATCACAGTCAGATCAGGCTCCCCTCTCCGCGCGTCAGCGGGGGGAGGGGCCGGGGGCGGGGTCCGCGTTCAGCAACCGCCGTACATCCCCAATAATCTGGTTGTGGTCGAAGGCGAGGTTGTCGGGAACCGCATCGAGGGGGAGCCATGTGGCGGAGGCGGCGTCGTCGCCGGCGCGGAGGGTGCCGCCGGTATGGTCGAGGAGGAAGGCGAGGCTGACGGTCTGGGCGGGGCTACGGTCGGGTGCGTCGTAGTAGCCGACGAAGGAGCGCAGGCGGGTGTCGAGGTTTGTCTCTTCGAGGACTTCGCGGCGGCAGCCTTCGGCGGCGGTTTCGTCGTGTTCGAGATAACCGCCGGGCAGGGCGAGGCGCCCACGCGCCGGTTCACCGCCGCGACGGATGATGGCGACATCGCTCCCGCGCAATACGACGCCGATCACGGTCACTGGCCGGTTTTGCCAGCGGCCACACTCCGGGCAGGGTCCATTCTCGGCGGGCATCAGGGACCTCCTTCATGAACCGCAGAGACGCAGAGACGCAGAGGCTCTCATGTCATGCCGAGGAGCGCAGCGACGAAGCATCTCGCCGGGTGACAAACGCAGCGTGAGATGCTTCGCTCCGCTCAGCATGACATGAGAGCCTCTGCGTCTCTGCGGTTCAATCCCTTGGTTGCAGTTACAGCAGGCCGCGTTCTTTGAGGACGCGCTGGGTGGTGCGGCCGATTTCGGCGGGGCTTTCGACGATGGTGGCGCCGGCGTCGGCGAGAGCCTGCTTCTTGGCGGCGGCGGTGCCCTGGTTGCCGGCGATAATCGCGCCGGCGTGACCCATGCGGCGTCCGGGAGGGGCGGTGCTGCCGGCGATGAAGGCGATGACGGGCTTGGTCATGTGGTGCTTGATGTAGTCGGCGGCATCCTGCTCGGCGGTGCCGCCGATCTCGCCCTGGAGGACGACGGCGGCGGTGTCCGGGTCGTTGTTGAGCAGTTCCAACGCCTCGCGCTGGGTGGTGCCGATCACCGGGTCGCCGCCGACGCCGATGCAGGTGGTCTGGCCCATGCCGAGGTTGGTGAGCTGGGCGACGCCCTCATAGACGAGCGTGCCGGAGCGCGAGACGAGGCCGATCGGGCCGGGCATGAAGACATCGCCGGGCATGATGCCGACGCGGGTCTTGGTGCCGGGTGTGATCAAGCCGGGGCAGTTGGGACCGATCAGGCGGGTGTCGCCGCCGCGCAGGGCGCGCTTGACCGTGACCATGTCGAGCGTGGGAATGCCCTCGGTGATGCAGACGACGAGGGGGATACCGGCCTCGGCTGCTTCGAGGATAGCGTCGGCGGCGCCGGGGGCAGGGACATAGATGATGCTGACGTTGGCGCCGGTTTCCTTGACCGCCTGCTCGACGGTGTTGAAGACGGGAACCTTCTCGTCGAACATCTGGCCGCCGCGCCCGGGCGTCACACCGGCGACGACGTTCGTGCCATAGGCGATGCTGCGACGAGCGTGCTGGCTCCCCTCACCGCCGGTAATCCCCTGCACGAGCAGGCGCGTATTCTCGTCTACCAAAACACTCATGGCTCACTCCGTTCGCAGGCAATCGGCAATTGGCAATGGGCAGTCGGGGAAGTCCCGGGTGGTCGCCGTTGCATCACGATTGCCGACTGCCGACTGCCGATTGCCCCACGTTGGCGGCTTCGACGGCTTTTTTGGCCGCTTCGCCGAGGTCGTCGGCGGTGATGATCGGGAGGCCGGAGTCGGCGATGATCTTGCGGCCCTCTTCGACGTTGGTGCCGGCGAGGCGGACGACGACGGGGACTTTGAGGTCCAGCGACGTCATCGCTTCGACGGTGCCCGCGGCGATCACGTCGGTGCGGGCCATGCCGCCGAAGATGTTGATCAGGATCGCCTTGACGCGCGGGTCGGCGAGGATCACCTTGAACGAGTTGACGACGCGGGAGGAGTCGTTGACGGTGCCGATGTCGAGGAAGTTGGCCGGTTCGCCGCCGGCGTATTTGATCACGTCCATCGTCGACATCGCCAGACCGGCGCCGTTGACGACGCAGCCGATGTTGCCGTCGAGCTTGACGTAATTGCTGATGCCCATGTCCTGGGCCTGGACCTCGAGCGGGTCTTCTTCATCCTTGTCGCGCAGCTCGACGATCTCGGGATGGCGGTAGAGGGCGTTGTCGTCGAAGTTCATCTTGGCATCGAGGGCGAGGACGCGGCCGTCGACGGTGACGACGAGTGGGTTGATCTCGGCGAGGGATGCGTCTTTGGCCAGGTATGCCTTGACCAATCCGCCGACGACGGCGAGGGCGGGGCGCATGAGGTCGCCGGTGAGGCCGAGGGCAAAGGCAACCTCGCGGCCGTGGTGCCCCTGGTAGCCGGTGGCGGGGTCGACGGCGACGCGGACGATCTTCTCCGGCGTCTCTTCGGCGACCTGCTCGATCTCCATGCCGCCGGCGGCACTGGCGATGATCACCGGCCAGCCGATGGCGGTATCGAGGATGACGGAGAGATAGAGCTCGCGCTCGATCTGCATCTGCTCTTCGACGAGCACAGACTTGACCGTCTGACCCTCCGGTCCGGTCTGGTGGGTGACGAGCTGCATGCCGAGGATCTGACCGGCAACCTGCTCGGCCTCGTCGGACGAGTTGGCGAGCTTGACGCCGCCGCCCTTGCCACGTCCACCGGCATGGATCTGGGCCTTGACCACGGCCTTGCCGCCGAACTCCTCGGCGATCTGGCGCGCCTCCTGGGGCGTTCGGGCGACGCGCCCCCGCGGCACGGGCACACCGAACTCGGCCAGGACCGCTTTGGCCTGGTGCTCGTGGATCTTCATCGTGTCACTCCGTGGCAGTTCCAAGCCCCTGATTCCAAGTTCCAGAGTGGAACTGACGAAACGAGGAACCCGGAACCGGAAACTTGGAACTCGCCTGGGGCGGGGGGAGAGGGATTCGAACCCCCGGTGCCTCTCGGCACAGCTGTTTTCAAGACAGCCACCATAAACCGCTCGGACATCCCCCCGGATGCCTCCCTCGTTGTACCGCGCGGTGAGTTTGGCTGCAAGCCAGATTCAAAACGAGGGCGACGGAGGCCGCCATTAGGATACCAGACGGGACGACCGCGCGGTTCGGGGGCACGGCGGACGACCGCGCGGCAAGACCGATCTCCTTGACCACGACACTACGATACAATCCCTCGCGCGGACCCATCGAACTTGATGCTGGAGGTCTGGTCACCGTGGAAGAAAGCGCCCGCTTGGATCATCGATTGTATGAAGAGGTGTGGAATGATGGCGCCGTCGATGCGGTCGAGGCGTTGATTGCTCCGGGCCTCGTGTACGATGGTCAGCCGCTCAGTCCGGCGTCGTACCGCGATTGGATGCTGGGCTTTCGTCGTGCCTTTCCCGACCTGCATGTGACGATCGAGGGCCAGGTCGCGGCCGAGGGCACGGTTGCGAGCCGCCTCCAGTGGCGCGGCACCAACTCCGGCGAACTCGCGGCGGGAATGCTCCCGGGTTGGCAGGGTCCGGCGATCGCGCCGACGGGGAAGCAGCTGGCCTGGACCGCGATCAGCCTGCATCGCTTCGATTCTGGAAGGTTAGCCGAGGGCTGGCTCAACGCCGATATGCTCGGTCTCCTCCAGCAGTTGGGCGCGATCAATACACCCCGATAGGCGACCGCCGGCTGCACAGATCAGGTGCTGGAAGCGTTACCACCAGCAGACCTAGCCCTCGGCTTCCCGGCTGATCGCCGCATCACCGCCGACGCGAGCGGCGATGATGCCGAGCACGACGACGACGACGACCGCGATGATCGTGGCGAGAACCGCGTAGGTGTAGAGGCCGACGAGATCGTCGCTTTCGCCGAGGAGTTCCGTGAGCGTCGCCTTGATTGCTTCGTTCCAGGCGAGCGCGGCGACCAGTCCCAAAGAGGCCGAGGCGAGCGTGATGATGGTCTGGATGAAGACCCGCGGATTGCGCATGCGGCACCTCCACTTTCATGGCCCTCGGACGCGCGGGCTGGAATTGCTCGATCAACCGTCACCTCCGTAGCATACAGACGAAGCATCCGGCCGGGAGGCGTTTGTATGGCAATCTCGAACAAGTCGTGGCGGCAGGGTACATTTGTGCCGCCCGGAGCCGAGCCCGGCCTCACCAGAACGTTCGTCTGGCGGGATATCGAGCAGGAGAAGGCGGTGCAAAGCATTGCCAAGGACCGCTTCGACTTCCCCAACAGCCGCTATCCGACGCTGAAGACCTTCACCAACCGGCCGGCGCGCCAGGTGGGCGTGCGCATCGACCCCGATGGCAAGGAGATGGCGTTCCCGGATATCGTCGCCCTCGAGGATCCATCCAACGAAGTCAGCATGATCGGCGAGGTCGAGACGCACCGCTCGTTGCGGGAAACTCCGGAACACGACCTGATCGAGAAGTGGCGGACCTTTACATTTCTGGGCGAAACGATTCTCTTCGTGCCGCTGATGCGGGCGGATGATGTCAAGGCGCTGCTCAAGCGCCACAAGCTCAAGATCGGCGGCCTGCGCGGCTGGCGCTACATCATTGGTCAGAATTTGATCGATGTCTCGGACGTGCGGACCTAACCCCCCGGCCCCCTTCCCTCGCAGGGAAGGGGGAGTTCTCGTCAACCGACGATACCAGTATCTCGTTTGTCTGCGGCAGGCCCATCCCAATTCAACCATCGTCCACCAGGACTCCCCCTTCCCTGCGAGGGAAGGGGGCCGGGGGGTGAGGTAAGTGCCCTCTCGATCGCTTCCTTCGTGTCCGGATATTTCTCGGCAAATGCGTCGAGCAGGCCGAAGCAGCCGCTGATCATCATGTCGCCGTGGGGTGCGGCGAAGTGCGGGTT
>JBFXAN010000074.1:0-29737 GCA_050184225.1 Dehalococcoidia bacterium | reverse complement strand
GGCTGATGTCTGGGCTGAGAGCGCGTCCGGCGGGCCGTGACCGTTGCCGGCGGCGTGCGTGCCCGCGTCCTTGAGCAGCGACCGCTGCCGTTCGAATTCGCGCTTGTGCTCCCGCATCGACTCCGCGATCGTGCGGACCTCCGGCAGCAGCGCCCGTGCCTCTTCGATGGTGAATGTGCGGGGCATAGCGTTCGCGCACTCCTCCCGAGCTACTCCTGCGCCAGCAGCAGCTCGGTCCGAGCCGCGAGACTTTGCGCGGCGGCGAGTTGGTCTTCCACATGTCGCTTGTCCAGGTCGGTTGCCGCGCTGTGGAGCACGGCGCGGGCGGCGTGCAGCAGCGCCTCCCGCTGAATATTGAGGCCGCGTTGCACCAGCGCCGGGCTCCAGTGGGGCCGCCGGCTGGCCCACCAGAATTGATCGCTGTGCTCGGCGCGGTCCAACGCGGATCGGGCGGCATGGGTATCCTCCGCCTCCGGCGCCGTTCGTTGCGCCTCGTGGTACAGCACGATGTCATGATCGAGATGCCGCCAGAGCAGCCGTTGCAGCTCATTGCCCGGATGATTCCACAAGGGAAAGGGATCGAGATTGTCCAGATCCCATTGCGTCGTGCTCCAGGAGGAAGCCCTCGGGGTGATCGCCGCTCCGGCGGGAAAGCGTTCGACGATATCGCTCAGCGTCGCGGGGTGGATGAAGGATGCATCCATCCCGCGGGCGGCGCGGCTGCGGCCGGTGGGAGCCGGCGATGCGATCGCGTCATAGAGGCGACCGAGGAACTCCTCCTCCCAGCCGGGAATGTGATGGCCGTACGTTTCGCCGTCCATCGCGATCACGACGTACCGCGGCGTGCGGGCCGAGGCGAGCGCCCGCAGCTTGCCGATAAAGTCCGGCACATCGGTGCTGCGGAAGCTGATGATGTTGCTGAGAATGTCATCGCGGAACAGAACCGAGAGCGGCGGCGCCTTCTCCACCCGATGCACGCGCTCCGTCGGCCAGGCGGCGGTGCAGGCGATCCCACTGAGCAGCATCCAGCGATGCCCGGCCGACACGATTGCCGGAGTGATCGACGGTGCAAACGCCATCTCCGGCGGAAAGAATCCGCGAGGTTGATATGCATCGCCGAAGTGGCGGGCGTGGCTCTCGGCGTTGAGCACGATCTGCCGAGACGCTTCGTCGGACGGGATCAGCGGCAGGATCGGATGATACTTACCGGAACCGGTCAGTTCGATCTGACCACCAGCGGCCAGGTCGCGCAGCCCATCGACCACGTCCCGGTAGCCATGTTCGATCAGCATTTCGGTGGTGACGGCGTTGATGTTGACGCTGGCCCGAAGGGCCGATCGGGTGCGAAAGGTGCGCAACAGCGGCCGGTACGATTCGTCGACGATGCGGGCCAGCACGTCGGCGGTCTGGCTCGGCGGCTGGTAGAAGTGCAGCAGCAGCCCGAGGGTGATCGTGCTCACCATCTGCCGCTACACTCCCAGCGCCCCGAGCGATCGTTGCGTCCGAATCGTGGAGCCGGAGGGCACCTGGAGACCGGCGAACTCGTCGCTCCGCACCGCCGGACCGATGATGCAATTGCGGCCGACCTGCAGTCCGGAGGGCAGCCGCGCCCGCTTGCCGACGATGCTGATGCCGCTGTTGAGCAACTCCGGCCGCTCCTCGTTCGGCGAGAAGTCGCCCGACGGACCGATCACCGCGTTCTCGCCGATATAGACCTCCTTGTCCAGCACCGCCCGCTCGATCACGGCGCCACGCGCGATCACACAGCCGTCGAAGATGATCGAGTCGCGGACGACGGCGCCGGCCTCGATGTAGACACCCGCCGAGATCACGGAGCGCTCGACGTGGCCGTTGATGATATCGCCGCTGTTGACCAGGCTGCGGCCGACGTTCGCCGACGGGCCGATCTTCGCCGGTGGATAGCGTGGCTCGCGGGTACGAACGACGGTGTTGGGGTCGTAGAGGTTGAGCTCGGGCAGATCGACCAACAGGTCCATATTGGACTGCCAGTACGCCTCGACGGTGCCGACATCCCGCCAGTAGCCGCTAAGCGGGTAGCCGAACACGCGGTACTCGCCGATCATATCCGGCAGGATGTCCCGGCCGAAGTCGTGGGAGCTGACCCGCGCCGCGTCCGCCTGCAGCCGGTCGACGAGGATGTCCTTGTTGAAGAGATAGATCCCCGTCGATGCCAGCGTTCCTGGTGGATTCTCCGGCTTCTCCCAGAACTTGACGACCCGCCCTTCGTCATCCAGCTCGAGGATGCCGAACCGATGCGCCTCCTCCAGCGGCACCGGGTAGACCGGCACGGTGACATCGGCCTTGCTGGCGCGGTGGAAGTCGAGCATCGCGTCGTAGGTCATCGCATAAATGTGATCGCCGGCGAGGATCAGTACCTCGTCGGCGGCGGATTCTTCGACGAAGAACAGATTCTGATAGACGGCGTCGGCCGTGCCACGGTACCAATCGGAGATCTCGCGGCCGAGGTATGGCTGCAGGAGGAAGACGCCGCCACCCTCGCGATCGAGATCCCAGGGGCGGCCGCTGCCGATGTGATCGTTGAGGGATCGGGGCCGATATTGGGTGAGGACAC
Organism: Dehalococcoidia bacterium; assembly: GCA_050184225.1. GTDB lineage: Bacteria > Chloroflexota > Dehalococcoidia > CAUJGQ01 > CAUJGQ01 > JBFXAN01. The sequence continues at coordinate 27,144 of JBFXAN010000074.1, read as the reverse complement.
CGACCCTGGTGATGTTGGAGTTGGCGCAGTTACTCAGGACAAAGTCGATGATCCGATACTTGCCGCCGAACACGACCGCTGGTTTCGCCCGCTGTTCGGAGAGGATGCTGAGCCGGTCGCCTTGGCCACCGGCGAGGATCAGTGCCAGAACTTTGTTCACCATTGTTCACCCATTCGTTCGATGCAGTGGTGCGTATGCGAGATTCCGACGGTAGCGCTGGGGTCCGCCGATCCACCCCAGCGATGACGCCGTGCTAGTCTACCGGAACCCGCTGGTACGGCTGCACGGATTGCAGAGGCACCGTTGCGGAAGCCTCAAGGTTCACGAAGATCGCGAGATAGTCGCGCAGATAGCGGGTGATGAGAAAGTGCTCGCGCACGTGTTCGCGGCCCAACGCGCCCATCCGGACGGCGACGTCCGGCCGGCGGAGGAGATAGTCGACCCGGTTGATGCACTCCTGGAGGGTGTTGACCAGATACCCCGTCTTGCCATAGAGGATCTGCAAGGGGATGCCGCCGACGTTGCCGGCGACAACCGGGCGGCCCTTCCACATCGCTTCCGACACGACCAGCCCAAAGCCCTCCCGCACCGACTTCTGCACCACGACATCGGCGCATCGCTGAAAGGCGTTCACCTCGACATTGCCGACGCCGTTGAGGTTGGAGAGGATGTGGATGTCGTAGTCCTCACCAGCCCGGCGCACCGTTCGTTCATACCAGGCCCAGCCCTCAGGGTCATCATGCGCCATCGAGGCGATCAGCACGAGTTGCAGATCGGGGAAGTCCGGCTTCAGTGCCCGATAGACGTCGATCACGCCCAGCGGGTCTTTCCACGGGTCGAATCGTGACACCTGCAGGATCATCGGCCGCGAGGCATCGACGCCGTAACGATCGAGGATTTCGCGAGCGGTGATCTCGCTGAGCTCGACGTTCTTCGGGCTGAGCGGATCGATCGCCGGAGCGATCGTCAGGATCTGCGGGCGCACCAGATCGGACTTGACATATTCGTCCATCGTGAAAATGGCGGCGTCGTACGGTTCGATGAAGGGATGAATCAACTCCCAGACTTCGGGTTGCGCCTCGGTGAGATCGATGTGGCAGCGCCATACCCAGTGGCCGGCCGGCCGCACGCCGATGCGTTGCTGCAACAACGCCAGGATCGCCGCCGGTTGGGGATCGTGGACGACGACGAAGTCGTACTCTTCATCGAACAGGTCGGCGTTGATCTGGTTGTAACGGAGCCAGACCTCCTGCATCTGTTGGGTCCAGGTGAGCCGCATCCCCTGGAGGGAGTTATGCATGGCTTTGGTGACCGCATAGAACTCCTCCGTGCCGCGCATCACCTGCCAATCCGCGCGCAGCCCAAGGTCCTGCATGAGCGGGACGAGCGTGGAGAGGATTTCGGCGACGCCACCGCCGAAGGCGGTCGCGTTGATATGGAGCACCCGCTTTCCTTCGAGTCCGGCGGCCAAGCGGCGAATCTCGTCGATGCGCTGCTCGCCGACAATGTCGCGATAGGCATCGAGCGACTTGGGCACGGTGGGGACAGAACCAAACAAACGAACGCTCCCCGGAACGACGCGCCGGCACCGCTCCATCAGACCGGCCCCGCGGGCGAGATTGCGGCATGCCCGCGTATCTGGCGTCGGGGAACGGGCCGGCAGCCGGTTCGATTACGACCATCCTAGGGAGCGAAAAGAAGCGGGGTCAAGGCTGCCGTTGCATTCGAGGCTGTCGATGGAACGAAAGTAGCCCACTGCCGTCTGCCGTTTCGGCGCGCCCCGCACCGCCAATCGGCGATGCTACACTCGATCGGGAACCGCGGGGAGTGAGCCGTGACCAGCCGCATCCTGCTCGCGCTTGTGATCATCGCCAACGCGATCGCAGCTTTCGCCTGTGAATCGGAGGCGGCGCCGGCGTCTGTTGCAGCTCCCAGCCAGCCATCTGGAACCTGGAGCAATGGTCCGCCGCTGGTCGAAGGGCGGGCTGAGGTGGCGGCGGCGGTACTGGACGGCCGGATCTACGTCGGCGGCGGCTTCGATGCGGACGGCGCCGACCTCTCGTCCTTTGAGATGCTCGATCCGGCCGCCGGACAGTGGGTGCAACGAGCATCAATTCCCGTCGGGCTCAACCATCTTGGCCTCGCCGCCGCCGCCGGGCGGGTGTGGGTGTCGGGCGGTTCCCGTGGTGGAACGATCTCCCGCGCGTTGTACGCCTATGACCCCGATAGCGACACCTGGACGCAGATGGCGGACATGCCCCTGGCGCGGTCGGCCCATGTCATGGTCGGGCTGAATGATCGCCTCTACGTGATCGGCGGCGTCGGGCCGCAGCCGGAGGTCACGCTCGAGTACACGCCCGCGACCGATCGCTGGGAGAGACGGGCGCCGCTGCCGGCGCCGCGCGAGCATCTGTCGGCGGCGGCGGCAAACGGCCGCATCTACGCGATCGGCGGCCGGTGGCAGAATCGCGGCAATGTGAGCACGGTTGACGAGTATGATCCGGATTCTGACGGCTGGCGGGCGCGCGCGCCGCTGCCGACAGCGCGCGGCGGGCTGACGGCAGCGACCGTAAACGGGCGCATTCACGTGGTCGGCGGCGAGGCGTTCGACCCCGCTCGAACCTTCGGCGAGCACGAAGTCTACGACCCGGCCGGCGATGCCTGGGCGAGCGCGCCGCCGATGCCGGACGCGCGCCATGGCCTGGCATCGGCCGGCCTGGACGGCCGCTTCTACGTGATCGCGGGTGGACGGACCGCGGGACTCAGCGTCAGTGACCTTACCGATGTCTTTGTACCGGAATAGGTATTCGCCCCTGCCGCAATCATGACCCATACTTCGCCTATCAGACAGCCGTCGCCCGGCGAGGAGAGCAGATGAGCATCGAACGAGAGATCCTCGAAAAGTACCGCACGATCGTGGTCGTCGGTGCGTCGTCGATCGATGAGAAACCGAGCCACTGGGTTTCGGAGTACATGATCGAAAACGGCTACCGCGTGATTCCGGTCAACCCGGACGAAGAAGAAGTGTTCGGTGTGCCCTGCTATCCCGACCTGGCATCCGTACCCGAGCCGGTCGAGTTTGTGAACGTCTTTCGCAGGCCGGAGTATTGCGCCGACGTGGTCCGCGATGCGATCGATACGGGGGCGAAGGTCGTGTGGTTGCAGCTAGGGATCGTCAGCGACGAGGCACGCCGGCTGGCCGAAGCAGCAGACATCACCTTTGTCCAGGATCGCTGTGTCCTCCAGGAGCATCGTCGTTACGGTATTGGCCGGATCACGTAGCCGCTCTGCAGAAAGCGACGGTTAGCGGCTGCGCGCGTCGCGCGATGTATTGCTCGGCTGATCGGTGGTGTCGGAAGCAGCGCCGGCGGCGCCCCGTCGATCACGACGGCCGAGCCGCCGGATTCGGCGCGCCGCGCGGTGACGGAGCATCCAAATACCGATCGCCGGCACAAACGAAACGATGAAGGCCGGCAGCGCAAAAGGCACGCCGAGCGTCACGAGCACCAATAGACACAGCGGAATCATGGCGGCGATCCACGCCAGCGCCAGCCAGGGCAGTGCATCGGTGGGACGGTTGGGCCGCTGGGACGGGATCGCAATCCGGAGAGGTTTGGGGAACGGCTCGCGGCAGTAGGGACATCGGACCGTTCCGGCCAAGGCCGGCCACCCACACGCTGCACACGCCGCTGTCCGAAGATCCTCTGTCACGCGACCGCGCCTCCGCTCTACAAGGGTACCGCGTGCGCCCGGCTACGTCACGATGCCAAACGCCGTATTGTGCGTCGCGGACCCTAGACATATCGCAAGGCTCACATGCCGGCCGGATCGCCTCGGCCGCAGCGCGATTCCTCGACCGATGGGACCGGAAACGGCGGGGCGCTTGACCCTCAACGCGACCCTTGGCATGATGCGCTGGCAGGCGGATCTCATATGGAGGACCGTCAGGAGGTAGTGACGTGGGGAACCGGTTCGAAGGTAAGGTGGCAGTCGTAACCGGCGCCGGGCGAGGCATTGGCCGCGGCGTGGCGCATCTGCTCGCGGAAGAAGGCTGCTCGGTGGTCGTCAACGACTACGGCGTGGCCGTGGACGGCACACAGCCCAGTTCGGGTCCGGCGCAGGATGTGGCGGATGAGATCAAGGCAAAGGGCGGCAAGGCGGTCGCCAACTATGACACCGTCGCAACCGCGCAGGGTGGCGAAAACCTGATCAAGCAGGCTTTGGATGAGTTTGGGCGGCTCGACGTGCTCGTCAACGTCGCCGGCATCCTCCGCGACCGCATGATCTTCAATATGACCGAAGAGGAGTGGGACGCGGTGATCGACGTCCACCTCAAGGGGCACTTCAACACGATCAAGCCGGCCTCGATCATCATGCGCCAGCAGCGCTCCGGCCGGATCATCAACTACTCGTCGATCTCCGGCCTGGGCGGCAACCCAGGTCAGGCGAACTACGGCGCCGCCAAGGCCGGCATCGCCGGTATCACCAGGGTTGTCGCCCGCGACCTGGGCCGCTACGGCGTCACCTGCAACGCGATCTCGCCGGGTGCCGCGACCCGGATGACGGCGACCGTACCCGCGCGCACGCAGGATATGCGCGCCCGCGTCGCCGGCGGCGGCCAGGCACCGGCCGCGCCACCGCCGCCGCCGGCCCCGACATCCTCCGTTCCGCAGCTGCGTGAGCCGGAGTATGTGGCGCCAATGACGGTCTACCTGGCGACCGACCATGCCTGGAACATCAACGGCAAGATCTTCTACGTCTCCGGCGGCACGATTCAGCTCGCATACGAGGAGACCCCGTACCGGTCGATCTTCAAGCCGGGCATGTGGACGCTGGACGAGCTCGATGTCTTGGTCCCGCCGATGATGCAGAACATCGTCAACCCGGCGCCGCCACCGCCCGACCTCGCCGTCGCCGGCCGGCCTTCCTAACTGAACTTGAACCACAGAGACGCAGAGGCGCAGAAAATTTTCTGGGTTCTCTGCGCCTCTGCGTCTCTGTGGTTCAATCCGGCCAGAAAGCGTTCACTCGTTTGAGAGCTCTGGACCTAGGGCGAAGATGTCGGTCGGCGCGTGGCCGAGGCGCTGCAGGCAGGAATTGCGCACACTGTTGAGCACGCGCAGGAAGCGGCCGAGATCGTCGGGCGGAACGACCTGCCAGACCTCTTCCATCGCATCGACCATCGGCATCCAGACACGGGCGAGCACGGCTTCGCCTTCGTCGGTCAGTTCGAGCCGGGCGGTGCGGCGATCAGGCAGGTCGCGGACCCGTCGCATCCATCCTGAGAGTTCGAGACGGCCGATCAGGTCGCTGGCGGTGCGGGCATCGAGCGCGAGATGGAGCGCCAGCAGGCCGGGTGTCAGCGGCGGCGGCTGAAGCTTCACCACCGACAGCGCCCGGAACTGCGCCAGACTGACACCCGTACCACGCAACCGGTGCTCGATCAGCCGGTAGGAGACGCTGTACGTCTGGTTCATCAACCGGGCCGCCAGGACGGCGGGGCGCTGCAGATCGCTGAGCCGGTCTTCCGGAACCTGCTCCATCAGCGCCGGCACGCACACCGCCGTTCCGCACTGGTCGCAGATGCGTGCGATCGGACGGTTGTCCGCACCACAGTTTCCACAGACGCGAAGGCGGACACTCACGGTCATACGCGTCCCTCCAAATGCGGCCCTGCCGATCGATCGCCCACGATCATTCGAGACTGCGCGGGCACCATCATGCGCGCACCTCCGAAGCCGCGTCCGTCGCGTCGGATGGTCCGGGATCCGAGTGCGCCGAACGGGTGTCAAGGTGATCCTTCCGCGACATCGTATCCGATACGTCTCCGTCCGTCTCCTGGATTTCGGACGCGGCGTCACCGGGTTGATAGACGTCGAGGGCCGCATCAGCCATCGTGGCGATCGCATCGGCGACGGCCCAGGCACGGCCGAAGGCCTCATCACGGAGCGCCTGGGGACCACTGGCAACGCCGATGTCGAGCCGTTTGCCACTCTTCTTCAGGAGGATGATGCGCCACTGGGCGAATTCCTCAAGCGGCTGCCCAGAGTCTTCGTCAGAGGCTCCCGCCTCTTCGATCAGAATTCGGTCGACCTTCCAGAAGGGCACCAGTTCGGTGGTCCCGACACCCATCCCCAGGAAACCCTGCTGCCAGGTCGCCGATTGCTTCGTCCGGTCGACGACGACGTGCGCGCCGACCAGCGCGTAGACCGTGCCGATGCCGGCGAACGGAATCGCGATGATCGCGACGATCAGGAGGATGGCAAGCAACCAGAGCGGGAGCACGGGCAGGCCGATCCAGATCACCACCGCACTCACCAACCCGGCGATCAGCCCGAGCAGCGGGGCGATCACGGCGCCGCGGGCCGGGCGCACGTCGATCCGATCGGGCCGCAGGATCGCGATCCGGCGGTGAAGGTAGACTTCCTGACGATGCGGAACGCTGGCAGAGTCAGTCATCGTACTTCGAGTATAACTTCTGGTTTGCCTCTGACCTCGGTCGAGGTATGAATCTGATGGGGCGGAAAGGGCGCGATTCGGCGGCGGGCTGATATACTGACGAGGTCCCCACGCGCATTGAGGCGTGTGGGGACGCCACTGCCGAAGTGGCGGAACAGGCAGACGCGACGGTCTCAAAAACCGTTGACCCGCGAGGGTCGTGCCGGTTCGATCCCGGCCTTCGGCACCAGCCACTTTCAGATTCGAAACTCCTCCAACTGTGGACGGTCGCGAGACCGTTGACCCATTGGAGGGGTTCCCATGTCCAAGCTCGCCCCGGTCCTTGTTGACTTCGCCGCGCTGGCTGAGTCCTATCTGCTCGCCTGTCGCGCCGAGAACAAGTCCCCCCAGACCGTGCAGTGGTACGAGCACAAGCTGCGCGGCTTCCTCACCTGGCTGACCGACCAGGAGGGCGTCCGCGCGGTCGATGCCGTCACGCCGGAGTTGGTGCGCCGCTTCCTCGACCACCTGCGCGGCCCCGACCCGTGGCACGGCAGCCAGTTCCAACCCACCCGTCCCGTTGCGCAGCGCAGCCCGGCAACGATTCGGGGCTATGCCCAGGTCATCAAGGGCTTCTATAGCTGGCTGGAGCGGGAGGGGCACCTGCCATCGCACCCGCTGGCCAAGCTGCGGATGCCGAAGGTCCCCGACACCCTGATCCGGCCGCTCGACCCGGCCGAGATGCGACAACTGCTCGGTGCCCCCGACACCCGGATGGTGAGCGGCCTGCGCGATGCGGCCATGCTCAGCATCTTCCTTGACTGCGGCCTGCGGGTGAGCGAACTCGTCGGGCTGCGGCTCTCCGATGTCGGCCACGGCGACCTCACCGTGACGGGCAAGGGCAGCAAGCGGCGGGTCGTGGGCTTCGGCACGGCGACACAGCGGGCGCTCAATCGCTGGCTGACCGTGCGGGCCGCGCTGGCCGACGAGCACGAGCCCCACATCTTTGTCAGCGAGGAGGGCCGCCCGCTCTCGAAACACGCCGTCGAGAAGCAGGTACGGCAGCTTGCCCAGCGTGCCGGGCTGCGCCGGGTCTGGCCCCATCTGCTGCGCCATACCTTCGCCGTCAGCTTCCTGCGGGCCGGTGGTGACGCCTTCACCCTCCAGAAGCTCCTCGGCCACACAACGCTGGAGACGACCAAGCTGTACGTGTACCTCGCGGGCTGCGACGTGCTGGAGGTTTACCGCCGCGCCTCGCCGCTCGACCACCTACGCCGCGTCTGACCAGATGCGCCCGGCGCGGATGTTGGCGACGTGGGAGCGCGACAGGCCGAAGCGGCGACCGATCTCGGTGGGGGTGCCGGTGGCTGCGCGAATGGCCGTCACCTGCGCGGCGGTCAGCTTGGCGTGGCCGTGGCGCTCCCCCCGCGCCTGTCGCCTGGCCTGGTTACGGTCGCGCATGTTGCGGGCGTGGCTGCCCCGGTAGAGGTGGTCCGGGTTGACGCAGAGCGGGACGTGGCAGGTGTGCAGCACGAGGTCGGCGCGGCGCAGCAGCCCCTTGAACCAAGCGTAGGAGAGCCGGTGCGCGCCGTACTGGACGCCGTCAATGGAGAAGCGGCCATAGACGGTACCGCCCCGACTGCGGCCGGTGGGGCCGGTCCAGCACCAGTGGTCGCCGGAGAAGCGGATGAAGCTGACGAAGCGATCGAGGGCCGAAGCGGTGAGAGGTGGCGCACTGGCAAGAAGGGCGGGGGCAAGCTGCGACATGCAAGACTTCCTAGAGGGCCGCTCGCGGCGATGTTGACCACATGTGGACGTTACGCATCAACATGGTGGGATGCAATGGAGAGGTTACGCTGTTGCCCGAAATGTGGTATAATAGATGCACCACGAAATCAGGCCGCCCCTCGCGGAACGGCCCTGTGATGCCGGAGCCACCCGGCAGTACAACTGGTCTAGACAACCTCATTGTACCACACGGTTGACCATCGCGTCAGCTCCCCATTTCACAGGACCATCCCCGACGGCGGCCGGAAGGACTCCCCTTTGGCTCGTCGCCGCTCCTATCGTCTTCATTCGCATTGCTTTGGACCGCTCCTCGTGCGCCGTCGCGAGGCGGCCGGGCTCACCCAGCAGGACTTGGCCAGCCGCCTCGGCTATACCCGTGCCTGGGTGGCCAAGCTCGAACACGGTTCCGTCTACACCGTTCCGCCAATGGCGAAGCTCCTGGCCATTGCCGAGGCCACGGACACGCCGCTCCCTGATCTCCTCGACGCCGCTGGCTTCCAGTGGGACAACCCCGACGGCAAGATCGCCGCTCACCTCGCCTATTTCGACGCACGGGACGAATACATCACGGCCCATCCCGATGACCCGCTAGGCGAACGTTTCCCTGCGTTCCCGGACTTCAACACGCCGCTGACCCTGGCGCCGGAAGACCGCCACACCGAGGACTGCCTGGACCTGCTCGCCAGAGGCCAGCGGGGCCCCGTCGCAGAGGTCAGCCAGCGGCCCCGTCTCGCCACGCCCAAGAAGCTGCACGCTACTTGCTTCGGCCACTTCATCCGCGAGCGGCGCCGTCGCCTGGGGTTCTCTGCCGAGCAGCTAGCCGAGAGCCTGGACATGTCGGTGTCGCGCCTGACAGCGTTCGAGCGCGGCGAGTTCAAGAAGCTGCCATCGTGGGGTACGGCAATCGGACTCGCGACCCGGCTGCACGTCTCCGAGGACGACCTTCTCGATGCAGCGGGCGTGGCGCTGTACGGCGCCAAGCTCTATCATCCGGACCCGATCCAGCCCTGTGACGAAACCGGCCGCTGCCCCCAGCCCACCACCGTCAGCGAGCGCCACATCTGCGGCGGTGCCGCATGAGCACTCCGCTTGGTACCCTTATCGACGGATATCCGCCGACGGACCTCGGCAACGCGCAACGCCTTATCCACGCCCACGGCCACGACCTCCGGTATGTCTACGCATGGGGCAAGTGGCTCGTCTGGGACGGTCAGCGATGGGCCAGAGACGAAAGCGGCGAAGTCGAACGGCGGGCGAAGGCGGTGATCGCTGATCTCCGCGCGATGGCCGCGCTCTGCAACGAGGGGCTGCAAGACCTCCCGAAAGAGTCGCCAGCGTACGAGATGTACACGGCGTGCCAGTCCAGCTTCCTGAAATGGGCGCAGGATAGTGAGACGCCATCGGCCATTCGAAATATGCTCTCGATGGCCCAGAGCGAGCCTGGGGTAGCAGTTCATCCCGACCAACTGGACGCCCATCCGTGGCTGCTGAACTGCACGAACGGCACCCTCGACCTCCGAACGGGCGAACTACGACCGCACAGCCGCATGGACCTCATCACCGAGCAGGTCCCTGTTCCCTACGACCGGGAAGCCCGGAGCGCGGTCTGGGAGCAATTTCTCCAGGACGTGACCGACGGCGATAGCTCGATGATCGACTTCCTCCAGCGGGCCGTGGGCTACTCGCTGACGGGCGACACGCGCGAGGAGAAGCTGTTCTTCGTCCACGGCCCCGGTGCGACGGGCAAGAGCACCTTCATCAAGGCGGTCCAGGGCACACTCGGCAGCTATGCGCGGACGGCCGACTTCGAGACCTTCCTCGCGCGACGGGACATCGGTGGCCCCCGGCCGGAACTGGCGCGGCTGGTCGGCGCCCGGCTTGTGGCATCGGTCGAGGTGGCAGACGGCCGCAAGCTGGCCGAGGGCCTGGTCAAGCAGGTGACGGGCGGCGACAAGATCGCAACGCGGGCCCTGTACAAAGATGTCTTTGAGTACACGCCACAATTCAAGCTCTGGCTGGTGGCCAACGACGCGCCGAGGATGCGCTACGAGGACGATGGCCTGTGGCGCCGCATCCTGCGCGTCCCGTTCGAGCACATCGTTCCGAAGGAGCAGCGGAAGCCAGCGATCAAGAAGGAACTGTGCGACCCAGATACGTCCGGCGCGGCGATCCTGGCCTGGGCCGTGCAAGGCTGTCTCGCCTGGCAACAGGGCGGCCTGCCGGTGCCGGAAGCAATTCGAGACGCCACGGCGCGCCTACAACTGGAGATGGACCCGATCCGGGACTTCATGGACGACTGTTGCGCGCTAGACCCGGTCGCCTCCGTCGAGGTCTCGGCCCTCTACGCGGCCTACCAGGAATGGGCGCAAGCTAACGGCGAACGCTGGCCGCTGACCGCCAAGAAATTCGGTGAGCACCTGACCGGCAAAGGCTATGCCCCGGAGAGGGGCACGGGCGGCAAGCGCATCCGGCGCGGCCTCACGCTCCGCAGCCGCTACGCCTGGCCCATCGCGGCCTAGTGGCGCAAGTGGCGCATCTCACGTTCGTGCGGGAACTTTTTCTCTATCTGTTGGCTACTGAATCGAATCGAGGAAGTAGCTAAAGAGCATAGAGAGAAGTTCACCGCAGACGCGCCACTGCGCCACTTGCGCCACTCATCTAGACCGCCCCGTGTGGCGGACCCCAAAAGGAATTCCCAATGTCAAACTGGTGGACCCGCATGTCCACGACAACGTACCAGAGCTGGATCGCGGACAAGGTGCGGCGCCGAGGCGAGGAACTCGTCAAGAAACTCACGCGCCCCGTCGACGCCGTCTCCGACGCCCTGTCGGCCGCTGGCCAGGGCCTCGATGCCTTTCAGCGCACCGTGAATGACCCGCTGGCCGGGTACTTGCAGCGCCCCCTCGATACCTATCGCGCCTCCCGGCCGGAGCCCGTGGCCCAAGGACCAATCGGCGGGGCCGGGTCCTTCGAGTCGCGGGTGGACCCGGATACCCCGCCGCTGCCCGACTGGCACGAGAGCGGCCGCCTCTTCCGCGACACCGAGATGAGCGGCGCTGAACGCTTCCTCACCCGCACCCTGGCCGACCCCACGACCTACCTCGGCGGCTATGGCAAGGTGGCCGGGGCCGTGCCAGGACTACGGAAGGTGGCGCCCGCGATCAGCGCCGTCGAGAAGGTCCCCGCCTGGGTGGAGTCGATGGCCGCTACAGCCGCAGGCAAAGCCGTCCGCACCGCACTGCCCGACGTGCTCACGCGGCCCTCGGTGCGCTCCGTGGCGGGCAAGGAAGCCGACCGCGTCTTCGACCTGTCCCGCCGCGCGTCCGGTGGCGGCCTGGGACCGGATGAGGCGGCCGAGCTTGAGGGCTTCCGGCATGTGTACCCCGGCCTCGACAAGACCCTGGGCGACACGATCACGAGCGTCCCGCAAGGACCGCGCCACTTCTCGCCAGGCCCGCGACACTTCGAACCACGTACTCGCTGGTCGTTCTCACCAGATACGTTGCCGCCGCGTAGCCCCGCCGACCTCCAGCCGCGACAGCCCGGCCGCACCAAGCTACCGGCGGACCCCGGTTTTCAGAAGGCCGGAGCGGCGGCCGAGAGCGTGCTGGACCAGAAGATCGCCGACCTCCGTGCCCTCATCCGCCAGAAGCGGGACGCCGAGATCGCGGGCGGCAGTGTGCGCGAAGCACTGGGTTCGCTCCGGCCGTCCATGCCAACGCGCCGTAGCTCCGCGCCGATCTTTCCGCCCGCTGGTGCCGGAAGCAGACGGCCGATTCGATATAGCGACGATGCCCTATTCCCGACGCCTAGCAACGCGGGACGGAACCCAGCCGGGCCAGTGCCAGCCGTCGCCGCACCGCCTGCGGGGACGCGCGAAGCGTTCCGCACCGCAGCCATTTCGCTGAAGGCCCGCACCCAGGATGCGGCTGACCGCCTGGTGGGCAAGCCGTACCGGGAGGGGTTCTCCGTGGCCGGGCTGCACGTGAACCCCTCGGAGATCAACCGGGCGGGCGCGATGGTCACGCTCAACACCCCGGCCTACATTGCCGGGAACGCGGCCGAAGATGCGGCCCGGTCGGCATTAGGCGGGGTCAGCCCTCGGCGCATGGGGGCGCGGGATTTCGCCCGCGAGACTGCCCAGGTGCCGGACATGCCGCGCGAACTGTATTTCGAGGCTGGGTCCACGGCGCGGGGCCTCGGCAGCAGCCAGAGCACCGGCAACCGCATCCTCGATCTGCTGACGGGCCGCACCGTGGTGAACGCGGCTGACCGGACCACGGCGGGGTACCGGCGCAACTTCCTCACGCAGAAGGTCCAGGAAGGCGTGCAGGCCGGGCTCCCGGTGGAAGAGGCATCAGCGCGGGCCGTGGCGGCCTTCCGCAAGGAGTTCCCGAACTACACCGACGAGAGCAACCTGGATGTCCTGGCCAAGGCCGTGATGCCGTTCTGGAATTACGAGAAGCAGCGGCCGGGCTACCTGGCACGGAAGGCCGCAGAATACCCCGGTCTCGCGGACACCGTGCGGGACTATTACGGCGCCACCGAGGACGGGAATATCCCGGTGGCTGGCGACTTCGAAGTGAACCCGCTCCGCGGGACCGTGCTGAATCAGGTGGCGGCGATCGGGCGGCCGGACTTCCCCAGCTATGCACAAGGTCCCTCCGGGACAATTGAGAACGTGCTGGAGCAGGCGGGCCGGGCGGGTTTCTACCCCGGTACCGTCGCCCAAAGCGTGCTGGCGGCACAGCGGGCGGTGTCCGGCGAGCCGATCGAGGCGGGGCGGCTGGTTCCGACTCCCGCGCTGGCGCCGCTTCTGGCAGCGGAGGGCCTGGGGGCGGTGCCGGTCGTCGGCGACCTCCCTGTTGTCGAGCAGGCGGCCAGCGGCGCACGCCGCGTCCATGACCTCCTCGGTGATCGCTTCCATGACTACGCCGTGGCGCGAGAACTGGCGGCGATGGGCATCGAGCCGGAGCGGGCGACACCGGAGCAGCGGACCGAGGCGGCCGAGCGGGCCGGGGCGCGGCTGCTGGCCATGACTGAGGCGGGGACGGTGCGCTGGCGGCCGGAAGGGCCAATGCGGGAGGAGCGCCTGCAAGAGGCGATTGCGGCGGGCGTTCCCGAAGCCGTGGCACGAGCAGCGGCCGAGCGCGGGAACCCGGTCAGTACTGTCGATGAAGCTGGTGTCCCGTACCTGAACGCGGCCCAGAAGCGGGCGATCTACGACGCCAACCCGGAATGGGAGCGGTGGGGACAAGTCACGGAGCCGCTGCGGCGGCCGGAGGAGCAGCTTACCGCCCGCGCCACCCGTGAGTTCTTCGCGGCCACCGAGCAGATCGACACCAACACCCGGACCGCCCTCCGGACGCTGTATGAGCGGTGGAACGCCGGGGCGATCACCGGCAAGGAGCTTCGCGAGCAGCGCGGCGCGATCATGACTGAGGCGCGACTGCGTAGGCAGCAACTCGAAGAGTCGGCCCGGCAGCGGGGCGCCCTGGTCGATGCCGAGGCCCGCGAAGCCTTCGCCAAAGCTACCGGCCGGGAGCTTGCCGCCGATACCCCGGAGGACCAGGTAGCGAGGCAGTACTACGCGATCGAGCCGCAGACGGACCCGCTGACCGGCGCGATCGATTGGGATGGGTTCTTCGCTCAGCGTGAGGCGGCGATCGCCAGGCTGTCACCGGAGACCCGTCGCTACGTGCTGGAGGAGTACCCGGCGCGGCGCTACGCCAGCGATCCCGTAGTCGCCCAGGGCGAGGCGTGGTACCAGCAGGCGATCGCCGGGGTGCGGGAGTACATGGACCAGCCGCGCTATATCGGCATCGAGCGGGAGCGGGAAGCGGAGATGGAACAAGCCGCCGACTTGTTGAGCTATCTGCGGACGCAACATCCCGACGCCGACACCCGGACGCTCCGGGGCATGGTCGCGAGAGTGTACCCGAACAGCGCGTGGCTGGCCCAGTATGCCGGTCGGCTGCGGAACCCGGCGCGAGAGAGATTCTTGGCAGAGCATCCGGACGTGGCGCTGCTGCTCGGTGAGGTAACGGGGCAGGAGGTTGCGGGCATGGCATTCTGAGCGACGGGCCCACGGCGGCCATGATAGAATAGAGAGGTACCCTCATACCCGCGCCCTCTCGGAGCGGAATCCGAGGACCAGCGAGAGCCTGCGCCGACTTCGGCCAGGCTTTCTCTGATGGAGGTGGCGGGGCGGCGATTTGTTCAAACAAGGGAGTGAGTTGTGGTTGAGTCTGCGGGCGCCGCGCCCGATTCGGCCGTTGGGGTTCGGGCCTTTGCTGCTAACTCAATTTCGACCACCTTGATCGGGAACATTCGGCGGCTGTACTCGGACGCCCTGAACGAGGTAAAGGCCGGGTTCGGTGTCCGGCACGGCATCAACGGGTACACGCGGTTTGGTGTGTCCGCGTACATCCTGGCAGTCGCGGCGGTCGAGGCATACCTCAATGAACGCTTCTTGAGTCAGGCCGCGCGGCTCTCGCTCCCGGCGTCGCCGCTCTGGGACATCAACGCCAATACCGTGGAACGAATGAAGATTCGCGAGAAGGTTCTCCTCGTACCGAAGCTGCTGCTGGGCGAGACATTCGACACTGGTAGGCCGCCGTTCCAGGACTTTGACCTCCTAGTCAATGTGCGAAATGACCTCGTGCATTTCAAGTTCCCATATCAATTACCGGCCTACGTGCGCTCACTAGAGGCCCGTAAGGTCGTCCTCGCAGCAGTGCCGAACAGCTATGGGGCTGACTACCCATGGCCAGCCAAGTTGGAATGTACCGAAGGCATCCGGTGGGCGCACAACACGGCCTGCGCGATGATGGTCGGTCTCATGGACTTCGCGGCTCGCCAGCAATCAGCGGGAGCCCAGTCCTTGCTCGGCTTCCTGCGACCCGATCTCCACCGCCCATCGCTTCAGCCCATCGAACTCACCTCGGTACGCCGATGGTTTCGAGACAACGGCATTGACCCCGACTCGAACTCCCCATAGCCGCCCGCGACCGCAGCGAGCGGGGACCCCACCACACGCTATGTCCTGCCGTTGCAGGGGGATGGAATCGTTAAGCGAGACTTATCGAATAGGTCCGTGCCGTCCCTCCGTCGCACATGAACCTTCACACATGCTTGTGTCACGCAGGCTCCGGCCCGTTCGCAGCCCGCCCACTGCATCGGAGTCGCGGGACGCACGAGTCCGCCCCGGCCATCCTTTGAGCGCCAGCGGCCACAACTACGACCACCTGCAACCGGCTGCGTTCCGGTGCTCATCGGGTCCGGGCGGCTGTTGGCACCACAGATCGTGCCGAAGTGGGGGCCGCAGGCGCACAGAGGGTTCCGTCTTGTGAAGCGGATCACAAGGGGATGACGCTGTTGTTTTCATTTTCGGCCGGGACTCCTACCGCGCGTCGCGCCTGGGGATGAAACGCCGCCACCGACCGAGGGGACAGGTGTGTGCCGCCTGCGACGACACCTTTCATTGCATACGGGCCTGGGGCTGGTCAATCCACCACCGACCAGGACCGGGCAGTAGGCGCCGCATGATCGTGTCGCACCGCAATCTCGCCGCTGCTCTCACCACAGAATAAAGCGCGGCGACCGGTGACAGGGCGGGGTGTGGCACGGCAAGAAATTGCTCAGGCTAATCAGCCGTTGCGCTTCGCCCGCCTGCGCCTTGTAGACTGTTGGCTCCAGACACGGGCGCACGGGCGATTGCCATGAGCGCATTGGTGGGCACGAAAACTTTGCTGTTCTGTGTATGTGAGTGCACAGTTAATCTTGACTTAGAACACTTGGTCTTGTAGCATAACCGTGTGAGGTCAGCCCGTGCATTAGTCGCCGGCCACTGTCCTTGCTTCAGCCGTCCATCAGGGCGGCTTTCCCCTACCTACCGAACGATGCCCAGCGGGTCCTTGCGGGACGCTCTCTTGTTCAAGATCGGGTCCAGTGCCTCAAATGCCTCGTGCAGTCTGTACCGGAGCACACGGTCAGATGGCGGCTCCTCTCGTTTCAGCAGCGCATGGGCTACGAAGTCGGCCAACTGTACAAAGTAGTCCTCGTGTGAGTTCACGAACACCGGGTCCCGCAGAATGCGATCAGTCGTGATGTTCTTCGTAAGGCCCTCCGGCCAACTGCCATACGCACTGGGGATGGGGTTGTACACGCGCAACTTTCGCATTAACCGCCGGGTTTGCCTTTCACGTGCCGCGTCGAAGAACAACACGCCGTAACGGCCGCGATCCAGTAGACAACGTTGGATGCGATTGAGTAGCCGCTCAGTGGCGAGCGAGAGCGTATCGAAGCCTGGGACGCCGGTGAGGCAAACATTGATGACCCATACCTTGTCTGGGCCGCACGCCGCCAGGATCTCAAGCCCCTCCTTGAAAATCTGGGCGCGAGTGTACCGTGGCACCACACGGGGACCTAGTTGACCCTTCCCGGCCAAGAGGGGTTGAGCATGTAGCTCTTTGGCAAGGCGAATTCCGTGCTGATCGCGCAAGGTCTTTCTCCATGCCTTTACGATGGCGAAGACCTCATTCCAGGCAGAGTCAGTAATACCGATCGCGGAGACTACAGAGCGGTGCGTATTGAATGACTCATCGATGTATATCAGGTCGGTTCCCAATGGACGTTCTCCTTTAGCCGATTCACGTCGAGACGGACGCAAAACACAACGCGGCTAAAGGAGCGTGTCATCATGCAGGCGGAGTTCATCACGTCATCACACCAAGATGGGATCTAGTCCAAGCCGCTGAGGGGTGGCCGAGGCCATTGGCACTAATTCTTATCACTATCGTCAAGTTCCGGCGCAGCATTGTCAATGATCGATAGCTATAGCTGAGGTCAGCTGGCGTGCAGCCTCACCCATGTGAATCCGATTTTCTCGATTGTACTAACCCATTCTCGTCGTTTCGCCTAGACGTTCACAACCATGCCCGGCGATTCCAAGCCAACCTAGACGCTCACCCGCCGATGTACCCTTCTCTGCTGGCCCAGGGGCTGCTTAGCAGGTCGCACCGGCAAAGACCCGCTGCGCCTCCTTCAGGAACGCCGTTCCCATGTCGCCGTCGTCATACTCGTACCCGGTCATCGCGTAGAGCAGCGCCCGGTGCGCCTCCGCATAACAGGCCGGTGGCCGCAACTCCCGTGCTCGCTCGAAGTACGCCGCGTAACTGGCCGCCGCCCGCTGGATCGCCCCAACCGGGTCCGTACCAGCCGCATCGCGCAGGGTCGCGGCGTTCGTCTGGTCAATGTCGGTCATCAGCCGGTTGAAGGCATCGGCATAGGCCGTTGGCGAGAGGGCGCCGGGAGGCGAGAGCCGCGCTTCCAGGACCGCCACCCGCTGCTCAAGCTGCGCCACATCCGGTCCCTGCCCCTGCGCTGGCCCCCGCTCCAGGCCATAGAAGAGGGCCGCAGCCGCAACCGCGCCGATCACGAACCCCAGGATGCCGCTTCGCATGATGTCACCCCTGGACGACACTCTAGCGATCTCGGCGGCACTATCCCAGGGGCCGCGCCGACCCATTCAGAAAAGGCCGGACGCTCGGAGCATCTCGGCCTTCGTTGAGTCGCGGTTCACGCACCGTGACGGGCGGCGCTATAGCTTGCCTCTCTAGTGTACCCGCTTGCCCCTCGCGTGCGTAGGGGCCGATTGCACGGCGGCCGGTTCCAGCGCCAGCGGCCCATCTACAGCGCCTCGTCATCACACGGTCCCGTGTGGCATGAGATTGTTCCGATCCGGCTTTCCGATTGGAACAAGACTGTCCGATTGGAACAAATTCCGGTTCAAGGCAAAAAAAGAGAGGGGTTCTGCTGGCGGCGCCGATACGCGGCCTTCTTGCACGCTTCTCGGTCATAGACGCCGCGCCCGACCGTGATGAAGGTCCGCCCGCAGACCGGGCACACGCGCTCCTTTGGCCGTCGGGCAGCGGCGCCACGGCGCCCCATTACGCGGGCAGCTTCAGTAATGTCAGCGGTCATGTTTCCCATGTTTCCAGTGTCGCGGACGTGCTGAGAGGCTGGCAAGGTCGGATCGACAGCTTCGATCGATGGCGCCCATCGTATAGAGAACACGATAATGACATGTCCACGATAAGCGTCTACCATGGACTCAGCCGAAGGGAAGGGGGCACCGCTATCGACCGCACGCACCGGCAGGGGCAGGCCACGAACAAGCCCACAGCGCGAACCCGGCAGGTACGTCCTCCCTTCTCAAGTACCGAACCTCAGGCGGTCTGAGGCCCTCAGGGAATACGAGCGGACGCTGGCGGAAACCGGGCAAGCGCGGCACCGCACACGCGGGAAGCGAATACCAGCAAATCCACGAAAGGAGGGAGCGATGCGACTGCTCTATGCCGCTGCTCCCGGCGAACTCATCGACTACGACATCACCGAACGGGAGGAAGACATGCGCTACGCCTGTGCATCATGCGGCGTCCAGGGGGACCGGAGCGACTTCAGCGCCGAATCTGAACAGCGCGGTGCGGGCGGCTTCGGCTGGGACGCGCTGTACCAGTGCCGCGACCGTCGCGCCTGTGAGTGCCGGGTGATGGCGCTGATGGCCGATGACATGACAACGCCCCAGACTGCTCTACCGGCAAGTACCGCAGTCCAGGGCGCATAGCTGAAACCAACCCGCGAGGGGCGGTCTCCTGATAAGCATCGGGGGCGCCCCTCCCATTCGTCAAGGGGGAGACCTCCGTGAATCTCATCGAGACCGCTGCCGACATCGCCGCCGAGACTGCACGCACCGACATGCGTGCGGCATCCAAGGACCACCGACGCGCCATTACCATGCAGCGCCGCGCCCGTCGCACGATTGCTCGCGCCATCGAAGAATTCCAAGCTGGCCAGTGCCTCGAACGTGACGCCTTGGCCCGCGTCAACTTCTGCTGGGACCTCCTGCACTAATCCAACCCGGCCGGGGTAGAACGCACTACCCCGGCCCTATTCCCACCGAAGGAGAACCATATGCCCCGCCACACCGCAACCGAACTGCG
This sequence comes from Dehalococcoidia bacterium, assembly GCA_050184225.1. Taxonomy (GTDB): domain Bacteria; phylum Chloroflexota; class Dehalococcoidia; order CAUJGQ01; family CAUJGQ01; genus JBFXAN01. Next base: position 7,914 of record JBFXAN010000074.1, on the reverse strand, counting down.
GGCCGAGCACCATGCGGCCGCTGGCGCCCGTGCTCAGGCCGACGCCACGATCCGCGCTGCCCGCCGCACCTTAGCCGACGTAGACGCCCAACTTGGCGCCATCCGCAGCCGCTTCGCTCAGACCGTCGAGGGCGCCGACGAGGAGGAGCGGGCAGCCCGGCTGCTCTTGGCTGTTCGTTCAGATCCAAGCTACCCCGAACTTGCTGCCCGTGCCCGCGATGCCGAGGCCGACCTGAGCGCCGCGCAGCAGACCTATCGTACCGAGACCGCGCGGCTCCTGCGGGTCGCCGTCCAGATCGCGGAGGGAACGTGATGAACCTTGACGAACTGATCGTTCAGTTTCTCGACTATTGCCGGGCCCGCAACCTCTCGCCCCGCACGATCGAGATGTACCGCTACGTGCTGACCCAGTGGGCGGCCCATGTCGGTGCCGCCGAGCCGAGCCGGGCCGGAGTCCGCAGCTTCCTGCACGAGCGGGCGGCCCTGAAGGCAAGCACGCGCCAGACCTACCTGGCCGCCCTGCGGGCGTTCTCGAAGTGGGCGCGGACTGAACACGGCTTGCCGGACTGGGCGGGAACGGTGACCGCGCCCCAGGTCCCGAAGCTGCTGCCGAAGCATCTGTCCGTCGAAGACGTGACCGTGCTCTGTGAGGCCGCGCCGCTCGGCACCCCACAGCGGGCCCTGGTCGAATTCCTCTACGCCACCGGCGCCCGCGTGAGCGAAGCGGTCGGGCTGCGCTGGGACGACCTGGAACTTACCGACAAGTGGGCGCGGGTCCGGGGCAAGGGCAACAAGGAGCGGGTCGTGCCGTTTGGGGAGCCCGCCCGCGAGGCGCTGCTCGCCTGGCAAACCGCACCCTACGGCCGGAGCCGGGTCACCACGGACATCCAGCAGGATGCACGCGGCACCTGGGTCGCGCGGGTGAAGCAGCGGCGCCAGGGCCGTCCCAAGACGTTCCGGGGGCCAACGCGCGAGGCCGTCGCGGCCAGCATGGCGGTCTACCTGCGTGAGACCGGGGGCTACGTGTGGCCCAACGCGAAGGGTCAACCGATCGGCAGGCTGACGGCGTACCGGTGGACAGCGGAGATCGGCCAGGCCGCCCTCGGCCGCGACGTGTACCCGCACCTGCTCCGGCACTCGATGGCCACGCACATGCAGGACAGAGGCGCCGATATCCGCGTGATCCAGCACATCTTGGGCCATGAGGACGCCGCCACGACGGCCCGGTACGCGCATGTGGTTGCGGCCCAGGTGCGGGAGAATTACCGCGACGTGCAGGGCGGGTTGCAGGAGGCGCGGGAAGCGCGGGCCGAGGCCAGAAACAGATGAGATTGACAAAGTCTTGGGACTCGCCTACTCTTACGCCGCCTACGTACCGTCATGATTTTGATAGCCGGACTCCGCTGTGAACGCAGACTCTTCAAGCCAGCGAATCATCGAGGAGATCGGCCAGCTAAAGCGCCTCGCAGATATCGGCGCGATCACCCCTGACGAGTTCGAGGAGCGGAAGCGCCAGCGGCTTGCACACCTAGATGCCCTGTTCGAGCCGACACCGCAGCGCCAAGGAACGCCAACCACCCGGCCTGCCCCGCATTCTCCGAATAGGGTTATGGCCGCCAGCAAGCAATTAGGCCTCGCGGGGCTCCTACTAGTGGGTGGCTACCTCGCCTTCGCTGTTCTCTGGCTGCTGGCCGACCTTGCGTATGCTGGCGGTCTTTGGCCGGTAGGGGCAATGATTCGCGTCATTTCCTGGGCCACTGCCATCGCCATTGTGCTCGGTGTCGGCGCGTTTCTCATTCGCGGGTGTGTTGTTCTTGTGAAGGGAGCAAAGCTCAATGTCAGCTAGTTCGACGCCTATGGCTGCCCGCATCGTTCTCGGCGTGGGATACGTCGTCATGTTCGCGGTCGGGATACTCACCACGATTTTGGCCCTTTGGTGGGTCGGCTCGACGTTTGGCGGCATCTGGGTGATTCTCTTGCTCATCTTCGGCGGCATCCCTGGCGTGGGCATCGTTGCCGGGCTTGCCTTCGTGCCATTCTGGGGCGTGGCGCGGCTCTTGGGCGCCCGTGACGACGCACTGGAGCCGTAGACGGCAAAGCAGCGACCGCTTGCACGAAGGTCCCTAGCCGGGCCTGCTGAGGCTGCGGTCTACCTCGAACATGACCACGGCGGCCTGGAACACGAGACGGCGGGCGTCCTCCCAGGTGAGGGGCTCGCCTTCCTTCTGTGCGCCGTGGGTTTGGCGCTGCGCCAGCGCACTCATCTTGGCCCAGTAGTTGACCAGCGCGAAGAGGAACTCGGCCTCTTTCTCGCCAAGCCGTCGCTTGCGGATCTCGATCACCGCGTCGATGCGGGCGATGTCCTTCGCGGGGTCGGTTGGCGCATTGGGCGGCTGGAACTTCTCGACAAGCGCCACGGCAAACTCCTGGATCGCCTCGCGGCACAAGTGGCCGATCTTCGTCAACTCCTGGTGAGAATCGCTCGACCATAGAAGGTCGGCCGCCTCACGCCACCTTTCATATGCAACTCGATACCGTCGCTGGAACTCGTGTCCGTCGAGGAACTGGCGCACCTCGGACTCAACTTGCTGCACTGGCTTGCCCGCGCGCAGCTTCATCTGCTCATAGTGTGCGAGGCCCTGGCGGGTAACGTCGAACGTACGCGAGCCTCGCGACGCCACGGAGAATGCCAGGAAGTCCTCGCGGCCGAGCGCGTCAATATCTCCTTCGTATACATCCATCGACCCGCCTCTCAGGCCGGGATGCAATACCGAGGTTTGACCGCCCTCTGCGATCAGGAACTTCCTGCGCCGTTCTCGCGGTACGCTCCTTGAGGCTTCGACCAGGACACCGAGTAGGTGCTCAAGCTCTGGCTCTAATGAAACCAAGGCATCATCCACCGGCGCCGCCTGCTCGATTAGCGACGAGCGCCCCGCTTCAGTGACATAGCCTTGCCGGACACCCGTTCGAGAAACAAGCTGGAGCCGCTCCAGTTCAGCGAGTTCTTGTTCAGAAACGTCAACGACAGGATTGCCCCGATGCGTGAGGCGCAGTTCGCCCCCATGAAGCACCGATACAAACTGCCCGCTCTGAGGATCTGCCTGAAGCAATGCCCTCAGGACGGACTTGAAGCGGTCGGGCACCTGCATCATGTCCGCATACTAACAGGTGGGAGCGGGCAAAGTAGCTGCCACATGCTCTTTGGAGCGTCTCTGCTACACTGATAGATGACGAGACCGTTGACCCCGGTCCCACGCCGGGCTGAACTCGTTTACGTATGGAGGAGTTTCGAATCTAGAATCAGCCGAAATCTGGGTCGTGGCGCGAAGCCCTCGCTGCAATCCTCAAAAACCGTTGACCCGCGAGGGTCGTGCCGGTTCGATCCCGGCCTTCGGCACCACAACACGAGGCATGACAGCGATGAATGACATCGCCGAGTTGCTCCAGCAAGGACTCTCGTGTTCGGAGATTCGCCGCCGAACGGGCGCGGCCAAGGCGACGATCTCATATCATGCAAAACGGATGAACGGGGGCAAGGCATCCCAATGGGGTGCCGGCCGTCGCTACGATTGGGACGAGATTCAGCGATTTTACGATGACGGTAACTCCATGGCCGAATGCCGGCGGCACTTCGGGTTCACGATCAACTCCTGGGTTAAGGCGGTCGAAAGCGGTCGTATCGTCAAATGCGACCACAGAATCCCGCTCAACATTCTGCTGGTTCCTGGGCGAGAGACAAATCGGGGGCACCTCAAACACCGATTGCTTACGGACGGTCTGCTCGTCAATCAATGCGCAATCTGCGGCATCTCCGAGTGGTGTGGTAAGCCTCTGACGCTCCATCTTGACCACATCAACGGCAAGAACAACGACGATCGTCTCGAGAACCTCCGTCTACTATGCCCGAACTGTCACAGCCAAACGGATACTTACTGCGGCGGAAACGTGGGCAGAGCGGTCAGCAGTCGAAGGGAGACACCAAGCCAACAAGGATTGATTCGCTAACGTGTTACTCTTTCGGGGGTAGTCTAATGGTAAGACAGGTGACTTTGGATCATCTGATGGAGGTTCGATTCCTCCCCCCCGAGCCACCCGCATCGGCGCGACAGTAGTACGCAACGCATAGTTCATTGGTGCTGCCTTCCGGCACTTGGTGGCCACAGTTGCCCTACCCAACAGACCACGTTTGAGATGTGCCGCCACCGTGCGATCGGCGGATTGTTCAGATTTTCCCAAACACAACGTTAACCTTTTGCATAGACAGTGTTCCGTATACTCTGCTGGATACGGACGAGTTGGTGGCGTATTGCCGTCCGCGTGGCAGCTACGGCACGTTCCAGAGCCGCGGACTCAGTTCGATAGACACTGCCCATGTGGAGGGAGACGAATCCATGTCCAACGGACGAGGCTGGGGCAACCGTGCCCTCAATGGCCGCATCAGCCGGCGACGCACACTTGCACTCACCGGCGCGGCGGCGTTCATCGCGGCATGCGGTGGCGGTGGGAATGACGGGGATGATGCCGACGATCGCGGCGCGTCTTCAGCTACAGGTGCACAACCAACCACGACTGCCGTCCAATCCGAAGGTACGCCGAAGGTGGGCGGTACCTATACATGGTCAGATGTTGGCGACACACCAATCGACCCGACCAACAATCCGACCTACCGCGCGCAGACCATTTCCGGGTACACATATGGCCGTCTGCTCAAGTTCAAGACCGGCCCGACACCAGACACCGCCTACAACTATGAGGTGATGCCGGACCTGGCGGCCTCGCACGAGTTCAGCAATGACGGGCTCCAACTGACGTTCAAGCTGCAACCCACCGCCAAGTTCATCAACAAGCCGCCGGTCAATGGTCATGCCGTTGAAGCGGCGGACGTCAAAGCCTCGTTCGAGCGGTTCCAAACCGCGCCGAAGAATACGAACAAGAATGCCTTCGGCAGCCCGACGAATAGGATCGTCGACACGATTGAGACGCCTGATGCAAAGACCGTCGTGGTCAAGCTCGCGCGGCCCTATGCACCGATCCTCAACCTGTTTGGAAACTCACAGTACCTCTGGATCATGCCGCGGGAGACCGATGCCGGCTTCGACCCGTCGAAAGAGGCGATCGGCAGCGGTCCGTGGATGATCCAGAGCATCGAGCCGGACAAGGCGATCACGCTCAAGCGCAATCCTGACTACTTCGTGCAGGGCACGCCGTACATCGACACCGTCATCCGCGCCGTGATCCCGGAAACGGCACAACGCATCGCCCAGCTGCAGGCCGGCAGACTGGATCAGTACGATGTCCCGGCCCAAAGCAAGGTTGAAGTCGCACAATCCAATCCGAAGTTTCAGATCATTCCCTATATTCCCACCACGTACTCGTTCATTTCGCCGCAGCAACGCGAGGGGTCTCCCTTCAGGGATGTACGCCTGCGCCGAGCGCTCTCCTATGCGGTCGATCGCAAGTCGCTCTTCGACCTCGTCTATATCGAAGGCATGCATGTCACCAGCGCCGTCCCTGCTTCGATGGGCAAATGGTGGCTCAATCCGGTGGGACAAGATGCTGGACCGGGCGGTGAGTATTTCAAGTACGACCCGAAGGCGGCGCGGGACCTGCTCAAGGCGGCCGGCATGGAGAACATGCCCCTCCGCTATATCTTCACGAACAACGCCTACGGTGACACCTTCAACCAATCAGCAGAAGCCGTCGCGGGCATGCTCAAGGAGTCGGGCTTTAATACTTCGATCCTTACCCAGGATTATCTGCGCGAGTACATCGATGCCAAAGGGGCGTTCTTCGGCAACTATGAGGGTGTCTTCTATGGCCTGCAAACACCGTTCACCGACCCACATGACTACCTGTTCAACATGAACCATCCGTCCAGCGCCCGGAATCACGCGGGGATTGACGACCCCCGCCTCACCCAGATGATCGATGACGAGGAGCGGACGATCGACGAGGCCGCCCGCGTCAAGAAGGTGCAGGACATCCAGCGCTACTGGATGGAGCAGATGTACTACGTGCCGATGGTCGTCGGCTATGCGTACTCATTTGTCCAGCCGTGGGTGAAGCGGTGGTACTACAGCAGCACGTACGGATTTGCGGCTGAGTCGTTGATCAACTCGTGGGTTGACAAGGTGTAGCCGCCAGAGACACATCGGTTTCTGACAACGGCCCGCCTGTAACCTCGGCGGGCCGTTGCATTGAGTTGACCGACCCCGCCGCTCCTCGGCGTACCATCGTCTCAAAGTCTTCCGCAATTCGATACGCTGCATTCGGCACGATTGCCAGACTATTCGAACCACTTCCAACAGATTTTTAACCATTTGTATTGACAGCACCCCGTATACTCTGCTCAGTCCGAACCGCTCGTGAGCTTTGTGCCGAAAGCTTGGCAGCACCGGCACGGTGAGTCGCTACGGTGACGGTTCGGTCAGTAAGCTCCTGGGAGGGAGAAGAAGCCATGTCCAGTGGACGAGGGTGGGGTTCACGTGCCCTGAGCGGCCGCATCAGCCGGCGACGAACGCTGGTACTAACCGGCGCGGCCGCATTTGTCGCCGCCTGTGGCGGCGGTGACGACGGTGGGGACGCCGGCGACGGCGGCGCATCATCGGCGACCGGCGCCCAACCGACGAGCGCGGCGGCGCAGGCGACCGCCGGCACGCCAAAGGCCGGCGGCACCTTTACCTGGTCGGACGTCGGCGACGCCCCGATCGATCCGACCAACAATCCGACCTACCGCGCGCAGACCATTTCCGGTTATACCTATGGCCGATTGCTCAAGTTCAAGACCGGCCCGACACCAGACACCGCCTACAACTATGAGGTGATGCCGGATCTCGCCGCATCACACGAGATCAGCAATGACGGGCTCCAACTGACGTTCAAGCTGCAACCCACCGCTAAATTCATCAACAAGCCGCCGGTCAACGGGCACGCGGTCGAAGCCGCCGATGTCAAAGCCTCGTTCGAGCGGTTCCAGACGGCGCCGAAGAACACCAACAAGAACGCCTTCGGCAGTCCCACCAACAAGATCGTCGACACGATCGAGACACCGGATGCAAAGACCGTCGTGGTCAAGCTCGCGCGGCCCTATGCGCCGATCCTCAACCTGTTCGCCAATCCGCAATATCTCTGGATCATGCCGCGAGAGACCGATGCCGGCTTCGACCCGTCGAAAGAGGCGATCGGCAGCGGACCGTGGATGATCCAGAGCATCGAGCCGGACAAGGCGATCACGCTCAAGCGCAACCCCGACTTCTACGAACAGGGCAAGCCCTACATTGATACGGTCATTCGGGCCGTGATTCCCGAGACGGCGCAGAACATCGCCCAGCTGCAGGCCGGCCGCCTCGACACCTACGGCGTTCCACCACAGCAGAAGCTCGAAGTCGAACGCACGAATCCGAACTTCCAGATTATCCCGAGCATTCCCACCACGTACTCGTTCATCTCACCGCAGCAACGCGAGGGGTCTCCCTTCAGGGATGTACGCCTGCGCCGGGCACTGTCGCTCGCCGTTGACCGGAAGTCGCTCTACGACCTCGTCTATATCGAAGGCATGCACATTACCAACGCGGTGCCGGCGTCGATGGGGAAGTGGTGGGTGAACGCGGCCGGGCCGGATGCCGGACCCGGTGGTGAGTACTTCAAGTACGACCCGAAAGCGGCGCGGGATCTGCTCAAAGCAGCCGGCATGGAGAACATGCCCCTCCGCTATATCTTTGCGAACAACGCCTACGGTGACACCTTCAACCAGTCGGCGGAGGCGGTGTCGGGCATGCTCAAGGAGGCCGGGTTCGAGACATCGATCGTCACACAGGACTACCTGCGCGAGTACATCGATGCCAAGGGCGCGTTCTTCGGCAACTATGAGGGTGTCTTCTATGGCCTGCAAACACCGTTCACCGACCCACATGA
>JBFXAN010000073.1:0-29991 GCA_050184225.1 Dehalococcoidia bacterium | reverse complement strand
GGGAAGGGGGAGTCCTGGTCTGCCATGGTGGAACAAGATTCGTCGGTGTTGCCAAACGAGATACTGGTATCGTCGGTTGATGAGAACTCCCCCTTCCCTGCGAGGGAAGGGGGCCGGGGGGTTAGGTATCCTCCCACTCCACATAGCTCGGCCACGCGGAGGGTAGCAGGACGGCGCCGCAGACGCGCTCGAAGAACTCGGCAGGTCCAACCGCGCCGATGATTGCATAAACGTATCCGATGCCACGCATGCCGGACAGCGCGCGGAGGAGGAGGGCGCCGGCGATGCCCGAGGCACGCTCGTTCCTCGCTACTCCAATCGGTCCGGCCACGCCGCGCGGACCGCAGTCGTAGGCGGCAAATCCAACGATGGCGCCGCCGCGCTCGGCGACGAACACACTGATCGGCCGACGAGCAAAACCATTCGCTGTTTCGGCGGACCAGGTAGCGGTGAATGCTTGGTCGACGATGAAGGCTTGAACGGCGGGTGATTCCCAAGCACGAGCGCGACGGATCTGGACTCCGGCTTGTTGGACCCGTGCGATTGCACGCCCCGGATCGGGCAACGTCAGCAGCGGCACGAGCATGTCCCGATCGGCCCAGAGATGTCGCTCGACCTGCTCGCGGGTGATGCCCCGTGTGGCGAATGCACGCGCCGCAACGCTCTCGGGGTTGTCGATCGAAGCAGCAAGAAGATGAGCCGCATCGACGTAGGACTGACCCCGATCACGAGCGATCCGTCCGGCGACGTTGAGCATGTCCGTCAGCTCGAGTTTCGCGTCGGGCACGCTACCTGCGGTCGCAACGGCTGTGAGGACGTCTTCATAACGCACCCCGAGAGCGTTGAGGGTGTCTTCGACCACACTGCCGCCCTCCCGCGCCAGCGCGATCAGGACATGGCCGCTGTTCGGCTCGATCCCTGGCTCTCGGCGGCCCAGCTCATACGCCAGGGTGAGCACCGCATTCGCGCGAAAGCTGAGCCGTTGCGCGGGTGTGCCGGCTATCATGCTGAACCATCTGCCCCTGGAGCGCGGTGTCGGGCGAGGAGGCCGCGGGCGATCGAGAGCCGCAGGATCTCGGTCGTGCCCTCGGCGATGCGCCAACCGCGCACCTCACGGTACAGGCGCTCCAGCGGATGACCCTCGACCACCGCCGCGCCGCCGGTCAACTGGATCGCGCGATCGACGACATCTGCCACCATCTCGGTGGCGAGGCTCTTGGCGATCGCCGTTTCCACCTCTGCTTCAGCGCCCCGTTCGGTCAGACGCGCGGCGGCGTAGAGGGTAGCGCGGGCGCCGTAGAGTTCGGTGGCGTTGTCGGCGATCATCGCTTGCACCTGCTCCCGGTCGGCCAGAGGAACCCCCGTGCGGTGCGGCCGATCGACCTGATCGAGCAGCCAGCTCAACACCCATCCCGCGGTGCCCACCGCCGTCGCCGCCAGCGAGAGCCGAGTCGCGGTAATCGTCTGCATCGCCCGGGGCAGCCCCTGGCCGATCGCGCCGAGCACGTCCTCGGCAGGAATGCGGCACCCGGAGAACACGAACTCGCCGTGCTCGCCGCCGTCGAGCGTGTGCAGACGGCGGCGCAGCTCTACACCGTCTGCCGCGCGCGGGACGAGAAAGATCGCCACACCGGTCGGACCGTCGGCGTTCTCGGTGACGTTGGCCACGACCAGCAGCAGGTCCGCCTGGGGACCGCCTGTCACGAAGGACTTGACGCCGTCGAGGACAAACGCGTTGCCGTCGCGTCGGGCGGTGGTGCGTGGTCCCTCGCGGGCGTCGGTGAAGGCGAAGGCGGTGGTCATCTCGCCCCGCAGCACCGGCTCAAGGAAGCGGTGACGTTGATCTTCGGTGCCGTTTCGCAGCATCCCGCCGCCGGCGCCGAGGAGGAACCGGCCGAGGCGGCTGCCTGACACGGCGATCATCTCCCGCACCACGACCATACCGAGCGGGCCAAGCCCGCCGCCCCCTTCCTCCCGGGGCAGGCCGAGCCGAAAGAATCCTCGCTCGTCGGAGAGCCGGCGCACCCGACGACGAAGCTCGGCATCCGGATCGGCATCGGCAGCGAGGTTCACCTCCAAGGGGAGGATCTCGTCGCGCAGAAAGTGGTCGAGCCGGCTGCGCAGTTCTACCAGGTCTGATGGCAGGTCCGTCACGTCGTTCAACATGACGGCAGCGTAGCCGCCGCCGTGTTCAAGGACCAGAGCCACGAGGTCGCTCATCGCGCGAGAGCGGTCAGGCGATCACGCCCGTGCCCCGGCTCTCGCTCAATACCGAAGCGACCCGCCGCAACTCGTCGAGCGCGTCGGCGCCGCCGCTCGGATCGCCGAACGCGCGTCGCGTGCGCGCCAACGCGCTCAGCGCAGCGGCCAGTTCCGGCAGCGCCCCTGCCGCCCGCGTCGCTTCGACGACGGATCGCAATTCGCGCTCGGCCGCCGGCAATCTTCCGGCGGCGTCCAGCGCGGCCCCATACACCCGTCGCGCATACCAAGCCGCATACGCCGGTCCACGCTCCTCGGCCAGCGCCAACGCTCGGGCAGCGACGACGACCGCGGCGCGTGGGTTGCCTTCGCCGATCGCGATGTGTGCCAGGCCGGCGCGGGCCGTCACGATCGCTTCGGATGCGTCATCGGTCGCGCTTTCCAAAATGGCGCGTAAGAGGCCGCGGGCTTCATCGTAGCGATGACCCCGCCGCGCCAGCGTGGCCAGGCCAATACGCGCCCGATCGACCGCTGTCTGCTCGCCGGCCGCCTGTGCCGCGGCGAGGGCGGCGCGCAAGGCCCCCTCCGGTGCGCCGCCGCGTGCCGTCTCCACCATCGCCTGCTCGAGCGTCGCCTCTCCGGCGGTCTGTTCGTCATCGGCGCCCGCCCGATCAAACGCGGACCATGCCTCGTTCCACCGTCCGGCAAACGCCAACGCCCGCCCCAACTGGAGGCCGGCGCGGGCACGCAGGGCGGCTTGATCCGCCATGTCCGCGTGCGTGACCGAGTCGCGCAGGAGCGCGACCGCCTCGGTCAGTTCGCCGGCGTGCAGGGCCGCCCCGCCGAGATGGAACAGGCAGTAGGCGGCGCCCACGTGGTCGCCGGTGCGCCGGTAATTCTCGAGGGCGTCCTGCACCAATGCCCGGCCGGCATCGTTTTCGCCCGCCGCGATCCGCAGATTGCCCAGCTGCTCGGAGATCCGCGCGACCCGCGGTAGATCACCGATCTGCCGCGCGATCGTCAGCGCCGCCTCGAATTGCTCCACCGCCGCGGTCCGGTTGCCGCTGCTCTGTTCGATCGCACCGAGCAATTGATGGGCATCCGCTTGATTCGCGCCGCCGACTTGGAGACGCACCGCCTCCTCGGCGGCGACACGGGCGAGCCGCACCGCACCGCGAGCGAGATGCGCGAACGCTGCCTGGATGCGGATCGACGAGCGCTCGGTCCGAACAGCCTCGTCTTCGTCCGGCCGGGGATCGCCGAGGCAGGCGGCGGCGCGCACATACGCCTCACTCGCGCTCGCCTGCATCCCGAGCCTCGCCAGCGCTCGGCCGCGCCGGCGCTCGAGTCCCGCTCGTTCCAGCGGCGCTGGCCCCTGCTCCAGCGCCTGTTCCAACAGCGCGAGCGCGCGTTCAGCGTCGCCGGTAGAGAGTACCGCGTCGGCCATGCCGGTCAAGGCGGCGAGCGAACGCGTCGTTTCGCCGGAGTTGGCGGCGGCGGCGAGCACCCGCGCATAGAGCTTTTCGGCCTCGGCGGGCGCGTAGGCTCGGCGCGCCTGCTCTGCCGCGCGCATCGCCCACTCGGCGGCGCGGTTCCACTCCTCCGCGCGCTCCCAGTGGTGTGTGAGCACCGCTGGTAGCTCGGAGCGGACCGGCCAGATCTCCGGACGTGCCTCCAGCAGCGCGGCAACCCGGTGATGGTAGAAGCGCCGGCGCTTTAACAAGAGGGACGAATACGCGGCCTCTTGCATAAGCGCGTGGCGAAAGCGCACCGCGCCCGTGCTCTCCGACCGTTCGAGGAAACCATCCTGAATCAGTTCCTCGATCTCGCTGGGGGCGGGGCCTTCGCCCGCAATCTCCCAGACAACTTCCGGCGGAAACTGGCGGCCGGTGACGGCGGCGATCTGAAGGAGCCGCTTCTTCTGCTCGGGCAGCCGGTCGATCCGATCGAGGAGCAGGCCCTGGAGCGAGGCAGGCAGAACCGCCCGGACCGGGCCAGAGGCCAGTCGCCAGCCGCTGTCCGTCGGTGCGATCGCGCCCTGCTCGGCGAGCGCCCGCAGGATCTCCTCGAGGTAAAACGGATTGCCGCCTGCCTGTTCGACCAGGAGCTCGCGCACCGGCATCATCTGCTCGTCATCGCCGATGATCGCGCCGGCGAGCGTGCGACACTCCCCCTCGGTCAGCGGCGCCAGCTCCAGATGGAGCCGGTACGCCCCGACCAATGCCTCACGGCTCGGCAGCGCATCGGCTACGGTTGTGGCATCGGAGCGGTATGTGCCGATCAAAAGGAGCGGTTGACGCCCCGTCAGTTCGGCAATGAACCGCAGCAGGTCGAACGATGCCTCGTCCGCCCAGTGCAGATCTTCTAACAAGAGCACCAGCGGCTGGGTGGCCGTTTGCGCCCGCAACAGATCGCGGACGGCGAGAAAGAGCTGGCCGCGCAAGGCGTTTTCGTCGAGCCGGCCGAGCCGGTCGCGTTCCTGCTCCGACAGGGTGAGCCCGAGCATTTCGGCCAGCGCCGTGCCCGCGCCTACCGGAGCCGGTGGGAGCATACCGCCGGTGTTGCCGAGCGCCATCGTTTCCCCGCCTGCGCCCACTGCCGATGGCGCCGCCAGCAGACGCCGGATCGCCTCGGCCCAGATTGCCAGAACACTCCCCTGACCAAGACTGGTGGCGCCGGCCCGAATCCAGCGAACGCGGCGACTTTCCGCCAACACACGGATCTCGCGGAGGAGCCGCGATTTGCCGACGCCGGCTGGACCAGAGAGCGTCACGAACCCGCCATGACCAAACGTCAGGGCATCCAAGGCTTCCGTGACCCGCGCCCGCTCGATCGACCGGCCGATGAAGGGGGTCTCGACCCCAGCGAGTCCACGCGGGTCGCGCCGGCGGGCGCGGACGCCGAGCAATTCGTAGACCTTGATCGGCTCGTCCTTGCCCTTCACCTTCGCCGGGGGCAGCTCCTTGAAGGTGAACGCATGATGCGTCATTTCGTAGGTGCCTTCGGCGACGAGGATCTGTCCCTGCTCGGAGAGACCTTCGAGCCGCGCGGCGATGTTGACGGCGTCGCCGAGCACTGTGTAGTCCGAACGGGCATTCGAGCCAACCAGACCATAGACGACCATGCCCGAGTTGATGCCGGCGTGCATGGACAGGGGATGCTGGATACGGTCGCCGAGCCGGTTGGAGATCTCGGTAATCCCCTGGCGGATCTCCAATGCGGCGGCGGCAGCACGCTCGGCATCATCTTCGTGGGCTTGCGGCGCGCCGAAGTTCGCCATCACCTCGTCGCCGATGATCTTGTCGACCGTGCCGCTATAACGGTGAACGATCGCGATCATCTTTTCGAGACACTGGTTCGTGATCTCGCGTACCTCTTCCGGGTCGAGTCGTTCCGACAGAGCAGTAAAGCCAGATAGGTCGGCGAAGAGGATCGTCACGAGCCGCCGTTCCGCCCGCCCGCTGATCGTCTCCGACCGGGAGAGGCCGCAGTTCGGGCACGCCGGTTGATCATCCGGCCGTTCGACGCCACAGCGGAGGCAGATCATACGTGTACCTGTCGCCTTCCAGCATGACAGATGATCGGCGTGCCCTCTGTGAGTAGTGACGCGATATCGTTTCGGCAGCGCGGCCTGTGTGTATCAGTATAGTCAGGATAGACAGACTGACCGATCGATCCATGCCGTCAGTCCCCGACTTTGCCGCGGTGTTGCAGCCGGTGTCAGACGCGCACAACGAGTGACGCTGCTAGCATGACGATCGGCGAAGCGCACAGAAGGAGCGACCGCATGGATCTGGCCGCCTATATTCGGGATGTACCAGACTTTCCTATTCCCGGCATCCTCTTCCGCGACATCACGCCGCTGCTGGGCGACCGCGATGCCTTCAAGCATGTTGTTGATACCTTCGCGGCGCATTGCCGGCGGGATCAGATCGATGCCGTCGTCGGCATCGAATCGCGCGGCTTCATCTTTGGGACGCCGCTGGCCTACATCCTCGGCGTTCCGTTTGTGCCGGTGCGCAAGGCGGGGAAATTGCCGGCCGCTCGAATGAGTGTCGAGTACGCGCTGGAGTACGGCACCGCTCAACTTGACATCCATCAGGATGCGCTCGAACGGGGACAGCGTGTCGTGATTGTCGATGACCTGCTCGCAACGGGGGGGACAGCCGCGGCCACGGCGAAGCTGGTCGAGCTGGTCGGCGGGTCCGTCGTCGAGTTTCTCTTCTTGATCGAATTGGCGTTCCTGAGCGGCCGTAACAAACTGCAGAGCTATCCGGTGACGGCGCTGCTGACCTATTGACGGTGTACGCCCCCGAGGGCGGCGCCTCAATCATCGCCGTGTTGCTGCCTCCATGAATCGAACGTAACTGCCACCGCATCTCGCAACGCCGGTCAAATTATCGTATAAGCTGATGACAGGAGCGTCATCCGGCGCGGATCGCGTCGGGGAGGGTACCAAGATGAAGTGTTCCGCGTGCGGCGCAGAGTATCTCGCGGGTGATCGATTCTGTGGCACATGCGGTGAGCGTCTTCCCCAGGAGGGCGAAGCCGTCCAAGCACCGTCAATTGCGGCGGCGCCGATTGGTCAGGCGATGCCTCCCGTCGAACCAGCCGGTCCGGCATGTCCGGTATGTGGTGCGGCCCTGGCATCCGAGGCCACTCGTTGTGATGTCTGTGGATTCGAGCCAGGCGCCTCGGTCGTGATCGCGGGTGCCCAGGCCGCCCCCCGGTCGAGTCAGCCGTCGCTGGACGCGTCGGCGCGGGTGTGTCCAGTACATGGACCGCTCGATCCCTCCTGGACCCGCTGTCCGTATTGTCTGCGCGAAGGGAAAGAAGGGCGTCTGGCTTCGGGACCGATCGGATCGATCAGCCGGGCCGCCGGTACACCAGATCCGGCGGCCCCATCACCACAGCCGCCTCCCATTGCGTCATCGCCGCCCGATGCGGCTGCGCTGGCCCCACCGCAACGAATGGAACCGCAAGAGGCGATTGTGCCGGCAGCCCCACCACCGCCATTGACGCCGCCGGCCGAGGTTGCTCCTGCCGCGTCAATCGCACCGCCACGGCCGGCTCCGGGTCCCGTGAACGACCTGCCGCGCTCGTCAGTCGGCGCCACATTTGCCATCCGCCGCAAGCCGCGCGTGCTCGCCTACCTGATCGAACGCGAGGGCGAGGCCCTGGGCCGGGTCCATCAGCTGGAGGAAGATGTCACCGATATTGGTCGGGACCCCCGCAACCACATCGTCCTCGGTGATGTCCAAATCTCTGGATTTCACGCCCGCGTCGAACGTGTCCCGGATGGCAGTTTCTTGGTCCACGACCGGAACAGCACGAACGGCACGTTCGTCAACGGGGAGCAGATCAAGGAGATGCGTTCGATCGGCGAGAACGACGTCGTGCGGTTGGGCACGACGACGCTGGTGCTCAAGATGGTCAGCTGAGCGAGGCGGTCAATCGAAGTCCGAACCCGAGAAGCCACGCGCCGAACGGCGGCGGCGCCAGCGGACGAACACCCACCAGGAAAATGCGGCCACGCCGATCAGCAGCACGAGGATCAACGCCGGCACGACCAGCGCGATCAGCACTGTCCCGACCGCGGCGGTGTCTTCCGCGGCGCTGACCACCGGCGTGCCGAATCCGGCCGTCGAAACGGTGACGAACGGCCGAACGACCGATTTGAGCACATGGACCAGTCCGGCCAGTCCGGCGCCCAGCGTGATCGCGGCGACCGGCTGCTCCTCCGCCAAAGGATTGGGCGTGACCAACATCAACACCGCACCGGAGAGCGGTCGCACGACGGTTCCCACAATATCGTTGAGATTGTCGGCGCCGGGGATCTTGTCAACGGCGATCTCCCAGGCGGTGAGTAACACGAGCGCGCCGAGCACATACGGATTGGTCAGCCGGTCGCCCCATGTTCCGGTCAGATCGACCAGGCCGAACCTCCCTGCCAGACCGACCAGCAACAGTGTCAGGTACGCGTTTAATCCCGCCGGGGCACTGAAACCGATCGCCTGTAAGAGTTCAAGCATGACCCTGTCGAATCGCTAACACGTCCGCGGCACAAGACGTTCGAGCATCACCCGCAGCAGCAGCGCGCCACCGATCGCCCCGACCGCGGCGGGAATGATCGCGACTTCACCAAGATGCGGACCCTGATCGCCCAGAGGCAATGACAGGACAACCGAGACGATCAGCCCGGCGAGAATACAAGCCGGCACGGCATACGGCACCCGCCCTCGACGAACGCCGCCGATGAATCCGCCGGCCACACCAGCGAGGACGAGGTAGACGACGGTACTCACAACACGACCCGGTACTGCCTACCAGACCACATCGGTCACTCTTCATCAGGTGGCGCAGAATCCGGCGGCATCCAGGTGCCCTGTCGAGGTGGGCCGCTTCGCGGTGGACGCTGGTTCTGGCGTGCATTGGACTGCGGCGGGCGCGCGCGAGAGGACGACGAGGAGGTGTCGCCGCGATTGGAGCGCGCCGCCTCATTCGTGGGTCGTCGGCTGCCTTGCGTGTTACCACCCGGCCATGCCGGTGGCCGCGAGCGGCTCCGGCCGGCGGCAGGGCGGGCGGCGCCGGTGCCGGTCGTATGCCGCGACGTTCGGTCGGCCGGAATCGTGTCCCAGTTGGGCTGAGTGTCTTCATCATCCAGAATCGGCTCGTCGGCGTCATCCCGTGGCGGACGCCACGGCCGCACGGTGGTCCATCCCGACGTCGAAGACGTGCGGCGCTGGAATCCACCTCCCTGTCCCCCACCGCGAGGCGGGCGGGACGAGCCGCCGCGTGGCGGTCCTCCTTTGGGTGTGCCGCGACCGGTCGCATTGTCCGCGGCACGCGGCCGGCGCTGACTCCCACTCCGACCGGCCCCGGATTGGGCCTGACCAGACGTCGATGGCCGTCCATCCGGCGCGCGTCTGCCACGCCTACCGCGCGGGCTATTGCCCGTTCGCTCAGATCTCACCCTTCTCTCCTTGGTGAAGCACCGGTTCCCCTGGTCTGGACCAGACAGACACAGTCACGACGTGAAACGGTCCAGATTGCCGGTTTCGCACAAACGGCATACGACGCATGGCGCAGGAAGCGCCTGCCGAAAACCCGGATGGGTCTGCGATATCTTCAGCCTACCACGCCCGCGCGCGAAAATGGGAAGTGGCTCACTGCAGGATTGGGGAAGACTGGTGGAACGCGCTTCATCGAACCATGATGAACGACGCCCACCACGCGACGAACTGCTCCTGCATGAGTCCGGCGATCAACGTGTGCTCTGCTATGATGGCGATGGAGTCGATGCCCATGACGATTGACCAACGCTCCGCCACTCCCTCTCGCAATGATGAGGCGATTTTCGACGCCTTGCAAGAGCGCATGGATCGGATCATTCGCGGCGATTCCCCGAACGCGGGACGCTTCTGCGGCTTCTGCTATGCCCGGCTTGACGAAGAGTCGATGGCGTGTGCCGTCTGTGAGCGATCGACGGTCGAGTATCCGCCCGTGCCGAGAGTGCCTCGTGACGCCTTGCGCGTCTATAACGCCTATCGCAAGAAGATGCGGCTCTGGGTGAATCTGTTCGCCTATCTCGGCATTCTCATTGCAGTCGTCCTCTTCATCGTGATGATCGTCTATCTGCCCAATCCCTGGGTCTGGTTCGCCGTACCCGTGCTCTTCTTTGGCTCGTGGTACCTGGCCAACCTGCTTGGTGGATGGCTGGGTGCGCTGCTCGGCACACGCCAGGGAGTGCCCGCGCGCTCGGTGGCATGGCAGCAGTTGCTCGAACGGCGGGCAGCGGGGGAGAATCTGGACACATAACCGGACGTGAGTGGTGAGTCGTCCGCAGCTCGTCGTTTTCGATATCGCTGGCACGCTGCTCGACGACGGCGGTGCGGTTCTTGATGCCTTCCGCGTGGCGCTCCTCAATGCCGGCATTGAGGCCGAGGTAGACGATCTCAACGCGGTGCGTGGCGCGAACAAGCTCCAGGTCTTTCGGTCGTTCGCCGCGCGCGCATTGGGCGCCGGACCGGAGGCGGTGCGCGCGGCCCAGGAAGGGCTCGCAACCTTCAATGAAGAGCTGGCCATCCGTCTGCGCGATGGCGGCATGGACTTCGTACCCGGACTCCCAGAGACGCTCCAACGGCTGCGCGACGCGGGACTGCAACTCGCCTCCAACTCGGGATTCAACCGGCCGATCGCCGAAGCGGTGCTGGCCCGCCTCCGCCGGCACGCGGGTGCGCTGGACGCCGACATCTGCGGCGACGACGTGCCCGAGGGCCGGCCCGCTCCCTACATGATCTTCTTGGCCATGGAGCGGACCGGCGTCCACGACGCGAAGTCCGTTGTCGTCGTCGGTGATACACCGCTGGACCTGCAGGCCGGAACCAACGCCGGCGCCGGCGGCGTCGTCGGCGTGATCACTGGCTCGCATGACTGGCGGTCGCTCGGCGCTGTCCGGCATACTCATCTGATCCCGTCGGTTGCCGACCTGCCGTCGCTCCTGCGCGACGACTTCGGCCTCGAGATCGCCGTTGTCAATCCCCCTGAACTCTGAGACGCTACCGGCAGCCCTTGACCGCGAGCGGTTCGCGTGCGAACACACAACTGACCTGAAAGGAAACTCGGTGTCCACGGATCTCGTCAAGCTCTGTCAGCTCGACCATGACTTGGTGATACCACCCACGGAAGACGAACTCCCGTCTGATGATGGAGTCCCGATGGAGACAGCCCGCCATCGCTCCCAGATGAACCTGCTCATCGAAACGCTCGCCCTGTACTGGTCTGATCGCGACGATTTCTTCGTCGGCGGCAACATGTTTCTCTATTTCACGTTGGAGCAGGCCAGCGGGCGGTATTTCCGTGGACCCGACTTCTTCGTCGTCCTTGGCGTTCCACGAAAGGAACACAAGAGCTGGCTGGTGTGGCAAGAGGGCAAGGGTCCGGATGTGATCATCGAACTGCTCTCGGCGAGCACGGCGGCAATCGACAAAGGCGAGAAGAAGCTGGTCTATCAAGACAACCTGCGCGTGCCGGAGTACTTCTGGTATCACCCCTTCAGCAGTGAACGTGCCGGCTTTGTCCTGCGGGATGGAGTATATGAAGCGATTCTGCCTGATCGCGAAGACCGCTTGATCTGCAAGTCACTAGATCTCGCCCTCGTGATCTGGAACGGTGAGTATCAGGGTATCGAAGCGCCCTGGCTGCGGTGGGCGACGCTCGACGGTGTCCTCCTGCCGTCTGGCGAGGAGTTGGCCAGCCGGGAGCGACGTCGTGCGGACCAGGAGCGACTTCGCGCCGACCAAGAGCAGCTTCGCGCCGACGAGGCGCTGCGGCGGGTGGCTGAGCTTGAGCGCCAACTCGAACAGCAACGTCGAGAAGGTTTCGGAGGCGGTGGCTAGTCAGATTGCCGCCGCGACTTTTCGTCGCCCGCGGCGACTCAGCGCCATGGCGTTGCTGTCCACATTGGTCAGGAGAGACGGTCGGAACGGGTGTCGGCGTGTCAGCGTCGGACAGCCGGGCGAAGATATTCACCGGCGGCCCAGCCGAGCCCGTCGATCATCCACCAATCGATCCCGTCGGCGCTGATCGGCCCGCCGGTGATCGTGACCGCACTCCCATCGGGTAGACAAACGACGATCGTCGCCGCTCGACCAGGTCCGCGACGGACATTGAGACAGTCACCATCGTCGGTGGAGACGCGCGCCATCGTGCCGATCTGGAGCGATCCGGTCTGATTGCCGGCCGGTGTCACCGCCGCGCCAGCCGGGGCCACTGTCCTTGTGGACGCTGGCGGTTGGCTGGCGGCGCTGCTCGATGGCGAGGCGCCATCGACCACACCGCCGAAATTAGCAGTCCAGTACCAGCCGTACGTACCGCGCACACGGGAGATACCGATCGCCTTCATCGATGGATCGAGCATGATTCGGTGGTGCGCGGGCGAATCACGCCACATGTGCACCACGGCCTGACCGGTGTCAACGCCGACCGCAATGTTTTCGGCAACGTCCGGGGTAGCGCGATAACCACAGTCGCGGACCCGCTGTGAAAACGAGCGTCCGGGATCGTCGTGGCCGAAGCTCCCGCTCGCCGCCATGGTCACTGACTTGAGCGCCGCCGCCTGCCCCAACGAAGGCGAAAGGGAAAGCGCCGGCGCCCGACTGCCGGCACGCAGGGCGTTGATCATCTCAAGCGCGGATTGCTCTTCCTGATCGACCGTGAGTTCGGTGGGGCTGACAGCACAGCCGGGCGTCTGCGCGACGGCCGGCGGGAGTGTATGAATCCCGGCGGCGCCTACCAATGTTAGGGCTGCTGCCAGAATGATGCTGAAGCGAGTCAATCTCATCCGTTACCTCGGCTGGGGGCTGGCCCGGCAACGTTGGCAGGGTACGCGAACCTGTTACGACAATGCAACATCTCCTTGACAGTCTCGTTCGGCCCGTACCCCGCAGTGACCGTGTGGAGCCGCGATCTGGCAGCGCGTGCTCGCTATAGCTCGTCATAGCCGCCCTCCACCACTCGGACACGGCCATTTCGCACTTCGATAAGTCTGCGGGCGAAGGAATGCAGAAAGGCCCGATCGTGCGCGACCGCGATCACCGTGCCCTCGAAGGCGTCCAGCGCCGCCTCGAAGTGCTCGCGCCCCTCGATATCCAGGTGGTTCAGTGGTTCGTCTAGCAGGAGAAGATTACAGCCGCGCAGGACGAGGCGGGCGAGCTGGAGCCGGGTGCGCTCGCCCATCGAACAGGCGCCAACGCGCCGGTGCACGGCGTCGCCGGCGAAGAGAAAGTAGTGGAGAAAGGTGCGCGCATCCGTCTCGGACATGGCGCGCTCGGCCAGGGCCGTTTCGAGGACGGTGCGGTGAGGATCAAGCGTCTCCCCTTCCTGCGAGAGAATGCCGAGGCGGACGTTGGCGCCGAGCCGTACACTGCCGCCGACCGGCTGCTGCCTTCCCTCGATCAGGCGCAGCAGCGTCGTCTTGCCCGCGCCGTTGGGACCGGTCAAGGCGATGCGGTCACCGTAGCGGACATCGAACGATGCATCGGCGAAGAGAGTCGGTGCGCCCGGATAGGAGAAGGACAGGTCGTCGATGCTGAGCACCGCACGGCCACCGGGAGGAGGCGGGCCGAAGTCGAGTTTCAATCCCCAGCCCTTACGCGGCTTCTCCACCCGCTCGCCGGAATCCAGATAGCGTTCCAGCTTTCGTTCCCGCGCTCGGGCGAGCCGGGCGACCTTGGCCGACACGCGGCCGTAGTGGTCGCGGCCGCGCTTTGGTCCACCCTGGATGCTTTGTGCCATTCCCTTGACGCGACGGATATCCGCCTCGGTTTGGCGGATGTACAGCTGTTGGTCCTGCCAGGCGGCCTGCTGCGACTCCCTCTCCTGCCGGCGGGCAGCAGCGAAGTCGCTGTAGTTGCCCGGATAGCTGCGGATGCCGCCGGTCTTCGGATCGAGGTAGAGCGTGCGTGTCACAGTCCGGTCGAGAAACGCGCGGTCGTGCGAGACGACGAGGACGGCGCCGGCGAAGTTCTGTATGAATCCTTCGAGCCATGTCAGCGCTTCGAGGTCGAGATGATTGGTCGGCTCGTCGAGGATGAGCAGGTCCGGTTCGCCGAGCAGGAGCAGGGCCAGACCGAGGCGGGTCTTCTGACCGCCGCTGAGCGAGGTGACCAGCCGCTCTCGCGCGATGTCACCGAGACCAAGGCCGGCAAGAATCGATGCGGCGCGGTGCAGCCGCGCATAGCCACCGAGCGCCTCGAAGCGGCTGAGCGTCACCTCGTAGTCGTCGATCGCGGCCTCACTGCCGGAGGCCAGTTGCTCTGATGCATGTTCGAGCGCCGCCTCGGCGGCGGTCAGGTCACCGCAAGCCGCATCGATCGCCGCGCTGATACTGAGACTCTCAACGGTTGCGAAAGTCTGCGGCAGGTAGCCGATCGTCTGGCCGGGCGACAGCGTCACGGCGCCGGTATCGGCAGGATCTTCGCCGCTGATGCAGCGGAGCAAGGTCGTCTTCCCGGCGCCGTTCGGGCCGATCAGGGCGACATGCTCGCCATCGTTGATGGCGAAGGTTATGTCGGCGAGGATGCTCGTGGCGCCGTGGCGCTTGTCGACGGAATGAACCTGTAGCATGGTGTTCGCTCTCCCAGGACGGCGAGGCCGTCCGCGCACATCGTGATGTTGCGATTGAGAGAGACACCGGTCACGGAACACTCCATACTTGGTCAGCCGGTCACACCGGGCCAGTGGCGGCCCCACGGCTGACTGCTACCAGGATACCGTATTGGGCTGGGACTCGGTGAGGACCGTCCGTCGGTATGTGCTCGCTACCGTCCTTGAGACGGATTGACCCAATATTGGGAGTTCAGTGGTTGATCCAGCCGATGCTGCTGGGTGATGCTCACTGCGCGGACGATCGTCCATGTGAGGTGCGCCATGAGTGTCGCTGCAATCTTCGAGGCCGTGCGAGAGAACGATGCGGAGCGGGTGGCACGACTTGTCCGCGAGGAACCGGCCCTGTCACGCGCGCGGAATGAAGACGGCCTCTCGGTGGTGCTGCTGGCGCGCTACACACGCAAGATGGAAGCACTGGCGTCGCTGCTCGCTGCCGGCGGGACTCTCGATGTCTTCGAGGCGGCAGCGGTCGGCGATGGCGAACGTTTGCGGGTGCTGCTGAATAGCGACCCGGATCTGGTGAATGCATACGCGCCGGACGGCTTTTTTCCCCTCGGGTTGGCGGCATTCTTCAATCATCCGGAGGCGGTGCGACTGCTGCTCGATCGCGGCGCGGATGTCTCCGCCGTCGCGCGCAACGCGATGCAGATTCAGGCGTTGCATGCCGCCGTGGCTGATAAGTCGGAGGATGACGCGCTGGCGCTCGCGACCCTGCTGCTGGAATACGGCGCGCCGGTGAACGCTGCCCAGCACGGCGGGTACACTCCGCTCCACGCGGCAGCACAGAGTGGTTCTGTCGTGCTCGCCGGCCTGCTCCTGAACCATGGCGCCGATCGAAACGCACGGCTCGATGATGGGCGAACGCCCGCGCAGATCGCGGAAGAACACGGACATCTCGCACTCGCGGCGCGGTTGTCCGGCGGCTCTACGTAGGGGACGCCGATCGGTTAGCGTGTGGCGCTATCCTGCATGAGATCAAGACGCATAACGGTTTGCTTCTCCATCTCCCGGAATGGAACGAATCCGGCGCTCTCGTAGAGCGAGCGCGGGCCACGAAAGGCGGCGCCGTCGCTGCCGGCCTCGCGGTGGGGGTACGCCTCGGCCGCGGTGAAGCCCTGTGACCTGAAGCCATCGAGCGCCACCTTGAGCAACTGGCCGGCGATGCCGTGCCGGCGGTAGGGCGGTGCGATCACGAAGCAGACGATCGAGCCGGTACGGGCCATCTCGGTGCTTCCGTCGCCGGTTTCGGACTCGGCGTCCAGTCGCGGATACAGCGGGCGCGGTCCCGCATTGCACCAGCCGGCGGGTTCACCGTTGACGTAGGCGAGATAGCCCGTCATCTGCCCGCTCGGAATGCGGTCGCAGGCGGCGGCACGATTGTCCCCGGCCGATTGATTCTGCCATCGTTCGTTGTCGGCGATGTAAAAGAACTGGCAGTAGCACGACGCCCAGGCCGGGTTATCCGGGAATGCTTCATCGTCAAAGAACCGGAGGAAGTCATGCAGCCGATCCGGTGTTAGTGGCTGAACGTCGAGATGCTCGACCACATCGACGCGCGGGCGAGGTGGCCCCATACGGAGCGCGGCATCGACGTAGTCGGCGACATCCTGGTCGCCGAGCGCCAGGTCGGCGTGCGCCTCGTCCGTATGCTGCCGCATGGCGCCGACGAGGTCAGTGTGGTCCCTGCCGGTCAGCGTGACACCGCAGAGGCAGGTGAGATCGGGCATTATGACCTCCGATTCAGACCCATTTCAGGAGCCGTCAAGAAGTCCACACAGAGGCGGCTGACTTCGGCGGGATTCTCCATCGAAGCGAAATGGCTGAGGTCCGGCATCTCGATCAGCCGAATGTTGGGATTGGATGCGACGGCACGCTCGGCACTCTCGCGCGGAAAGCGGTCGGTTTGTCCCCCGCGGATGATCAGCGTCGGAGCCGCGATCCGTGCGAACTCGTCAAACAAGTCCAGGTCGCTGGCGTGAGCATACATCCGCGACTCGATCTCGGGCGGGCACTTCAGCCGGACGGCTCCATCCTCGCCGATCTCCGCTCCATAATGAACATAGTCCCAAAGTGCTTGCGGTTGCCACGTCCGAAAGGCGCGCTTGGTCGCGAGATCGTCAAACATCAGCTGGCGGTTCGGCCACTGCCCGCGGCGTTGCCGGGTGCGCTCGGCCATCGACCGCGCGCCGTCGAGCGCGGTCGATGCGCGTCTGCGTGAGGGGAAAATGATCGGGTCGACCATTGCGACTCCCCGGAAGAGAGCCGGATGGCGCGCGGCGGTGAGGCCGAGCGAGGTGCCGCCGGAGGAATGGCCGATCGCCGCCCAGCCGTCGCCACCCAGTTGTTCGATCACGGCCGCGTATTCCGCAGCGCTCTCTTCGAGTTGGTAGCCGTGTTCCGGTTTGTCGCTCTCGCCATGGCCTTTGCGGTCCAGCGCGAACACCCGGAAGTGTGGTGTGAGGTATGGGACCATGACGCCCCAAACCTGGGCGATGAGCCCCGTACCATGAACGAGCAGGAGGGGCGGTCCGTCGCCGCCGTAGTCAACGACATGAAGCGACAGGCCGGCGCCTGCCGAAATAAAGCGGGATTCCACAGATACCCTCGGTGTTTGCTGATGCGGCTTGAACGCCGGCTCCAGCAAGTATGGCACGGAGCGGTCCAAAGCCGCGCCCCTGTGCCGGCGGCACATCGGGAAGCCGCACGCCCACGACGCTGAGACACCAAAGCTCACTCAGACTTTGTGCCTTGTCGCCTTGGTAATGTACTACTCAGATTCAATCGCGCCGTTGCCGGCAGATTCCCAGGCCAGACCGAGCAGACCGCCCTCGCGCCGGCGGCGGATGTGCTGATCGTCCGGTCTGTCGTGGTGATAGGAGACGATGATCCAGCGCTCGCGACCCATCATGCTCTGTCCGACGAGCGCCCCGGCATGCGTCGCCTCCAGCAAGCGCCGGGCAGCGGCGTACTCGGCGTCATCGGTGCCGCTGTAGACGAGAGTCGCGCCGCCATCGCCATACACCACATAGCGGGGCTGGGGTGCGTGCGCGGTCACGATCGACTCGCTCGCGATGCCGGCGTGATGGGTCCGTGTCGCATTGGTCTGATCACCTCAGAGTTGGGATTCAATCGTACCTGAATCGACCTGATAGGGGACCGGCTCCTGTTCTCTCTTGACCCGCGCCCAGCGGGGTGCTGTGATGGTCGGCGCTGAGATGGAACGTCTTTGGGAGGGAAAGTAAGGAGGCAGCATGATCGTCGAGACAGCGCGACTCAAGGGGCTAGAGTGGCGTCACATTGGACCGCATCGGGGTGGCCGGGTGGTGGCGGTAGCGGCGGACCCGCGCGAGGCGATGACCTTCTATTTTGGGGCGTGTGCGGGTGGGGTGTGGAAGACGACGGACGGAGGGACGTACTGGCAGAACGTCTCCGATGGCTTCTTCAACACGGCGGCGGTCGGAGCGCTCGATGTCGCGCCCTCGGACCCGAATGTCGTCTACGCGGGAACCGGCGAGTGCTGCATTCGGGGAGATGTCTCACACGGCGATGGCGTCTATCGATCGACAGACGCCGGACAGACCTGGACCCATTGTGGCCTCACTGATACCCGCCACATCGCGCGCATCCGCACCCATCCAACCAATCCTGATACGGTCTATGTTGCCGCATTAGGTCACGCCTTTGGCGCGAACCGCGAGCGCGGTGTGTATCGCTCGAAAGATGGCGGCACGTCGTGGGAGCAGGTGCTTTTTCGCGATGAGCGGACCGGTGCGATCGACCTCGTGCTCGACCCGAACAACCCACGCGTTCTTTACGCTTCGTTCTGGGAGGCGATCCGCCGTCCCTGGGAGATGGTGAGCGGCGGACCGGGGAGCAGCATCTACAAATCGACTGATGGCGGCGATACCTGGACGGACATCACCGGAAACCCGGGGCTGCCGAACGAGCTGAAGGGGCGGATCGGGGTGGCGCTCTCGCCGGCACGGCCGTCGCGGGTCTGGGCATTAGTCGAAGCGGAGACAAAGGGTGGTCTCTACCGGAGCGACGACGGCGGTGCAACCTGGGATTTGATCAGTGAGGACCGTGAGATCCAGCAGCGTCCCTGGTATTACATGCACGTCTTCGCCGACCCACGCGACGCCGACACGTGCTACATCCTCAACCTGCGCATGTGGAAGTCAACGGACGGCGGCAAGAGCTTCACGCCGATGACGACGCCGCACGGCGACAACCATGACCTCTGGATCGACCCAACCAACCCGCAGCGGATGATCGAAGGGAACGACGGCGGCGCCTGCGTCAGCTTCAACGGCGGCGCCACCTGGTCGACCATCTACAATCAGCCGACCGCCTGCTTCTACCACGTCACCACGGACACACGTACACCGTACCGCGTCTATGGCACCCAGCAAGACAACAGTGCGATCTGTGTACCGAGCCACTCA
Organism: Dehalococcoidia bacterium; assembly: GCA_050184225.1. GTDB lineage: Bacteria > Chloroflexota > Dehalococcoidia > CAUJGQ01 > CAUJGQ01 > JBFXAN01. Next base: position 11,179 of record JBFXAN010000073.1, on the reverse strand, counting down.
GCGTCGGGCGCGATCCCCTGGACCGAGTGTTATGCGGTCGGTAGTTCGGAGAGCGGGCATATTCAGGTGCTGCCGAGCGACTCGGACGTGGTGATCTCCGGCGCGATCGGCAGCGCGCCGGGTGGTGGCGGCGTACTGCTGCGCTACGACCACTCCACCGGACAGACGCGGATCATCACCGTCTGGCCGGAGGTCTATGGCGGCTACGGCGCCAAGGACATGAAGTACCGCTTCCAGTGGACCTACCCGATCCTGATCTCGCCGCATGACCCTGGCGTGCTCTACGTCACCGGCAATCAGGTGTTCAAGTCGACCGACGAGGGGACGAGCTGGGAGGTGATCAGCCCGGACCTGACGCGCGGTGATGAAAGCAAACTGGGACCGTCGGGCGGGCCGATCACGAAAGACACGACCGGCGCGGAACACTATTGCACGATCTTCGCCTTCACCGAATCGCCGCATCAGCCGGGGGTATTCTGGGCGGGGTCGGATGATGGATTGATCCACATCTCGCGGGACAACGGTGCGACGTGGCAGAATGTAACGCCGCCGGAATTGCCGGAGTGGGCGACGGTGGGGAACATCGAGGTGTCGCCGCACGATCCGGCGACGGCCTATGTAGCGGCGTGGCGCTACAAGCTCGATGACACGACGCCCTACCTGTTCAAGACGAACGACTACGGTTCGAGCTGGCAGCGGATCACGAATGGGGTTCCGAGTCACGACTTCACGCGCGTGATCCGGGAGGACACGCAGCGACGGGGGTTGCTCTACGCGGGGACGGAGACGGGCCTGTATCTCTCGTTTGACGACGGCGCGACCTGGCAGCGATGGCAGGGGAACCTGCCGGTGGTGCCGGTGTACGACCTGCTGGTAAAAGGCGATGACCTGATCGCGGCGACGCATGGACGGTCGTTCTGGGTGCTAGATGACCTGACGCCGCTGCGACGGCTCTCCGAGGATGTGGCGGGATCGGAGGCTCACCTCTTCACGCCGCGGGTAACGGTGCGGACACGACCACTGCCGGGCGCCGGCCGGCAGTCGGCGCTTGGTCAGAAGAACTACTCGATGGGCCTGGGCGCTGCCGTCACCTATGTCGAGCAGAAGTCCCCGGATGGTGAGGTGAAGCGCATCCTGCTCGATGCAGGCGAGAACCCTCCGAACGGCGTTGTCGTCAACTACTACCTTAAGGAGCAACCGGTTGGCGAGGTAAAGCTGGAGTTCCTCGACCGGGACGGCACCGTGATCAAGAGCTTTACGAGCAAGGCGGAAGCGGCCGAGAAGGCTGATGGCGATGTCGAACCCGGTATTGAGGGTGAGGAAGGGACCGAGGTCGAGGAGCCGGGAGCGGAGCCGAAGCCGGAAGAGCAGAAGGTGGCGAAGAACGCCGGACTCAACCGCTTCGTCTGGAATATGCGCTACACGGACGCCGAGAAGGTAGAAGGCGACGCCAGCACCGAGAACAGTCTGGCGGGTCCGGTGGCGGCGCCGGGCGAGTACCGGGTGCGCCTGACGCTGAATGGAACTGATTACACCGAGAACTTCCGCATCGTCAAAGACCCACGGGTGAAGGCGAACGAGGAAGATCTCGATGCGCAGTTCGAGCTGTTGATCCAGGTCCGGGACAAGCTCTCCGAGACACAGCGGGCGATCAACCAGATCCGCGCGCTCAAGTCGCAGGTCGAGGTGTGGATCGGGGCGGACGGTAAGGGCCGGGCGGGTGTGCCGAAGGAGGTGGTCGCGGCGGGCAAGGCGCTGCGCGACAGCCTCGCGGCGGTCGAGGATCAACTGATTCAGCCGAAGGCCAAGGGCGCGCTGGACAGCATCCAGTTTCCGAGCAAGCTGAACAGCAAGATCGCGGCGCTGACCAGTGTCGTCGCCAGCGCCGATGCGGTACCGCCGAAGCAGGCATACGAGGTCTTTGAAGATCTGTCCGGGCGGATCGATGAGCAGTTGCGACGGTTGCGCGGCGTGCTCGACTCGGACGTGCCGGCGTTCAACAGTGCCGTGCGCGACACGGCGCTGCCGGCCGTGATCATCGGGGAGCCATCGACAGCGGCGGGCTAACCGGTTGGGCTCACTACCAAGACGCCAAGACTCAAAATCACGTGATGTCTTGGCGTCTTGGTGGTGGAAAGCTCCTCGTCACACTCCCGATACTGGGTCTGGGATATGATGCAACCGGCCGCCTTCCCTTCGGCGGCACTGCACCGGGGAGGGCGAACGATGAAGGCATTCACTCACCACGTCGACGCGGCCATTGCAACCGGCGGCTGGACCGAGTCCCACCGTCGTGAACGACCCGGAGCAGGTGAGTGGTGTTCAGTCGTGGAAGGCGTCCGGATGCGTATCCGGTCTACCTGATCTACACGGGCGCGTGGGCGCTCATATTTTCCATCATCGTCACGGTGAATCTCGTCTATCAGGTTGAGACGGTCGGGCTCAGCCCGCTTCAGCTCGTCCTGGTCGGGACCACGCTCGAAGCAACCGCGTTTCTCTTCGAGGTGCCGACCGGTGTCGTCGCCGATGTCTACAGCCGGCGGTTGTCCGTGGTCATCGGCGTGACCCTGATCGGCATCGGCTTCATCTTCGAAGGGCTGGTACCGGTCTTCGCGGCTGTATTGCTTGCCCAGGTGGTCTGGGGTATCGGCTATACCTTCATCAGCGGCGCCGGAGAGGCGTGGATCGTCGATGAGGTCGGCGAGGCGAACGCCGGTCCCGTCTTGCTGCGCGGGTCGCAGGCGGCGCAGATCGGCGGCTTGATCGGTGCACCGATCAGCGTCGCCCTGGCGAGCATCGCCCTCAACGTGCCGGTGGTCGCGGGCGGCGTCCTCTATCTCCTGCTCGCCGTTTTCCTCCTCCTGCGGATGCCGGAGACGGCGTTTCATCCGACGCCGCGCGGCGAGCGCAGTTCGTGGCAGGCGATGGGACACACGTTCATGGAGGGGACGCGGCTGGTACGGGGCAAGCCGCTCCTGCTGACGATCCTGCTGGTGGCGGCGGTGCTCGGCGCGGCCAGCGAGGGTTTCGATCGGTTGAGCACGGCGCACTTCATCGACGACATCGGACTGCCCGCGATCGGCCGGTTCAAGCCGGTGGTCTGGTTCGGCGTCATGAGTATGGCGGGGTCGCTGCTGGGAATCGTCGGCGTGGGATACCTGCGCCGACGTCTGGACATGTCCAGCAATACGGCGGTGACCCGCGCGCTCTTCGCGTTCGCGTCGGTGCGGATCGTCGCCACGGTCATATTCGCATTGACCGGATCGTTTGCGGTTGCACTGCCGGTGTATCTGATCGGTGGACTCTTCCGGCGCGTGAGCTATCCGGTCTATTCGGCGTGGTTGAATCAGCACATCCCGTCACGGCTGCGGGCCACGGTGCTGTCGATGAACGGTCAGGCGGATTCCCTCGGTCAGATCGTGGGCGGTCCGGCGATCGGCCTGCTTGGCAATGTCTCGCTTCGCGCGGCGATCGCGGTCAGCGGTCTGCTGCTGACGCCAGCCCTCGCGCTGTTCGCGCGTGCCGGGCGGCAGGGAAGTGAAGCGGAGTCCGCCAACCCAGTTCCAAGCACCGTAGGGGAGGGGTAACGGCACTATGCCTCTTCCTCCGGCCCCGCCTCAACGCCTTGGGGCGGGGCCGGGCGAGGGGGAACTGACCGCGTTCGCTATACTCAACGCACATGGACGAGCTTCGTCTGCTGCCCCGCTTGATCGTGGCGTTGGTGCTCGGCATCGTGCTCGGCTTCGAGCGGGAACGGAAGAACAAACCCGCCGGCCTTCGGACGCACACCGTTGTGACACTCTCAACGGCAACGCTGATGGCAGCGGCGTCATTGCTCCAAACCGAGGATGGTATCGTCGTCGGCGACCCGGTGCGGATGTCGCAAGGTATCCTGACGGGGATCGGCTTCATCGGCGCGGGTACGATCCTCCGCCATCGAAACACGGTCACCGGTATTACCACGGCGGCGACGATCTGGTTGGGCGCAAGCGTGGGGATGCTGTGTGGCGCGGGGTTGTACGTGCTTGCCGTGAGCCTGACCGCGCTGTCGTTGCTGGCGCTGCTTGGCACGGATTGGCTCAGTGGACGGATCGCGCATGTCGGGTCAGGGCCGGAGTCCGAGCTCGAGCGGGGAGAGAATGACTGAAACGCGGGCGGCGCCATTGCGGATCGGTTGGTTTGCATCGGGGATGGGCAGCGGCTCCCGCGCGCTGTTGAGCGCGGCACAAGCGGCCATCGACCGCGGCGAGCTTCGCGCGGAGATCCCATTTCTGTTCTGCAACCGTGAACCGGGTGAGCATGAGAACAGCGATCTGCTGCTGGCGATGGCGGAACGGTATAGCATTCCCACGGTGACTCTTTCCGACCGCCGCTATCGGCGCCGGGTCGGTGGCGAAGTGGCGCGCGCCGGACAGCCGTTACCGGCGTGGCGGCTCGATTACGACCGAGCGGTGATGGATCTGATCGCCCCGTATGGCACCGACGTCGGTATGCTCGCCGGCTACATGCTCATCTTTGGCCGCGAGGCGTGCGACCGATACAACTTCCTCAACCTGCATCCCGCTGCTCCTGGCGGTCCCATCGGCACCTGGCAGCGGGTGATCTGGCAGTTGATCGACCAACGTGCTGGCGAGAGTGGCGTCCTGATCAATCGTGTCATCCCGGAGGTCGATGCGGGGCCAGTCCTCGCCTATTGTTGCTACCCGCTGCGCGGGCCGGACATTGATCCGCTCTGGCACGCAATCGGCGATCGCACGGTGGAGGATCTGCAGCGAACCGAAGGCGAGGACCTTCCGCTGTTCCGCGCGATCCGGGAGCACGGCGTCCGCTTTGAAATCCCCTTGATGGTGCAATCGCTGATTGCCCTGGCAGACGGTCGGATTCGCTTGGTCGACGGCGAGCCGTTCGCCGATGGCACACCCCTCCCCGGCGGTCTTGACCTCTCGGACGACGTGGCGCGGATGGTGGATGAAAGGACAACGACGTGACCGCGGTCGACGATCCTCCCTGCGCATCCTCATCGCGCCGCTGACCAAACTTCCAACCGTGCCGGGCATTTGTCCGGAGCGCCGCCGAGCGACATCCACCTCACTCGGCGGTTCCATACTCTCGTATACTGGGTCCACGCCCGCGTCGAGGGAGGGGCCATGCGCTGCGAAACCTGCGACATCCTGCTGGACGCCGACGACAACTACTGTCGGAAGTGCGGTGCCGCCGTACAAGTCGAGTCGATGTCCGTCGTCAGACAGACGGCGCAGCCGCCCGCGCTTTTCCGTTCGACGGCGGCGCCCCTGGCCACCGGCGCCGCCGCTGTTGCCGCGACCGCGCTCTTGCGCTGGGTGATCGGACAGGCGGTCCGCGGCCTCTTGACCGACGACCGCCCTCGGCGCGACACATCGAAGAGCCGCGCGCTCAGCCGGCGTGATACCGCGGTGGAGGCCGCGCCGTCGGTCCAGAATGCGGAAGAAACCGTGGAAGTCTTCTGGTACCGGCGAACTGGGCGAGGATAGAGCGGGGCCGGGGAGGGGGTCCGTCATCCGTCTCCAAAAGCTGATTGCCGGGGCCGGGCTCGCATCGCGTCGTGCTGCCGAACGGCTGATTCGCGATGGCCGAGTCTCTGTGAATGGGGTCGTCGTGCGCGAGCTTGGCGCCTCCGCAACTCCTGGACGCGATCAGGTGCGGGTTGACGGCAACCTGCTGACGACGCCCGCCGAGAAGACGTATCTGCTGCTATATAAGCCGCGTGGCGTCGTCAGCAGCACGCGCGATCCACATGCGGCCCGCACGGTGATGTCACTGCTGCCGGCGAATTCGCCCCGCCTCTTTCCGGTGGGGCGGCTCGACCGCGAGAGCGAGGGATTGCTCTTGCTCACGGACGACGGCGATCTCACGGAGCGGATGTTGCATCCTCGCTACCGGCTCGAACGGGAGTACGCCGTGCTCGTCCGAGGAGCGGTGGCGCAATCGGCGTTGACAACCATGCGTGCGGGCGCCGAAGTCGAGGGCGCACACGTGCGGCCGCTGTGTGCCGAAGTCATGCCGCCGCCAACGCCGATCGATGGCGCCAGTGCGCCGGGCACCTGCTGGCTGCGCATCACCCTCACGGAGGGACGCAAACGCGAAGTCCGCGTCTTGTGCTCCGCCGCCGGCCTCACCGTCCTCCGCCTGATCCGCGTGCGGTTTGGCCCCCTCACCCTCGGCCCTCTCCCCTCCGGCCACACCAGACCCCTCACCGCCGCCGAAATGACTCACCTGATTGAACCGCAAAGGCACAAAGAACGCAGAGGACGCGAAGTGGATTATTGAATGCTCTGCGACCTTTGCGCCCCTTTGCGCCTTTGCGGTTCAAATAGTGGTCATCCCGCAACCACCGTTGGTTGGTCAGCCGGCGTGATCGTGGGTTTGGGTGTACCGGTGAGCAGGCCACTGCGGAGGAGGAAGTAGCCGGCCGTGAGCAGGTAGAGGCTGCCGCAGATCGCGAAGACCATGCGGATGTTCGAGATCTCGACCGAGGCGCCGATCAGGATCGTCGCGATCGGTAGGACGCCGCTGAACATCATTCCCGAGACACTCATCACCCGGCCGCGGATCTGGTCGGCGGTCACTTCCTGAATCGTCGTGGCGTTGAGCCCGTATACCAGACCCATGCCGAGCGAGAGACCGCCGAAGAAGAGGATCGCCAGCGGGATCAGCGACGTGACCGCCAGCACTGCCATCGCAATGAACTCAAGCAGGATGCACCCCAGAAGAATGAGTCCTCGCCGAGGACCAGACACCCAGAGCATCGCGAACGCACCGAACATCGAGGCGGCACCGCTCGCTGCCATCAGAACGGCGCTCGTCCCCGGACCGGCGCCGAGCGCATCCTTGACGTAGGCCGGCGACAGCACCGCCAGACAGGGCATGATGAAGAAGGAAGTTGCCGCGCTCATCCCCATCAGCGAGCGGAGCATGGGCGAGCGCCAGACGTAGTCGAGTCCCTGCTTGATCGCGCCGGCCGCCGAGGTCCGTGCCCCCGACGACGAGGCAAAACGCGGCAATCTGAGCAGAACGAGGCTCGTAATCACCGCGACATAGCTGATGCCGTTGGCAAAGTACGCGCTGGCCAGCCCGGCGATCGCGACCAGCACACCAGCCAGCGCCGGACCCAGCAGCCGCGAACCGTTGAAGATCACCTGGTTCATCGCCACGGCCTGCGGGATCTCCTTCGGTTGCACCAGGCTCGGCACCAGCGCCTGCTGTGCCGGCATGTCAAACGCCTGAGCCGTGCCAACCAGCAGGCTGATCAGGACGATCTGCCAGAACTCGATCACCCCGGCGGCGATCAGGACGCCGGTGAAGAGGGCGATCGCCATCAGCACCGCCTGGGTGACCACCATGATCGCCCGTCGATCATACCGATCCGCAATCAGCCCGCCGTACAGCATCAACGCCAACCCAGGGATCGCGACGGCAAAGTTGACGATCGCCAGGGAGAAGGCCGATCGGTCGAGCAGGTCCAATACCACCCAGCTCGACGCGAATGCCTGCATCCACATCCCTGTCAGCGAGATCAGCTGACCGATCCAGTACAAGCGGAAGTTGCGCCCGCGCAGGACGTGAAATCGTTCGGGAAGTGAAAGTCGCATAGGCTCACATTTGAATTGACCGCTGCATGGGCGTCAATCTAGCCGTTTGTCCGGGTGCCATAACCAGCCCGTGGGCGCATTCGCTCTGGCGGAGGCTGACCAGGCTCAGCGGCCCGTGACCTCGCGGAAGTTATCCACGATCAAGAGAATTGCCAGCGCCGCGATCGCGAGCAGACTGATCTGCCAGAAGTACTCGTAGATCAGCACCAGGGACGCCAGCACCGCCAGCACGATCGTCACGTTCAAAAGCAGCCGTTCCACATGGCCGGTCAGGATGTTCTCGACGAGCAGCACGGTCGCGAGTACCAGCAGGATCGCGACGACCGGCACCGTGATGTTGCTCGCCAGCAGGACCACGCCCATCAGTAGAAAGATCCCCGTGCTGGCAGCCGCCCAGAACTCGGCAATGCGGCCACGCCGCACCTCGCTGGTCGGCTCCGGGGCATGTTTGTGCTGGACATGCGCCTGGGGATCACCGAGTGCTCCGGCTTGGAGCCGGGACAGATACGCCTCGCACGCCGCCAGCGTCTCGTCGATCTCGTTGCGCCGGTGGGTGAGCGCGGCCACCGCCCGTTCCTGCCCACGCAGCTCCTGGATTCGTGCATCGCGCAGACGCTGCAACGACGCGGTGGCTTGGAGCGCTTCGATCTCCATTTCCAGGTGAGACAGATCGGACCGGCCGGTCGCAATCTGGTCCTCGACCTCCCCACGTTCCTGCCGGAGCGCGGCGATCTCAAGTTCGAGCGCCCCCTGGGCACGGGCCGGCGTCGGTACCTTGTTCAGACCGGACCAGCCCAACGGGTCATACCAGGATTGGCGGACCGTTCCCTCGCGGGTGTACTTCGGGCCGGCCGGCGCCCGCTCGCCGCCCAGCACATCGCCGGTATCCAGCCCCCAGAGGCCACGATAGCCGTCGACCCACGCGACCGAGTCGTCGATCGGCACCAGGGTCCACTCGTCGGCCTGCCCCGGCCCGATCGCACGGCCATCGCCGCGCGCGTAATCGACGAATGGGATGCGCGTCAACCCCTCAACCAGCCGTACCAGCGTGTCGGCGCTGCCCTGCCGAAGCACATCCCGCCAGACCCGCCGGAACGTATATGCGACCTCGCGCACCGGCCGCAGGAAGGAAACATCGACCTGGGTGATGTACTCACCCTTCTGGAAATAGGCCGCATGTGATCCCGCCCCGGCATAGACGACCGGATGGTTGCCCTCTTTGGTAATCTCCGGATCGTCCCAGCGTCGCCGCAGATCGTCGCCGGAGTAGTCATGAGCGGCGAAGGCGATCCAGGCCGGCGTGTACGATGCGTCGTCGTTTTCCGCGAGGTAAATCAGGATCTGCTCCCAGTCCGCCTCATGATCGTTCACACCGGAGAAACTGGAGCGCCAATCGTTCATGTAATAGAAGAAGTGATAATGCAGGATCGTATAGCCGCTTTCCCGGACGACGCGGCCATAGTAGACGTACCCAGGGGACCGCTCCAGCATTGCGCTGTATTGCTGTTCCGCGGCAGCGGTCGTGCCGCCGGGAACTTTGCCACGGGCGAGCAGGGACAGCGAGAAAAGGGCCGCACTGATCCGCGAGATCAGTCCGACGCGGGCCAGCCGCCCCGGCGCGTGAAACGCGGGCTTCTCCTGGATGCGCCAGCGCTGATATGCGATCCCGTTGAGCGGCTTCTGCGTAAACCTGAGATAGAGGATCTCTGCCGGACCGGCAACCGCGACCTGCGACAGCGTTTCGGCGGTCAGTTTGCCGGAGTCCGCGACCAGCTCCGCGCTCCACGAGCCGGTTTCATCACGCCGTGCCCGCTTCCAGAGACTCGACGTCTCGATGTAGCCATCAATGGCGGCGGGAAAGAACATCTCGCCGGCGGTGTAACGGAAGATCGGCTCGTAGGCGCGGAGCAGTTCGAGATCGGTCATGTCCTCTGCTCCGCACCCTCAACCGGCTGCCGGTGGAACGCCTCTTGGACCTCCCTCTGATTGAGATAAAACACAATCAGGACGCCGATTGCCAGCTGGAAGAACGGTTCCTCGCCGCGGATATATCCGACGAGACCCGATCCCAGTAGCACGCCTTGGTAGAGCATCACGCCGGTCCATGCCCATCGTTGGAGGAGCCAGAGGCCCACAACCAACGTCAGTGAAACCGCGGCAGCGCCGGCAGCGACGATTGGCTGATCGTCGGTCGAGATCAGCGGCAATATCAACGTGCCATCGAAGGCCAGGGCGATGATCAGCAACGCGGTGACAATCAGTTCCATGACCACGATGATGGTCACGCCGAGCGGACGGCGGCGCGGTGATCGCCGTGGGGATTCTGGCTGCATGGTCCTCGCGTCCTCGCTGGCGCCTGGCCAGAATCCTAGCAGACCACCGAAGACGCAGCTAGCCAATGACGTATGGCAGCGCCGCCCTTCGATCAATAGAAGTCGAAGGGCGGCGCTGCCGTAGCCCTCAAGACGGAACGCTGCTTAGCCTGTGATTCTCCTCATGCCGGGCCAGACCTGCCGGCCTTGTGCCGTTCGATCTCGCCGCGCCAGCCGCCGGTTTCGAAACCGCGCGCCTCGATGAACTCCTTGAACCGCTCGAGGTCGCCCTCCACCCGGCGGGACACGAACCCCAGTGCGCTGCCGGCGCTCTCTTTCATCCCCGTCGGTTCATACTCCATCATCAGCGTGACGCGGGTCGTCATATCGTCGAGGTGATGGAAGTCAACCGCGCCCGCGTTCCGCGCACCCATCGTGTTCGTCCAGGCCACCCGCTGGTCGGGGGTCTGCTCCGTGATCTCGGCGTCCCATTCCGCCGTCTGGCCACCGATTTCCGCGACCCAGCGGAGCCGTTTGTCGTCGAGTTGCTGAACCGACTTCACACCCTCCATGAAGCGCGGGAACTCCTCGAACTGCGTCCACTGATTGTACGCCACGTTCACCGGTACCCGGACATCAATGCTCTTCTCAATGCTGGCCATGTGCGCCTCCTGAATCGAAGAAACCGTCACCGGTCCTGTCAATCCAGCATCACGAACGAGGCGCTGCTTGGCATCGACTGTCGGAGGTACACCACGCGCGGCGATCAGTCCCCCAGGTGGGCGGGTCCGGTCGTACCCCTCCCCCGGCCCCTCCCCCCGCTGACGCGCGGAGAGGGGTGCCTCGCCGGCACGGGGCTGTCAACGCAGGCCATCCCACAGTCAGACGCTCGCGAAGACGACGCTGGCATCCCCGCCCGGCCTAGGCACCCCTCTCCGCGCGCCAGCGGGGGGAGGGGCCGGGGGAGGGGAATCCCTTCGCTAGGCCGGCACGCGGCTGGTCAGCCGGTTCTTGAACGTGGTGCCGTCCTTCATGATCGCCGCAAGGTTGTCCGTGTGCTGGAGGATCGAGATGTCGGAGAGCGGATCGCCGTCGACCACCAGCAGGTCGGCACGCTTGCCCGGCTCGAGCGTGCCGGTGAGATCGCCGATCGTGCAGCATTCCGCGGCGGTTTTGGTCGTGGCGACGATCGCCTGCATCGGGGTCAGCCCTGCCTCAACCATCAGCGCCAACTCCTCG
>JBFXAN010000072.1:0-30050 GCA_050184225.1 Dehalococcoidia bacterium | reverse complement strand
AGAACGTGTGGGTACGGAGCCGGATCATTGACATCGGCCGCGTCTCGTTTGGGAGGATAGAGGGTTCCGCTTCACGCTGGCAAGGTAAGAGCGTTACCGCTCATCGCATGAAATGTGATCAGCAATATCTTCCGGGCCTGATGGTGGCCGGCAACGTGACGGCATCACGTACCGCGTACTATCTCGACACAACGAGGAGTGACCGGTAGGGTAGATAGGATTGTGACCACGGATTGACCCTGTACCCTTCGAGGCGCTCGTGGATTCTGAGCTGTACGATCGGTTTTTTGACACCGAAGATCGCCATTGGTGGTTCGTTGGCCGGCGACGCCTGGTCACGGAATTGATGGAGCGGGTGGGTGTCCACGGCCGCATCCTCGATCTCGGCTGTGGCACCGGCGGCGTCCTCCAGCATCTCGGCACCTTCGGCGACGCCATCGGGCTGGACCCCGCGCCGGAAGCGGCCAAGTACTGCGGCCGTCGTCAGTTGCCGATGGTGATCGGATCGGGTATGGAACTGCCCTTTGCCGACGCCAGCTTCGATGCTGTGCTGGCGCTCGACGTGATCGAACACGTTCCCGATGATGTGGCGTTGCTGCGCGAGGCGCGGCGCATTCTGCGGCCGGGCGGCGTGTTGCTGGTGACCGTGCCGGCGCTGCCGTGGCTCTGGAGCGCGCATGACGACGTCAATCATCACTATCGCCGCTATACGCTGGGAACCCTGCGGCGGTCGCTGCATCAGGGCGGTTTTCGAGCACGGCGGATGAGCTACTACAACGCGATCCTGCTGCCGCTCGCGATCGCCCGCAAGTTCGTCAATCGGGTCGGTCATAGCGATGAGCACCATCTCGAAGATCTGCCCGGCCCCTTGAACGCGATGTTGCGCGGCATCCTCCGGACTGAAGGGCGGGTCATCCGCCGTCGCGACCTGCCGCTCGGCGCCTCCTTGATCTCGGCAGCCTACCCGGTCGGGCGCCCAGCCACGGCCGTTCCGGCCGTCACGGAACCGGAGGCGATGGCGGTCGCCGGCGACTAAGCGGTTTCATCCCTCATATACGATGCGACCGTCCACCATGGTGAGCGCAACGCGGATCGTCGGAAGTTCGTCCGGCCGGACCGTCAGCGGATCGGGCCGAACGACGATCAGATCGGCGCGCATGCCTGGGGCGATGCTGCCGCGGACTCCTTCGTCAAACGAAAGCGCCGCGCTGCCGGTGGTGTACCATCGCAGCAAGGTGGTGGGATCGACGGACTGTTCGGGGCCAAGGATCCCGGCCTGCGCTGTGCCGCGCGTCGCGGCAGACCAGAGCGCCCGCCATGGGGAGAAGTCGGTGACCGGCGCGTCGCTGCCGGCGCCCACGATCAGCCCGCTCGTCGCGTACATCCGCAACGGCGACGCCATCTCCGCTCGGTCCGCACCCCAATAGGCGCGCCAGCCGGCGCCGAGCGCGTCGATCAGCGGTTGCTGCACGGCCAGGACCAGGCCGAGGTCGCGCGCCCGCGCGATGTGCTCCGGCCGGGCCAGCGTCATGTGGATCAGTGTCCAGCGAAGGTTCGCGATCGAGTGTTCGCGGTCTGCCTCGGCAAAGGCGTCGAGGACCAGGTCGATGGCGGCGTCGCCGACGCAGTGGACTCCGATCTGCCGGCCGGTGCGGGCTGCCAGCCGGCAGATCGTGGTCAGGTTCTCCAGGCTGACGCGCGGCTTGCCGCGGGGCGCCCGCGGATCGTCGGCGCGAGCGTATGGGTCGCGCAGATAGTTCGTCTCGACGCCGCCATCCGCGACGATCTTGATCGGTCCGACGTTGAGGAAGCCATCGCCCTCCGCCGGCTCCAGGGCGGTGAACGCCGCGGCGGCGCGATCGCCCGCCTCTAGTGTGATGCCGGGGTCTAGCCGGGGCATTAAGACGGCGCGAACGGTGAGCGCGCCCTCGCGATACGCCCGCCGGTAGGCGGCGATCTCAACGTGGCTGAGGCCGGGTTCGATCACGCCGGTGATCCCCGCCACGGCCAGTTGCCGAGATGCAACCGCGATCGCCTCAACCAACCGCTCCTCATCCGGCTCCGGCAGGAGGCGTACCAATCGACCGAACGCTGGCGCTCCGATCACCTGACCGGTCAACATGCCGCTCGCATCGCGGACGTATGTCCCGCCGGGTGGGTCGGGTGTGCCGTGGTCGATGCCGGCGGCCGCCAGCGCGGCTGAGTTGGCGACGACATTGTGTCCGCCGCGCCGCAGCAGGACAGGATGCGCCGCGGCAACGGTGTCGAGCTCGGTCCGCATCGGGAACCGGCCTTCATGAAGTTGCGACTCATGCCAGCGCGAGGAAGAAAGGACCCAGGTGCCCACCGGCGTGTGGCTGATCCGGTCGCCAAGCGCCGAAAGGACATCGGCGATTGACGCGGCGTGCGAGAGGTCAACGGCGAAACTGTTGAGGCCGAGCGTGAGCAGATGCAGATGCGAGTCGATCAGTCCGGGCAACACGGTGGCGCCATGCACGTCACGGCGGCCGGCATCGGCGAAGCGTGTCAGAAGATCGGCGCTGCTGCCCACGTCGACGATCCGGCCGTCGCGGACGGCGACCGCTTCGGCAACGGTGTCCGCAGCATCGAACGTGCGGACGGTCGCGTTGTCCAGCAGGATCGTCGCAGCGTGCGGCTCAACCATCGCGGCTCACCCTCCTACCGGCGTTTGACTACGGCAGCGTGATCTGTGACGGACGATCGACGCAGACCGTGATCGGCTCGCGCGGGATCAGTTGCTGCAGGTCGCTTGCGGCGGCATAACGCGGTGAATACGCATCAACAGGCCCATCGCCTCGCCCCTCCTGCCAGAGTGACTTCAGCGCGTCCCGCGGCTCGACGGTACGGGCCAATGTGTCAGCATCGACTTCAGCCGTCAGCGTTTCGTCGAGCTCGGTGCATCCGGTGTCGAGCGCGATCGGCCACCCGATCACGATCGGCACCGGTGGACTGGTTGGTTGCACCGTGATCCCGGTCAACTCCGCATGAAGCTCGAACAGGCCGCGCATCAGTGGCTGTGCGCCGCCGCCGATCGCCCCCGGCAGCAGTCCGCTGGTGGGCAGCCATGAATCCTCATAGACGATTGTTTGCCCCGGTCGCCAGGTTTGCTCGCCCGTCGCCTGGGCGAAGATTTGTCCGTTGGACCAGCGGCCGACGGTCGCCGCGCTCGACTGCAGAATCACATCGAACCGCTGCGCCGTCGCAAAGTTGATCGCCACCGGCTGGCTGCTGACATTCTGCACCCGGATGGTGAAGCTGATCGGCTCGCCCGGCTGATAGACGAATTGGTCGACGGTGAAGAAGACGCTGAGCGGCGACGATTGCGCCCTGGTCGGTTGCCACATGAGGAACGATGCGAAGATTCCCACCGTCAGTGTCGTCAGCGCCCTGTACATCGCTTCCTCCCATATTCCTTGGCTGCATCCAGGCGGACTCAGCCTATGCCGGTCGGTGGGTCCCGTTCAAGGTTCGACGCTCGCATGCGTGTCATCCCTATGCCGTATTCCGCCTAAGCCGCCGGGCTGCGAGGATGCGTAGCAACCGCCCGGTATCATAGCCGCACAACGCGGTGTGCATGAGGCTCGCCGATGAAGATCTGGCCGGGCCGTCCCTATCCGCTCGGCGCAACCTGGGATGGTCAGGGGACGAACTTCGCATTGTTCTCCGAAGGGGCGAGCAACGTCGAGTTGTGCCTCTTCGACGCACCGGACGCGCCGGAGAGCAGCGCAATCGTTCTGCCGGAAACCACCGCCCACGTCTGGCACGGGTATCTGCCCGCGGTTCGGCCAGGACAACTGTACGGCTATCGGGTCTATGGTCCCTATGAACCGGACCACGGATTGCGCTTCAATGCTGCCAAAGTGTTGCTTGATCCCTATGCCCGTGCCGTTGCGAATAAGCCGGACTGGAATGCCCCACTCTTCGGCTACACGCTCGGCAACCCTCAATCGGATCTGCGCCGTGACGAGAGCGACAGCGCCCGTGGCGCGCCGAAGGGCGTGGTCGTTGACCGCTTCTTTGACTGGGAGGCTGACCGGCATCCACGGATTCCCTGGCACCGGTCGGTGATCTATGAAGTGCATGTCAAGGGATTCACGCAACAACATCCGCGCGTGCCCGACGAGCTGCGCGGCACCTATGCCGGACTGGCCCATCCCGCCGCGATCGAGCACCTGACAAACCTGGGCATCACGGCGGTCGAGCTGCTCCCCGTTCACGAGTTTCTCGATGACAAGCACCTGCTCGATCAGGGGCTGACCAACTATTGGGGGTACAACACGCTTGGCTTCTTCGCACCGGACGGCCGGTACGCCAGCGCGGGCCGGTTGGGCGAGCAGGTAGCCGAGTTCAAAGCGATGGTGCGCGCGCTCCACCGCGCCGGCATCGAGGTGATCCTCGACGTTGTCTACAACCATACGGCCGAAGGCAACCAACTTGGACCAACCCTCAGCTTCCGCGGGATCGACAACCAGGCCTACTATCGCCTGCTACCCGATCAACCGCGGTATTACATGGATTACACCGGGACCGGCAACAGTCTGAATGTGCGCCATCCGGAGGTACTGCGGCTGATCATGGACAGCCTCCGCTACTGGGTGACGGAGATGCATGTCGATGGCTTTCGGTTCGATCTTGCGTCCGCGCTGGCGCGGGAGCTGCATGACGTGGACCGGCTTTCGGCATTCTTCGACATCATCCATCAAGATCCGGTGATCTCGCAGGTCAAGCTGATCGCCGAACCCTGGGATGTCGGCGAAGGCGGCTATCAGGTCGGTAACTTCCCGGTGCTCTGGACCGAATGGAACGGCAAGTACCGGGACAGCGTGCGCCGCTATTGGAAGGGGGACGATTCCCTCGTCGCCGAGCTGGCGTACCGCCTCTCCGGCTCCAGCGATCTCTACAAGGATGACGGCCGCCGTCCGTATGCGAGCATCAACTTCGTCACCGCTCACGACGGCTTCACGTTGAACGATCTGGTCAGCTACAACGACAAGCACAACGAGGCCAACGGCGAAGACAACCGCGACGGCTCCGACGACAACCTCTCCTGGAACTGTGGTGCGGAAGGGCCGACCGATGATCCGCAGGTCATTGCGCTCCGTGAACGGCAGAAACGCAACTTCCTGGCGACACTGCTCATTTCCCAGGGCGTGCCGATGTTGCTCGGCGGCGATGAGATGGGGCGCACGCAACAGGGGAACAACAACGCCTACTGCCAGGACAATCCCCTCTCCTGGTTCAACTGGGATCTGCGTGAGGCGGACCAGGAACTGCTTGCGGTCACCGAGCGGCTGCTTCGCATCCGCCGAGAGCAGCCACTCTTGCGCCGACAGAAATTCTTCCAGGGCCGCCCGATTGCCGGCCATCCAATCAAAGACATTACCTGGCTGCGGACCGATGGCGAGGAGATGGGCGAGGAGGAGTGGCAGACCTCCTTCATCCGCGCGCTCGGCGCGCGGCTTGCGGGCGATACCTTGAACGCCTATGACGAGCGCGGCGAACCTTGGTCGAGCGACGCGCTCCTGTTCTTGATGAACGCGCACTACGAAGACATCCCCTTCACCTTGCCAAAGGGAATCGGCGCCGGTCGGTGGGACGTGCTGATCGATACCGACGCCCTCGATGTCGAACCGGGGGACCGATTGCTCGCGCCGGGCGAAGACTACAACGTCACGGGCCGCTCGCTGGCGCTGCTCTCCTGGCGGCGAGACGGGCGCTAGCGTCGCGCATGGCCGATTGAGATCGCATACTCCGTGCCGGTCATCAGCGAGTGATGCCGGCATGGCACAATAGATCGCGTGACGACGTCATCCGCCCTCCGTCCAGGCCCGGTTCCTACGCAGGCAGCCACGATGCCTCGGTGGCAGCGACGGATTCCGGTTGCCACCTATCGGTTGCAATTCAACAGCGGCTTCACCTTTCACGACGCCCGCAAGGTGGTCCCCTACCTGTTCGATCTGGGTATCAGCGATGTCTACGCTTCGCCGTACTTTCGCGCCCGGGCCGACAGCACGCATGGCTACGATATCGCCGATCACAACAGCCTGAACCCCGCGATCGGCACGGAGGCTGACTACGAGGCATTCGTCCAGGCGATCCGCGAGCGGGAGATGGGCCAGGTCCTCGACTTCGTGCCCAACCATATGGGGATCGGCGAATCCGCGAACGCCTGGTGGATGGATGTCCTGGAGAATGGGCAGGCATCACTCTATGCGGATTTCTTCGACATCGATTGGCGTCCGCTGAAGGAGGAGCTACGCAGTAAAGTGCTGCTGCCGATTCTCGGCGACCAGTACGGCGTGGTGCTCGAAAACGGCGAGTTGACATTGCGCTACGCCGACGGGAGCTTCACCGTCCACTACTACGATCACCGCCTGCCGATCGCACCGAAGTCCGCCATCGTCATCCTCCAGCGCGCGTTGCCGGCGGTCGTCGACAAGCTCGGGCCGGAACACGAGCACGCCCTCGAGCTGCAGAGCATCACCACCGGTCTGAACTATCTCCCGGCGCCTGTGCAAACGAGCCGCGACCGCCGTCGAGAACGGGCGCGGGAGAAGGAGATCCTCCGTCGTCGGTTGGCAGCACTCTGCACGTCCTCTCCTGAGGTTCGCACGTCGTTGGATGACGCCGTCGCTTCGTATAACGGCACGTCCGGCGATCCGTCCAGCTTTGACAGCCTGGACGAGTTGCTCGAGGCGCAGCCGTACCGGCTCAGCTACTGGCGTACGGCCGGCGAAGAGATCAACTACCGGCGCTTCTTCGACATCAACGACCTGGCGGCGATCCGGGTCGAGAATTCCGCCGTCTTCGAGGAGAGTCACCGGCTGCTCTTCCGGCTGCTGCGGGAGGGGGCGGTGACCGGCCTGCGGCTCGATCATCCCGATGGGTTGTGGGACCCGGTCGGCTATGTCGCCCGCCTGCAGCAGCGCTATCTCATGGAGCAACTGCCGGATGATGTCGCCGTCCGTCTGGCTGCCGCCGAGCAGTATGACGCGGCGCTTGCCGGCGATCCGCACAGCGACCGCGCCCGCCCGCTCTATATTCTCGTCGAGAAGATCCTCAGCGGACGCGAACGGCTGCCGGCCCGCTGGCCGGTCGATGGCACGACCGGGTATGAGTTCGCCAACGCCGTCACCGGCGTCTTCGTCGACCGCGCCAATCGACGGGCATTCGACCAGATCTACGACAGCTTCACGCGGACGGACATCGAGTACCGCGACCTGATGTACGAGCAGAAACGCCTGATCATGCGGACCGCGCTCGCGGGTGAGCTGAACGTGCTCGCTTACCAGCTCAACAGCATCACGGAGATGAGCCGCCGTCATCGCGACTTCACGCTCAACGGCCTGCGCACCGCGCTGCGGGAGGTGATCGCCTGCTTCCCGGTCTATCGCACGTACATGACCGGCGAAGGCAGCATTGATCCGCACGACCGTGCCGCGATCGATTCCGCGATCGCCCGCGCCCGGCGCTTGAATCCGACGATCGAGCCGACGATCTTGAGCTTCATCCGCGACGTGCTGCTCTTTCAGCACGAGAGTGACCGCGAGCGCAATCCCGACCTGCTGCGGAACTTCGTCATGAAGTTTCAGCAGGTCACCGGTCCCGTCATGGCCAAGGGCGTGGAAGACACCGCGTTCTACATCTTCAACCGGCTGGTGTCACTGAACGAGGTCGGCGGCGAGCCTGAGCACTTCGGCACGACGGTGCCGGCTTTCCACAAGCTCAACGCCGAACGTGCCGAACGCTGGCCGCACGCGATGAATGCGACGTCGACGCACGATACGAAGCGCAGTGAGGATGTGCGCGCCCGGATCAACGTCCTCTCCGAGCTCCCATCGGAGTGGTCGGCCGCGCTGGAACAGTGGCGGACGCTGAACCGGCCAAAGAAGGCGATCCTCGAGGACCGCGTCGCGCCGGACCGCAACGAAGAGTACCTCTTCTATCAGACGCTGCTCGGCGCGTGGCCGCTCGAGCCAATGGATGGCGACGCCTATCGCGTCTTTCGGGAGCGGATCGCCGCCTATATGTTGAAGGCGATCAAGGAGTCGAAGGTCAACACCAGCTGGATCAATCCGAATGCGGACTATGATGAGGCCGTGCAGGCGTTCGTGCATGCGGTCCTCGGCCGGACGCCGGACAATGCCTTTGTCCGGTCGCTGCGCCCGCTGCTCGCGATCGTGGCTCGCTTCGGCGCCTACTACAGCCTCGGTCAGACGTTGCTCAAGATCACCGCACCCGGCGTCCCAGATATCTACCAGGGGACGGAATTGTGGGACTTCTCACTCGTCGATCCGGATAACCGCCGGCCGGTGGACTACCGGCTGCGATCGCGCGGGCTGCGCCAACTGATGCGCCGGATCGAGTCGGCCGGTGACGACCTCGCCCCGCTCTGCCGCCGGCTGCTGGCATCCTGGCAGGATGGGCGGATCAAGCTGTTTGTCACGCATCGCGCCCTGTGCTTTCGCCGAGAGCATGCGGCACTCTTCCGCAACGGAGACTATCTACCCCTGTCGACGAACGGCGATCATGCCGAGCACGTTGTCGCCTTTGCCCGCCGATTGGATGCAGAAGCGGCACTGGTGATCGTGCCGCGTCACCTCGTCCGGATCGCGCCGAAACGGGGGCACCCACTCGGCGCCGACACCTGGGGCAGTAGCCTGATCGTGCTGCCCGAGTCGCGGCCGGGGACGAGGTATCGCCATATCTTGTCGGGCGCGATTATCGAGAGCGTGTCCCACGACGCGGGCGCCGCCCTGCCGTTGGCGGATGCTTTCCGCGACTTCCCCCTGGCCCTTCTTCAAGAACTGCCGGATGCGTGAGTGATGACAGCGGAGCCAGAACCGGAGCAGGACAGGCCGCGTGCCGGACCATTGCCGCGGGACAGCGGGGTGTTACTCCACCCCTCGTCCTTGCCGGGGCCGCATGGCATCGGCGACCTTGGCGACGTGGCGCACCGCTGGCTCGAGTTTCTCAACGCCGGCCGTCAGCAGCTTTGGCAGATCCTGCCGCTCGGCCCGCCCGGCTATGGTGAGTCACCGTATGCCGCTCGATCAGCCTTCGCCGGAAACCCCTTGCTCATCTCCCTCGACCGGCTGGTGGCCGGTGGATTGTTAAACGAGGGCGATCTCAATGAGGCGCCGAAAGGTGAGAGCGGGCGGGTCGATTTTCCCGCCGTTGCCGCGTTCAAGTTGCCGCTGCTGCATCGCGCCTTCAAGCGGTTTCGCGCCGGCGGCGGTACATATCGCCCGGAGTATCAAGCATTCCGTGCGGAGAATGCGTACTGGCTGGATGACTATGCCGTGTTCGCTGCCTTGCGGAGGGTGTACGGCGATGCCGCCTGGAACACGTGGAGCGGGCCGCTGGTGCGACGCGAAGCAACGGCGCTTGCCAGGGCGATCGCCGATCACGCGGAGGCGATCGATCTCGAACGGTTTATTCAGTTCATCTTCTCCCAGCAGTGGGGGGCGCTGAAGGCGGCGGCGGCGGCGCGCGGCATCCGGGTGATCGGTGACATCCCGATCTTCGTCGCACACGACAGCGCGGACGTGTGGGCGCACCAGGAGATCTTTCTGCTCGACCGGGATGGCAATCCGACCGTCGTGGCGGGCGTGCCGCCGGACTTCTTCTCGGCGAGCGGTCAACGGTGGGGCAATCCGCTGTACGACTGGCACCGCCTGTCCGCATCCGGCTATCGCTGGTGGATTGAACGTTTCCGCGGCGTCCTCCGCGCGGTCGATATCGTCCGGATCGATCACTTTCGCGGCTTCGAAGCATATTGGGAAGTGCCGGCAGCGGAGGCAACCGCCGTCAACGGCACCTGGGTCCGTGGCCCCGGTCAGGCATTCTTCGACGCGGTCATGGCGAAGCTTGGTCCTCTGCCCGTGATCGTGGAGGATCTCGGCTTGATCACCAGATCGGTGGACGAACTGCGGGAATCACTCGGCCTTCCCGGGATGAAGGTGCTCCAATTCGCCTTCGGCGATACCTCGGCAAACCCATACCTGCCGCACAATTATGATTGGAACTGTGTCGTCTATACCGGAACGCATGACAACGACACGACCGAAGGCTGGTTCGCTTCGATGCCCGAACGGGAACGGGCGCGTGTGATCCGGTACACCGGCGATAGCAAAGAATTGCTGAGCCGCAAGCTGATACGTCTGGCGCTTGGCTCGGTCGCCCGCACGTCGATCGTGCCGCTGCAGGATGTGCTGGGGCTTGGCAGTGAGGCGCGGATGAATATCCCCGGTTGGGGGACCGGCAACTGGAACTGGCGCGCCTCGCCGGAACATCTTGAGCCCGCGCGTGCCGGCTGGCTGCGCGAGATGACCGAGCTCTATGGCCGTGCCGGGCGCGACCGCAAGGATTGACCGGCCGGGCGCCGTGTGGGCGCATTGTGCCAGGGCGGTGTGGTGACACACCGAACCAGGCGAAGTGAAGGAGCGATTCAATGTCTCAGACCGTACTCGTCATCGTCGCCCATCCCGACGATGAGGTATTTGGCATGGGCGGGACGATGGCCCGCCTGATCGACGATGGCCATGCCGTCACGGTCGTCTGCGCGACCCGCGGCGAGGTGGGTGAGATCTCGGACCCAGCGCTCGCGACACCGGAGACGCTGGGTGAGGTGCGCGAGCAGGAGCTCCGCAACGCCATGCACGAGCTTGGTGTCGACGACGTCCGGTTCCTCGATTACCGCGACTCCGGCATGGCCGGCACGCCGGAAAATGACGACACGCGGGCTTTCATCCAGGCGGAACCGATGGAAGTGGCGATGGACCTCACCGCGATCATGCAGGAGGTCAACCCGGATGTGATCATCACCTGGGACCAGAGCGGCGGCTACGGCCACCCGGACCATATCCGCGTGCATGAAACCGTCACCGACGCCTTCGGCAGCTACGAGATGCGCTCCGGCCGGACGGTGCGCTTGTACTACACCGCCCTGCCGGTGGGCCTCTTCGAGGAGATGGCGGCGGAGCTGCGGGAGCAGGGGATCGAGATCTTTGACGACGACGAGTCACGCGAATCCATGGGCCGCCTACCGCGCCCCTCGGTGACAACAGTGTTCGACGTGTCAGACTACGTCGAGCAGAAGCGACGGGCGATGGCGCAGCACCGTTCGCAGATGCCCGCCGATTCTCCCTTCGACAAGGTTTCCGAGGAACTGCGACAGCGGTTCTTCGGCAAAGAGTACTTCCATCGGGCCGTACCAGAGTGGCACGAAGGCGAGCCGGAGGAACACTCGATCCTCGGCTAAGAGCGTGTTTGAGGAGGGGTGTCCTTGACGCTGTCATCCTGAGCGACAGCGAAGGATCTCGGACACAAGGAACCGCCGAGATCCTTCGCTGTCGCTCAGGATGACAAACATTTACGGCGGCGGTGCTCTGTCCGAAAGGTCAGGTCGTAACTGTCCCTCTGCTCATGACCGGTCCGCCGCCGCGGTGTAGGCTGGGACCGCATGCAAGGGAAGTAACGATGGAGGGCCAGCATCATGACCACGACAACAGCCGCACGGGTGCATGTTGGCAGCGTTGCAGAGGTGGAGGGACGCGGTTGCATGGTGGTGCCGGCCGGGGGGCATAGCGTCGCCGTCTTTGCCCATGAGGGCCGGCTGTACGCGGTCGATAACCGCTGCCCGCACATGGGGTTTCCCCTCAGCCGGGGGACGCTGCGCGACGGGCTGCTGACCTGCCACTGGCATCACGCCCGCTTCGACCTCGAGGGTGGCGGCACGCTCGACCCGTTCGCCGACGATGTGCGTACGTACCAGGTGGTCGTGGAGGATGGGCAGATCTGGCTCGACTTGAGCCAGGAGACGGCGGCCCGCGTCGAGTACTGGTTCGAACGGCTGAACGAGGGACTGGAGCAGCAGCTCGGCTTCGTTCTGGCAAAGGCGGTGCTGGCGCTGCTCAACGCCGGCGTGTCGCCGTCGGAGGTGCTCCGTGCCGGTGGCCGCTACGGATTGCGCTATCGTGCCCGCGGCTGGGGGATGGGAATGACGATCCTCACGGCAATGGGCGAGGCGCTGCCCTACCTCGCACCGGAAGACCGTCCGCTCGCGATCTTTCATGGATTGACGCACGTGGCAGCGGACACGAGCAATCAACCGCCGCGTTTCGATCTGGAGCCGCTGCCCGGAAGCAGTGTGCCGGTAACACGCCTGACCGACTGGTTCCGGCACGCGGTCGAAGTGCGCGATGAGGACGGCGCCGAGCGCGTGCTCCAAACGGCGATCGCTCGTGGCGCGCGGCCGGCGGAGCTTGCGCACATGCTCTGTGCGGCGAGTACCGACCACTATTATCTCGACGCCGGCCACGTGCTCGATTTCATCAACAAGGCCTGCGAGTACCTCGATCTCGTCGGATGGGATGAAGCGCGCGCCGTGCTGCCGGCACTGGTCGGAGATCTCTGCCGCGCCCAGCGTGCCGAGGAGCAGAACGCGTGGCGGAACCCCATCGATCTGATCGCGCTGCTCCAACCATACCTGCAGCGCGTGTCGAGCCTGCCGAGCGGCGACGCGCCGCTCGGCGACGGCTTCGACGATCTGGTCTGGACGATCCTTGACGGCGAGCCGGATGCGATTGCGGCAGCGATCACGGCGCGGATCGAAGCGGGTGTGCGCTACGCCGAGATCGGCGGGGCCGTGGCGCACGCCGGCGCGCTGCGCGTGGCGCGCTTCCACACGAGCAACGAGTTCGCCGATTGGGACTCGGTCCACAACACCTGGACCTCCTGCCAGGCGCTGCACCAGGCGTTGCTGCGGGCGCCGTCGCCGGAACTGGCGCGCGGCCTCTATCACGCGGCGATGCGCATCTACCTCGATCGCTTCCTCAACATCCCGGCCGCGCGGCTGCCGGATGAGGGCAATCGGCAATCGGCAATCGGCAATCGGAACGGCGTCGTGTCACCAAACGACCTGCTCGATCTCCTCGATCGGGAACAGCAGGTGAACCCGGCGGCCGGGGTGGTCGATGCGGTGCTCAGCCGGGGTGACGATGCAGCCTTGATCCGCGCGCTCGGACATGCCGTGCTGCGTGAGGACTCCGACTTCCACAACTATCAGACGCTGGAGGCCGGCATTCGCCAGTACGAAACGCTCAAGGAGATGCGCCCGCTGGCGGCACGCCGCACGCTGGTCGGCGTGGCGCGCTACCTCGCCGCACACGCGCCGACGCCGAGGGCGATGCGTCAGACGTACACCATCGCCCTCCGTCTCCAGCGCGGCGAGGACCTGACCGTCGCGGAGGAATAGCCGGCATCGTACCCTCGTGGCGGATCGACGATCCGCCACGGGCCGTCGAAGCAGGGACTAAGTTGATTCAGCGAGATATACGCTATAGGGTAGTGCTGCCTCGGCTTTGTTCGGACCTAGACATTCTCCGGCCAAGGATCGCCAGCGGTCGCACTGGTGTCCGATCGGGTGGGGATACTTCGATCTTCGGAATCGAGGACGATGACGGCAGCCCAACCCAAACCCCACGCCTCGTGGCTCAAGCCGTTCGAGTCGCTGGAAAACGCCAACTTCCGCTATTACTGGCTTGGCACGCTGGTTTCGTCGCTGGGCACGCGGTTGCAGTCTCTGGCGCTGGCCTGGCTTGTTCTGAAGCTGACCGGTTCGTCGCTGGCATTGGGCCTCGTGCTGACGGTCGAGTCGATCCCCATTCTCCTTTTTTCCCTGTTCGGTGGGGCTATGGCCGACCGGTTGCCCAAGCGCCGGATCTTGCTGGCCACGCAGTCGGTCATGCTCGTCCAGGCGCTCGCGCTGGGAATCCTCTCGACGCTGGGATTGATCAACATCTGGACGATCTATGTCCTCGTGGCCATTGTTGGCCTGGTGCAGGCGATCGACATGCCGACTTCGCAGTCATTCGTGGAAGAGCTAGTGGGTTCGGACAAGGAGACGCTGGCCAACGCGTCGGAGCTCACCTCGACGCTCTTCAACATGACGAAGGTCGCCGGCCCCGCGCTCGGCGGCATCATCGTCGCGGCGATCGGTGAGGAGCCCGCCTTTTACCTCAACGCGGTCAGCTTTTTCGGCGTGCTCGGCGCGCTCCTGGTGATCGACAAGCGCAAGCTCTTTCCGGCAAAGGCGCGTCCGGTGGAGAAGATTCAGGCGCAGATCAAGGCGGGACTCGCGTACGCGATCCGGACCGTTGATATCGTGTCCCTCCTGCTCCTGCTCGGGGCGCTGGGGCTCTTCGGCTACAACCTAGGCGTGCTGATGCCGCTGATTGCGAAGCGCATCCTCGACTCGGGCCCGGCCGGTCTGGGAATGCTCTCCGCTGCGCTGGGCGTCGGTTCGCTGGCGGCGTCACTGTTGATCGATGTGCTGGGACTGAGCACACGTCGCCTCGTTCTCGTCGGCGCCGTCGCCTTCACGCTGGCGCTGCTCTCGGTGTCGCTCTTCGACGGGTGGTATCTGGCGCTGCCCCTGACCGCACTGCTCGGCTTCAGCAGCGTCATGTTCCTCGCCACGGCCAACGCCCGCCTCCAGGTTCTCGTCGATGAAGAGTTTCGCTCGCAACTGATGAGCGTCTACACGATCCTGATCTTCGGCACGACCCCGGTCGGCAGCCTGATGACCGGCGCGCTTGTCGACCGGATCGGCGTGCGCGAGACAGCCGCCGCGCTCGCCGTCCTCTGCGGATTGGGATTGGTGGCGACCTTCGTCTATATGCATCGAAAGCGCGATCAACTCGTCCCCGATACGATGGACGCGCCCATCCCCCGTGCCGAGGCAGCGCTTCGGCGGCACATGCACCTGCCCTGGTTGGTGTTGCATAGATAGACGCTCTCCTGGAGGAGATGAGCTACGCACAGGCGCGGAGCGGGGTGACCCTGGCGCTGTGTACCGAACGCGATCGGTCGGTGATCGATGTTAGCCGGCAGGAGGCGGCGCTGGGCCTGATGCTGCCCGCCCACGTTCGCGAGCATGGATGAGGGGCCGGACCGATCGGTGCGCTATCCTCTGCCAAACATCTCTGCAGAGGTATCGCCGATGTCCATCACCTTCGGCACCAATCGATTCGGTTACCCGGACCCGCAGAAGCTGATTGAAACCTGCCGGGCAACGGAGGCCGCCGGTTTCCGGCGCTTCTGGTTTCCCGACAGCCAGCTCCGCAACGGCGACGTCTTCATCAACCTGCTCACCGCCGCGCAGCATACCTCAGACGTCGTGCAGGTGGGCACGCTCCTCGTCAACCCGGTGACGCGCCACCCGACTGTCACCGCCGCTAGCATCGCTGCTGTCGATATGTACGCGCCTGGCCGGGTGACGCTCGGCGTCGGCGCCGGCGACACAGCCGTCTGGCAGATCGGTCTGCGGCCGGCGTGGCTGGCGCAGACCGAGCGCGCGATCCGCCTGATCCGCTCCCTGCTCGCCGGTGAGAGTGAAGATTTGGGCTGGACGCAGCCGACCCGACTGCAACAGCCGCGCCGCGTGCCGGTGATCATTGCCGGGAGCGGGCCAAAGACGCTGCGCATGGCAGGACGCTCGGCCGATGGCGTGGTCATCCGGATCGGCGCCGACCCCGACCTCGTGCAGTGGGGATACGACGAGTTCTGTGCCGGCGTCCGCGAGTCGGGCCGCAATCCGGACGATCTGTTTGTGGCCGGTCACTTCCACACGGTGATCGCGGACGATCCGGCGCTGGCCGCCGCCCGCGGCAAGGTGATGGCCGCCGGCTACTACGAGGTCAATCCGGGGACGTGGGACCGGCTTGGCATCCCCTGGCCACTGCCGCCGGTCCACGACCTGCTCCAGACGGTGCGCCCCGACTTTCACCACGCCTTCGACATGGACCTCGCGGCGCGGCTGGTGGCGGACATCCCCGAGCACCACGCCCGCCGGTTCTGCCTGATGGGCAACGCGGCCGAGGTGCGGACGCAGGTCGAGGGTCTGGTATCACGCTTCCCCTGGATGCGGCACATCATCCTGCAGCCGAACATGCCCGGCCCCGCCTTCGTCGAAGCGTGTGGCCGCGAAATCATCCCGGCGTTCTAATCGGAGCGGCGATCAGCCGGTACGCATGTGCTATACTTTTCTCCGTTATCCGGGAGTTCCGGAGAGATATCCGCGGGTTGCGCGTGGCAGGACCGCCCGCAAAGGCCCCCCGCGATGAGAGGTGAATGTGCGCGACTACGAACTGGTAACGATCTTCAGCCCAGAGATCAGCGATGACTCGATGCCGCAGGCGATCGATCGCCTCGGTCAGCAGATCGCAACGCGGGGCGGCGCGGTAGCGGATACCGCGCACTGGGGCCGGCGCAAGCTGGCGTACCCGATCGCCAAGTTTTACGAGGGCAACTACGTCGTCACGCAGTTGCAGATGGAACCGAATCAGACTCGTGGATTGGAGGTGGCGCTCCGGATATCAGATGACGTGCTTCGACATCTGCTCGTTCGCAAAGATGAGGTCTAACCGCTTCTTCACGCACGAGCCTGGCGTCTTCCCTGTGGCGGGGTGTAGAAGGAGATCATGAGTTGGCAAGCGTAAACAAGATCATCGTCATCGGGAACGTGGGCCGGGATCCGGAGTTGCGATACACCGCAAACGGCAAGTCCATGGTGCAGTTCTCTGTCGCCACCAATCATAACTATCAGAATCCAAGCGGTGAGTGGCAGGAACAGACAGAGTGGTTTCGGGTAATCGCCTGGAATCAACTCGCTGAGCGTGTGATGGAGCGCATTCAGAAGGGTTCGCAGGCCTACGTCGAAGGACGTCTCCAGACGCGCACCTGGACCGGCAACGACGGCAAAGAGCGAAAGGAAATCGAGATCATCGCGAATACGATCCTGGCACTAGATCGCCGCGGTGAGATGGCCGGTGTGCCGGCGGCGGGTGGCATGCGCCGCTCCAACGAGACTGAGATCGTCGATCCGGACGACCTTCCTTTTGATTGATTCGATTCGGCGGCGGTCGGTGAACGATCGGGCATATCCGTGCTGAACGGCGACCGGCGACCGCCGAATACCGAGAAAGGCAAAGCATGACGACAACATCTGATGCACCGCAGCAGGCGGGCGCCGTGGCGTCGCCTGCGGGAGGCGACCGCCCTGGACCGGGGCCTGGTGGACCCCGCGAAGGTGGTGGACCGCGCGGTGGTCCGGGAGGCCGGCCGCGGGGCCGGGGCCGCTATATTCCTCGGCGCAAGGTCTGCCAGTTCTGCGTCGACAAGATCGTCTTCATCGACTACAAGGAACCGGCCCGCCTCCGCCGCTACGTGTCGGACCGCGGCAAGATCGAGCCGCGCCGCAAGACGGGCACCTGCGCCAAGCACCAGCGTGCATTGAGCACTGCCCTGAAGCGTGCCCGACATCTCGCCCTCCTGCCCTTCACCGCCGAGCACATCCGCGAAACCGGCGTCTTTCAACCCAGAACGTAAGCGAGGGCAATGGGCAATGGGCAGTCGGCAATGGTGAGTCTGTGACCCCACTGCCGATTGCCCATTGCCGATTGCCTCCCACGGGGGAGTGAGTCCCTTGGCCAAGTCCAACCGTCGATACTCAAGTGACGGCGGGCCGGTTCGACCGGAGTCGCCGCGACGGGCATCCGGTCCAAAGAGCGGCTCGGCGCCGCCGCAGCGGCCTCCGCCTGCTGCCGGCGGCGCGGTGCCGGCGCCACGCCCGCTGGTTCCTGAAAAGGGACAGAGGAAGTCGTTTTTCGGCGCAATTGGCTCGCAGGCGATGATTGTCGGTGTCGTCAGCCTGGTGCTCGCCGTCAGCATCGGCCTGCTCGCCTACGCCTGGTACAGCGACGCCGTGCGGCCCCGTCGTGAGCTGGCGCTGCGGGTTGGTGATCTTTCCTACTCCATGGAATATTTCGCCAAGCGGTACCGGCAGGCGATCGAAGATCCGGCCAACCTCTCGAAACTCAGTTCCGGACTGCTGACGGACGTTCCCCAACAAACACTTGATGACATGGAACAGGACGCGATCCTGCTCCAGCGGGCGGCGGAGCTCGGCATCACCGCCGGTCAGAACGAGATCGACCGTGAGATGCTTGTCCAGAACAACATCCCCGTGATCACGGATACACCGGAAGGCGCCGAAGCCGGTCCCGATGATCCGTTCACCGCCACGATCGCGATGCAGAACGCGATACGCGCGCGACTCCAAGAAACCGGCTTCTCGCTGGAGGAATACCGTGAGATCGCGCACGCCCGGCTACTGAACGACAAGGTGCAGAACTACTTCAAAGAGCAAACGCCGGCGCGTGCGCCGCAGACCCGGATTCGTGTGCTGCAATTCCCGACGGAGTCCGACGCACGGATCGCGATCGACCTGATCAAGTCCGGCGAGGCGACGTTTGCGGAGATTGCCGAAACCAAGTCACTCGACCAGGCCGGCAAGGGGCGCGGCGGCGAGCGCGATTGGCTGACGCGCGGCATCCTGCCGCCGCCGGTTGATGAGGCCGCG
The DNA here is from genome assembly GCA_050184225.1 of Dehalococcoidia bacterium. Classification (GTDB taxonomy): domain Bacteria; phylum Chloroflexota; class Dehalococcoidia; order CAUJGQ01; family CAUJGQ01; genus JBFXAN01. The sequence goes on along the minus strand of JBFXAN010000072.1, from coordinate 11,605 downwards.
TTCTCACTGCCGCTCAACACGCTCTCCGAACCGATCGACTCCGGCGATGTCAACGGATTCGTCGTGATCGAGGTGATCGAGCGTTCGGACGAGCGTGATGTCAGCGATACCGTCCGCGGTCAACTTGCCGACCAGAAGTTCACCGAGTGGTTGGACGAGCAGCGGGCGACCCTGGACATCGAGCGCGCGTTGACCGAGGACAAGATCAGCTGGGCCTGGGATTTCGCCAACCCGACCATTCCCCAGAGCCTGCTCAACGACGGCCGCTCGACCCAGCCCGTCGTCACCCCGGCACCGGCCTCGCCATCTCCGGCGCCGGGCGCAACCGAATCCTCGCCGCAGCCTGCGGCGTCACCGACGAGCACGCCATGAGCAATAGCATTCCCGCCCGCGACGATGCAATCGGCGTCGGCCTGATGGGCCTCGGCAATGTCGGCGCCGGCGTTGCCCAGATCCTCCGCGAACGCGGTCAGGTCTTCGCCCAGGGGGTCGGCCGTCCACTCCAGGTGCGGCGCATCCTCGTCCGCGATCCGAACAAGGAGCGTGACGGCCGGATCGACCGCTCGCTCCTCACGACCGACCCGCGTCAGATCCTCGACGACGAAGGGATCGACATCGTCATCGAGATGATCGGCGGCGAGCAGCCGGCCTATGACTATATCAAGGATGCCCTCAGTTCTGGCCGTCACGTCGTCACCGCCAACAAGGAGGTGATGGCAAAGCATGGGCCGGAACTGCTGGATATCGCCCGGCAGAAGGGTGTCGATATCCTCTACGAGGCGAGCGTCGGCGGCGGCATCCCCCTGATCGCACCGCTCAAGCGCGACCTGCTCGCCAACGAGTTGACCTCGATCGCCGCGATCATCAACGGCACGACCAACTACATCCTCACGCGGATGGCGCGCGAGGGTATCGACTACGCCGAGGCACTCGCCGGCGCGCAGGCGCTGGGGTATGCGGAAGCCGATCCCCGCAACGATGTCGGGGGCATCGACGCCGCCTATAAGCTCGCCATCCTCGCCGCCCTCGCCTTCCGAATGGACGTCAACCCGGACGCCGTCTATCGCGAGGGCATTACCGATCTCACCGCCCGCGACTTCCGCTACGCCGCCGAGCTTGGCTACGCGATCAAGCTCCTCGCCCTGGGCCAACGCACCGACCACGCGATCCAGCTGCGCGTGCATCCCGCGCTCGTCCCGCTCGACGCGCCGCTGGCGAAGGTGGACGGTGTCTTCAACGCGGTCCAGCTCGAAGGCGACCTTACCGGACAGGTGCTCTTTCAGGGCCGTGGCGCCGGCTCGATGCCGACCACCAGCGCCGTCGTTGCCGACCTGCTCGACGTTGCCCACGCGCTCGCCCAGGATGGCGTCGAGCGTTCCGACTGGCGGCAGGACCGCGCCGTCACGATCCAGCCGATCGACAACCTGCGCACGCGCTACTATCTGCGACTCGCCGTGCAGGATCGCGCCGGCGTCCTCGCCCGGATCACCGCCGTTCTCGGCGAAGCGAACAACATCAGCATCGCCTCGATCATCCAGAAGGAAGTCGACGAATCCGCCGGCACCGCCGAACTGGTGATCATGACCCACGAGGCGGTCGAGGCGGCCATGCAGCAGGCGCTCGTCGCCATCGCGGCGATCGACACCGTCGTCGAAGTCGGCACCTTCCTCCGCGTGATGGGCTAATCGACCGATGAGACGGTTGGCATTGGACGTTCGGGTAGAAGGGCGAGGTTCGCTACGCCGGCATAGTCTGCATGATTATTGGTGACGAGCGACACGCCGAGCGCGATTGCCGTCGTTGCGATCCATGCGTCGGCTGCCTGAATTGGCCGTCCATGACACACCCATCAGGCACGGCCGCCCTCGCGTCGCCACTGGCGAATGGTGGAGATGAACTCGTCTACCGATTCGTCCTCCGGCCAAGAGTTGCCAAGCAGGTCGTCAAAGTGCTTGGCCGGCTTTACCCCTTGCTGTGCTGCAAGCGTGGCGAGGTCCGAGGTGGGCGCCGCAAAGAAGGAGTGACCGGGCATGGCCAGCCGTGACATGCGATCTGCCAATCGTGTGGACGCATCTTCGCGGGTCACGGTGCTCTCACTGACTAAGTGCCGCAGGTACGACACAGCCTCGCGCGCTCGCTCATCATCCAATTCATCGACCAGGTGATGAAGTTCTTGTTTGAAGCTCACCATGCGCGGCACCTACTTCAGATGGCATCTCTCGCCAGCATAGCATCGGAACAAATCCCTCCCCGGTGAGCGGCTTCAGCGCGTCCTAGACACATGTCCAGGTGTCGGCCGATCCAAGGTCGGATCGAGCTCATATTTTCCGGGTGGCTGGGCGGCCGTTCGTCCCATCTCGTGGCCTTCTCATGTCCTTTGCGTTCGGCTCCGTCGTCCGGTGCAGGCGCGCAGCACCGTGTTCGAACCTGAACGTGGAGGCTCACCGTCGCGCGTGGGTCGTCCACGACCACACGGTTCATCAGAGAAGGCCCGCCATGCGTACAACGTCCGTTCATCTCGCGGCGAATGCCGCCATCACGATCATTCACAATGCGTCGGTCGCGGACGTTGCCGCCTATGAAATCGATCCTGGGCTCAACAGCATCATCCGCCGTCCGACCGTCCGCCGGCAGATTCTCACCAAGCTGGCCGCGGATCCGGAGGCACGCCTGACCCTGGCCGTCAGCGGCGGGTTGATCGTCGGGCACAGTGCTGCCGGCCCCTCCTTCGGTCGCTGGCTCGATCTGCCCCATGTGCGTGAAGTGGCGTTCGAGGTATCGCAGGATTGGCGTCATCGGGGGGTCGCATCGCAGATGATCGATCGAGCGATGGCAGACCTGGTGGTCGAGGACGAGATCCTGCTCGGATTCCTCTGGCCTTCTGCCTGGGATACAGAGCACGCCCGGCTCTCGCGGATCGCCTATCGCGACCTGCTCACGGAGTTCATCGGTCGTTACGGCTTTCGCACGATGGATACCGACGAACCGGAGATCGCACACCAGGAAGGTGGACGGCTGATCGTGCGTATCGGCGCGCGGGTGCCGTGTCAGGCGATTGTCTCCTTCATGGCCGCGCGTTTCCTCAATCGCAGCCGCCGACCGATCGCGGCATAGTCTGATCGTTGCCGGTACGTCTTCCCAGCGCTTCCGCCCTTGTATCGTGATGGCGGAGCCTTGTGCGGAGGTTGGCCGGTGGCGGATGACAGAAGCGACATCGATCTCGATGTGCTTCGTTCGGAGACCAAGCTCATCTGGGAAGAGAAGGCGGCATTCTGGGACGGCCGCTTTCGGTGAGGGCAACGCCCTTCACAAGATCCTGGTCGAGCCGGCCATGGACTGGTTGCTTGGCCTCCGGTGCGGCGAGCAGATCCTCGAGGTCGGCTGCGGCAACGGCGCCTACGCCCGACACCTCGCCGCGCCCGGCGCGCGTGCTGACGACCGACCTGAGCGATGGTTTCCTGGAACGGGCGCGCGAACGCACCGTCGAACATAGTGATCGGATCGAGTACCGTACCCTGGACGCCACCGCCCCGGCGGCGCTCGATGAGCTCGGTGCGGCGCGCTTCGATGCCGTTGTCGCGACGATGGTGCTGATGGACATGCCGGTGATCGCGCCGCTGTTTGCCGCGCTGCCACGGCGGCTCCGGTTCGGCGGCCGCTTCGTCTTCGCGGTCATGCACCCGTGCTTCAATTCCAGCGGCGCGGCGATGCTCATCGAGGAGGATTGGAACGAGGACGGGATGCTCAGCACACGCTACGCGATGAAGGTCAGCCGTTATCTCCGCTTGCGGCCCGGCAAAGGCACCGGCATGGCCGGCGCTCGTCGCGCGGTTCCGGTCGGGGGGTGCATGATGCGGCCTTTGATAATTGCGAGGACGGCCGGTGTAATGCTCCTTCCGCTTCTGGTTGTAGCCGCGCTCACTCATGCATCCGGTGCCATCGCCGGTGGACGTGATGCCGCCACGCTTGCGGAGGCGGCGGCAATGGCCGCGCTCAACGGAGTTCCGGCTTCGGCCTGTACCGCCAGCGGACAGCTTCCACCGCCGGGTCGTGATACGTGCATCACCATCAGTCCGATGCAGGTCGCCCAGGCAGATCGCGGCCTCGTGGCGCTCCAGGCGTTCCTCTCGCCGGATGTTCAACCGCTGTTCGTGGTCGTCGGCCGTGGCATCGATGGCGACTGGGGCCTCTGGCTCGCTGCTCCGGCGGCGTATGTCCCGGTGCAACTCCCCGGCGACGCGCGACTCTGCGGCGCATCGGGCGTTCCCGTGCGATCCGAGCCATCGGTCGATGCACCGGTGCGGGCGTCGCTCCCGCACGAGTCAGTGGTGACGGTCGATCGCTTTGTCCTCGAGCGGCCGGGCACGTGGCAGCGAAGCGAAGGCGGCACACCCGGCGGCGGGTGGTATCATTTCGCCGCGCCGGTGGACGGCTGGGTAGCCGCCGACGCCGCGGTCATCGCGGATGCCGACTGCGCGATGGCGCTCCATTGAACTAGAGACGCACCACCCGGAAACTCTCGACGAACTCCGGCCGCGGCTCCGGCGACCGGGCAGCAGCGTCTCGCGCGATCGACTCCATCACGGCGAGAAAGCCTTCCTCGATCTGGCTGGCGTGAAGCCGGAGCGCCTGTTTCTTCCGCTCCATCACCGGTGTGATATCGACGAACACGTTCGGATCGCGGCCGGTCTGAATGTAGACTTCGGAGACAGCGTGTGGCTCCAGCCCTTCGGCCAGCAGTTCCGGCATCGTCATCCGATCCCGGGCCGGGTAGGTGGCGGCGAGCGCCGCCTGCGCGGCGGCGATGTGGTCCGGATGCTGGATATATCGCTCGCTGTAGAGCTCGTGCGGGTCGGTGACGATCATCCGCTCCGGTCGGTGCCGGCGGATCTGGCGGGCGATGTCGCGGCGCACGGCCAGCGACGGCTCCAGCGCGCCGTCCTCGTACCCAAGGAACTCCACTCCCACCGCGCCGAGATACGCTGCCGCAACCCGTTGCTCCTCAGCGCGGACCTCGGTCAGCTGGTCGGCGGTCATCATCGGGTCGGTGCTCCCCTTGTCGCCGCGGGTGACGATCACAAACACCACCCGCCAACCATCGTCGATCCAGCGCGCCACCGTGCCGCCGGCGTTGAACTCCGCATCATCCGGATGGGCGACGATGGCGAGCGCCGTTCTAGAAGAGGCTATGTTCACGTGCCACCTCCGAGTCATGTGCGCTATGATATGGCCATGAGCACCCAAAGCTCTCCGACGTATGAAGAGATCCTCTCCATTGTGACGACGTGGCCAGCTGAGCGGCGCCATGCCCTCGTGCAGGACGTTCGTAAGACGCTCGAAGTTACGCCCGATGCTGCACGTCGGCGTGAGGCGCTCCGTCGGCTTCGAGGCATCTTGGCGACTGATGCCCCCCCCCCATCGGACGAAGATGTACGGCGATGGCTTGACGAGCGACGCTGGCAGAAGTACGGCTGATGCGCGTTCTGATCGATACTAACGTGGCACTTGACTGGCTTCTCATGCTTCAGCCTTGGTTCGCCGAGGCTGAAGCATTCTGGCGGTTGCTTGAAAATGGTGGTGTTATTGGCCACATTCTGGCATCAGCTGTGACCGACATCTTCTACATCGCTCGGCGTCTTGTCGGCCTTGAAGCCGCGCAAGTTGCTGTGAGAACATCATTGTCTGCATTCGTAATCGTTCCGGTTGACCGCGAGGCGCTCGAAGAGGCATTGTTGATTCCCGTCAATGATTACGAAGATAACCTTCAAATGGTATGTGCCCGCTTCGCTGGCCTCGATGCCATCATCACACGCGATCCCATCGGCTTTCGCGGAGCAACTATTCCGATCCTGTCTCCAATAGAAGCCAGCGACTCCTACCGCCAGACCGGCAGATAGGTTCGGTGGATGTCGCCGATCGCGCGGATGCGCGCCTGCGCGAAGCGGACGCCGGCTTCCTCGGTCGTGATCTGCTCGGCGCGCGCGGTCTTGAGGACGTGACGCGTCGTTTCGTAGACCTGGTGCGCGTGCGCGGTTGCCCGCGCCTCCGAATAGTTGCCGCGCATCTCATCGGCGATGTTGATCACGCCGCCGCAGTTGACGATGAAGTCCGGCGCATAGAGGATGTCGCGCGCCTGCAACGCGGCGGCGTGGCGCTCCTCGGCCAGCTGGTTGTTCGCCCCGCCGCAGATCACACGGCAGCGCAACCGCGGGATCGTCTCATCGTTGAGCACCGCCCCCAGCGCGTTCGGCGAGAGGATGTCACAAGGTGTGTCCCAGACATCGTCGATCCCGACAACCCGCGCGTTGAACTCCTCACCGGCGCGTCGCGCCCGCTCGGCATCGGTGTCGGCGATGATGAGGACCGCGTTCTCCGCCCGCAGCCGTTTCACAAGCTGCCAGCCGACCTTGCCGACGCCTTGCACGACCACCGTTCGCTTGCCCAGATCGTCCCGGCCAAACGCCTCGCGGGCCGCTGCCTTCATGCCGAGATAGACCGTCAGGCCGGTGAGGATCGAGGTGTCACCGCTGCCGCCCAGCGCCGTCGATGTTCCGGCGACGAACCGCGTTTCCCGCGCAATCATGTCCAGGTCGGCGGTGGTGGTGCCGACATCGGTCGTCGTCACATAGCGCCCGCCCATCGACTCGAGGAAGCGGCCATAGGCGCGAAAGAGCACTTCGGACTTGTCGGTGTTCGGGTCGCCGATGATCACGGCCTTGCCGCCGCCCACATCCAACCCGGCGGCGGCGGACTTGAGCGTCATCGCGCCGGCCAGACGCAGCGCGTCCTCGACGGCAGCCGCCTCGGTCGGGTACGGATACATCCGCGTGCCGCCGAGCGCCGGTCCGAGCGTGGTGTCGTGGATCGCGACGATCGTCCGCAGTCCCGTCACCCGGTCCCGCCAGAACACCAGCTCCTCGTGCTGTCCCTCCGCCATCGCGGCAAACGGTGCAAATGCCTCGGCAGACTCCGCCAGTGTCATCGATTCACCTCGTTCTTGGTGCGGAGATCGCCTCCGTGCTGGTGGGCGCCTCCCGGTGGCATCGCTACGCGGTCCGCGCCGCTTCATGTGTTGCACGCCACTGCTCCGCGACGTCGCCCATGCGCTGGAACACGGCGCCCCGCTCGCGCATGTGCCGGATCAATCGCTCGATCATGAGCATGCGGTGGCCGCGGCCGATCACCTGGGGATGCATCGTCAGCGTGAAGACGCCGCCGGGGACACGCTCGGCCATGTAGTCGAACTCGTCCCGCCAGATCTCCTCGACCCGGCTGGCGGGCGCCATCCCGGTGCGCGTGCGTTGGTCATACTCGAACAGGGGGAAGTCATCGAGCAGCCACGACACCGGCATCTCGATCAGCTCCGTCTCGCGGCCGAACTCAAAGGCGCGGTCGGTGTGCGGCACATCGCCCTCGCGACACCAGTACAGCCGAAAGTCATCGGCCATCAGGCTGCTGTCGTAGCGAAAGTCAAACTCCCGAAGCAGCCTGATGCTGTGCGGCGAGAGATCCCAGGAGGGCGACCGATAGCCCGCCGGTTTCAGGCCGGAGATGCGCTGGAGCGAATCGATGCCGCGCAACAGGATCGTCCGCTCCTGCTCTTCGGTCTGGGTGGCCGGCACCTCATGGAGCCAGCCGTGATGGCCCAGCTCATGCCCATCCTGAAGCGTTTGCTCGACCAGCCGCGGGAAGGTGTCGGCGCTATGCCCCGGCACGAAGAACGTCGCCGGGATACCCTCGCGGCGCAGCAGCTCGAGGATGCGCGGCATTCCCACACGGGCGCCGTATTCGCCGCGCGAGAGCGGCGTCGGCGTAGTATCGCCGCGGAAGATGCGGGATGACATCTGGTCGAAATCAAACGAAAGGCAGACGGTAGGGGGAGCGGCCTGGGTCATGGCGACGACCTCCGGCAGCAGTGGAATCACTTCCATCGTTCGATCGCTGTCCGACTGCGTCAAGCGGCAACGGCGCACCCGACGAAGGCGAACCGCGAAACGTGGCGGGTCGGCCATCGTTACCACACATTTGGGTGATCTTTGCCTGTACCACGTGTGCGAGCGTAGTACATACCGATGGTCATCGAAGCGATCAATCACCATTGCACCATCGGGAGTCACCTTGAAGGAGATGTCATGTTGCGAGCAGGAATCACGCGTGCATCCGCCGCGGCGCTGTTGGTTGTGACGGTGATCGCGTTTGTAGGAGCGACACCGGCTGCCGCGCAGGAGCCGACCGCTGTCGAGCCGGTGCCTTCGTGTCCGGTACCGGTCGAGAATGTCCAGACCGGTCTTGACGTGTGCGTTGACCGTGGCGAAGGGAGCGTCTACCGAGCGGGAGAGCCGATCACGATCTGCGTGACCGCGAATCTGCCCGTGATCGCGATCTATCCGCCGCCACCGCCGCCGACGATCCAGGTGCTGAACTCCGTGAACGGTGGCCCCGAGCAGCTTGTCCTTGAGACGGCCATGCACTCCGGCCAGCAGTGCATCACGTCCACGATCGTGCCACCGACCGGTCAGGAGACGCTCCGTGCCGTCGCGATCGGCGACAACGGTCAGATAACCTATTCAGATCAGACGCACTTCTGGTCCACTCCCGCCGGATTCTAAGCCTCTGACGGTTCAGCGCGACGCGTGTCCTCACCACTGTGGGGCACGCGCCGCGCTTGCTTGGCCCGCGTATACTTCGATGGAGAGCGGCCACATGAGTCACGTTGGGGGTGCACGATGGAGCGGGGTGGTACTAAGCGGCGTGTCGATCGTCGAACCGTTGACCTCTCCCACTATCCCGACCTCGTCGTGATCTACCTTGGGATGCAGGTGAATGCCCTGACAGGGCTCAAGACCTTGTTTGGCATTGGGCCGCAGATCAGCCGCGCCGTGGAGGAACAGCCCGACGGCCTGCTCCTCCACGAAAATCTTCTCATGAGCCTGCTGCCTCCGCACCTCGGCATGCGCCAGTACTGGCGTGACTTCGAATCATTGGAACGCTGGTCCAGATCGGAGCCGCACCGACTGTGGTGGCGGAACTTCCTCCGCGACTCCGGCGGCACCGGCTTCTGGCACGAAACCTACTTTGCCCGCGGCGGCATCGAAGCGATCTATGACGACGTGGCGAAGCCGGTCGGCATGATGAAGTTTGCGCCGCTGAAGCCTGCCCGGGGTGCGATGTTCGGCGCCCGGCGGCGGCTCGGCCTCGTCGGGGAGTCAACCCTGACGCCGCCGCTCGACGAACAAGAACTGTACGAGCCCAACGTCGGTGGCGGCGGGCCGGAGCAGCTGACGGCGTTTAGATGAGCCCATGGTAGATTAACGCCCCGAGCGCATAGTCCCCCTGGTGTGGCGAGTCCTGCAGCATGGCGTAGCGGCGCGGAAGGGACCAGCGGTCTGCGCCCGTGTATGGATTGAACCGGCTCGTGCTCGTCATCGGCTCGTAGAGCACGCGGTCATCCGAGAGGCCGTTTCCCAATGCCAGATTGAGCCGGTAGGGGAGGATCCCAGCATCGTTCAGGGTTGTCCGTGCCCAGCCGATGTACGCCTCGGCGTAGGCGATCGAGCGCGCCCGGAAGCCCTCCGGCACGCCATCGCCCTGATGCAGCACGAGGATGCCGCCGGAGCCGGCGTTGAAGTGGATCGAGAGGACATGCAGGGCCACCTGTGCCTGACGATTCTGCTTGTTCCAGGCATCGACCTCGAAGGCGAGCATTGACGCCCGAGCGTTCCGCAGCGTCAGCGACGCCGCGCTCTTGCGGTCTTCCGGCGGCGGTAGGCCGAAGTCGTCGCCGATCGCGTCGTTGAAGATCCGCCGGACCGTGATGCTGGCAAAGCGCGGGTCGGCGGCGCGTTCCTCAATCGCGGACGCGACCGCCCGCGTGTGAAACGCTTCCGTGCCGTTGGCGCCGGGATCGAAGTACACACCACGTCTGCCGCCATGTCCGGCATCGAGCGCCAGCAGTACCGATGCGCCGCGGTAGACCGTGAACAACGCTTCCAGCGCTTCGTTGGCGATCAGCCGGTACAGCGCGCTCAGCGCCGCTTCGCCCCGCGCGCCGGCAACCGCGTCCAGCACATCCGTGTCCATCGTCTCGATGATGTCTGCCGCAGAGAATCCGCGCAGGCAATCGAGGGACGCTGCCGGAAACCGACGGTCTTTGCCCGCGAGATAGAGCAGCGCGTCCCACGGCTCAACCTTGGAGACATCGGAGAAGGACGGGCGCTTCTCTAGCTGTGTTCCAGACTGCCGTCCCTCGTCTTCACCCGCACCCTCGGCGGGATCGGTTTCCGTTCGTGGTGACGCGGCCGCGCGCCCGAACGCAGTGAGCGCCAGCGTTGCGCCGATACTGGCCGCCAGCAGCCGGCGTCGTTGCAATACCGCAGGGCGCGCACCTCGAACCGGCACGGCGTTGTCTCGCTCCATACGCGTTCATCCACCACGGCGCGGGCCGTGGAAACTGCAGATGTGTAAGGGGGCTGCCAAAGAGCATACTGGTTCAGGCTGGTGGGCGCCGTACTTGCTCAGTACTCATGAGAAACCGTTGGGCAGAACTAAAGATCGAAGGCAATCATCAGTGCCCGGCTCACTCGTGCCAGCGCTTCCGGCGAGAGGGCACCTCGACGGTTCTGCAACCGCGACTTCGATATCGCTCGGGCCTGTTCGCAGAGGGCGATCGAATCTACGCTCAGTCCGCCATCTGGGGCTGAGAGAAGTACATGGCTTGGATAGAGGCGGCGTTCAGTACGATAAGTGGTGCAAGGAACAGCAAGCAGACGCTGCTAGCACGGTTGATCGCGTCACGGCTGACGATGATGACTGGTCGAGTTCCTGCTTGCTCCGAGCCTTGCGTCGGGTCGAGTAACGCGTCATACACGTCACCCCGACGCATCATCGCCGTCCGCATCTCGCCGTTCACCGACGCGGAGCGCTTCCCATCCGGAATATGCGGACTCCTGCGTAAGTTCCTCCGCTTCGCGAAGGTATGTCTCGTCGCTTGACATCGCGGCGAACGCCTCATCGATTGCAATTCGCTCGTGTATAGCCAATTCGTGCCGCACGGCGGCACTGATGAGTTCGCCGCGGCTGCGAGCACGTCCTTCTCGGACGGCATCATCAACCGCAGTCAACAGGTCGGCCGGGAGTGTGAGGGTCGTTCGCACCATCTGGTTTGGCATCGCAACGAATGATCCTGAAGAAAGACCTTGTTGACAATTGTAGCAACATCGTTGGCGTCAAGACCGCCGCGTCTGTGCTGCAAATCGCTGCATCCGCTCCTGCTCCCGTTGCAGCACGCCGACCGCGTCGCGGATGCCTTGTTCCGGGTCCTGGGCGCGGTGCACGACGATGTCGTGGGTGCGGTCGTGAGTGTAGATCAGGAAGCGATCGTCGTTGATGCCGCGGACAATGATTCGAGCGGCTTCTTCGGTGGGTAGGCCGCGCTGAGCCATGCGCAGCTTCATCGCCTGTGCGGCCTCCTCGTGTGCGGCCCGCTCCTCGTCGGTGAGGTCGCGACCGGTCTGGCCCGCCTCGAACGAGCGTTCCGCGAGGTTGGTGTTGACCTATTCCGGGCAGACGCAGCTGACCCCATCCTTCGTACCGCGTGCCTTCAGAT
>JBFXAN010000071.1:0-30145 GCA_050184225.1 Dehalococcoidia bacterium | reverse complement strand
GCGACGTGCCGCCCGTCCCGTGGTGGTTCCTATCCATACCAGACGTCCGTTCGCTCACCTGGGGTCTATGCTGCACGGCTCAATTGTTGGTGTCTGGGAGCGCGGGCTTCCAGCCCGCCGGTTGAACCTACCGTCTGATGGCACCGGCGGGCTGGAAGCCCGCGCTCCCAGGCATACCGTATCAGTGGTCTGCTAAATCACACCGCGTTCTGCCAGATCGTTGATCTTTGCGTCGCCCATGCCGAGTACGTCGCGCAAGACCTCGCGATTGTGCGTACCCGGCGTCATCGGGCCGGGCCACCGCACCGTACCGGGCGTCTCCGCGAGAATGGGGACGACGCCGGTCATGGGGAACTCGATCCCTTCTTCGATCGGCATCGGCAGGATCATGCCGCGGGCGCTAAAGTGTGGATCCTGAACGATCTCCCGTGCCGTGTAGATCGGCCCCGCCGGCACGCCGGCTTCGTCCATCCTCCGGACCACTTCGGCGCTCGGATAGCGCGCGGTCCACTCCGCGATCAACCCATCGATCTCCTGCTGGTGCTCGCCCCGATCCTGATGGCCGGCAAAGCGCGGATCGGTCGCCAGGTCCGGCCGGCCCATCGCCTCGCACAGTCGCTTGAAGACGTTGTCGGCGTTCGCCGCGATGATCACGGAGACGCCGTCGCTACAAGGATAGACGTTCGACGGCGCGACGTGGGGCAGGATCGGACCGGTGCGTTCGCGGATCTTTCCCTGGAGCACGTACTCCGGCACCAGGCTCTCCATCAGCGCGTAGACGGCCTCATAGATGGCGACGTCGACGACCTGGCCGCCCTGGGTCGGGCGGCTGCCCCGGCTCTCGCGGGCGCGCAGCGCCAGCAGCGCGCCGATCACGCCGAACAGCGCGGCGAGGGAGTCGCCCAGGCTGACGCCGGTGCGTGTCGGCGGTTGATCGGGGTAGCCGGTCAGGTAGCGGATACCGCCCATCGCCTCGGCCACACTGCCGAACCCGGCCTTCTCGCTGTACGGACCGGACTGACCGAAGCCGGACACCCGCACCATCACCAGGTCTGGATTCACCACCTTCAGGTCCTCCGGTCCAAGCCCCCACTTCTCGAGCGTTCCCGGCCGGAAGTTTTCGACGAGGATGTCGCAATGCCGTGCGAGGCCGCGCACCAAATCCTGGCCCTCCGGCGTGCGCAGGTTGACCGTGATACAGCGCTTATTGCGCGCGTAGATCGTCCAGAGCAGGTCGCGCCCGTGGAACGGCTCCTGGCCCCAATGACGCAGCGGATCGCCGTCGCCCGGCGACTCGACCTTGATCACGTCGGCGCCGAAGTCTCCCAGTATCCGCGCGCAGAGGGGACCGGCCAGGAGCGACCCGAACTCGAGGACGCGAACTCCGGCCAGCGGCCCGCTGGCTCCATTGTGCATACCCGATGTCTCCATCGTCACATCCTCCTCTCATATCCGGCCGGACGGCGATCGCATTCACACGATCCCAACCCGCGACTTCGATCCGCGCCAGCATGCGGGTTCGCCGGCTGCGCGCGCACGCAGCCGGCGAACCGCCTCACTGTCGGCCGAGAGAGCGCCGGCGCCGAGAAACAGCAGGCCGAGCATGCTGCCGAGCATTGAGAGCGCGTACATGTAGCCGCTCGCCGAGCCGATCAGTCCCTGCTTCCAGTGCGCCAGCTTGATCGCGAAGACCATGTTCACCGCCAGGCCCAGCGCCGCCGGACGGGTAAGGAAACCAAACACGAGCAGCAGACCGCCGACGAACTCGGTGCCGCCGACGACGAAGGCCATGAAGCGTGGGGCCGGCACGCCCATCCGTTCGAGGCCGCGGGCGAAGTTGGAAGGTCCGCCACGCGCCACCGCCTGCGTGAACCCGTCGCCGAGGTAGCGTTGCGCCCGCTCATGCACCGACTTGCCTTCCCCACCGAAGAGTTTGGCGTAGCCGTGAGCGGCGAAGAGCACCCCCGCGGCGATTCGAATCGCCAGTAATCCCAGGTTGTGCATCGGCGCTCCTCCACTCCTCTGGCCAAGGTCCGCTGCCGCCACACGGGATATTCGCCAATTGGATGCCGGCGGGACTTGACACCTGTGTTCCCGTGCTTACACTGCAACGTACACAGAGTTGCTTTTATGGTATACAGTCATCGCCAACGAGATGCAATCACCGTCGCTTGGTGGTCTGTTCACCGAACGAGCAACACCGAACGCTCTGTGTGCGCGCAGGACTAGGCGTACCGCGGCAACGGACGGCCCAATACGGGTGAACGCCAAGGGGAGGGGGACATGCGCAGCGACTACCGGTCACGTTCGTATCGGCGCGGGTTGAACCGTCGGCGGTTCTTGGTTGGGGCGGCGGCATCGGCCGGAGCCTTCGCGCTCGCGTGCAGCGGTGACGGCGACTCCGATTCCAGCTCGGGGAGCAGCACCGGCGCCTCGCCCGGCGGCAGCGTCGCCGCCTCTGCCGAGGAGGCGCTGCCCGGCCAACTCACGGAAGAGGAGAAGGCCCAGGCGACCAGCATCGAGAAGGAATACCGGCTCCGCTACAGCTATAGCAAGTTCAAGAACCTGCCCGGCCAGAAGGAAGGTCCCAAGTACGGCGGCATCTTCAACGAAACCAAGGGGCCGCCGCGGAACTGGGACATTCTCGACCCGGGCCTCGACGAAAGCACGACCGGCGTCGTCTACAGCGGGCTGATCGATATGCCGATCACCGACTTTGACGACGTCCATCGCGGCATCCGCCCCACCGGCGACCTCGCCGAGTCGTGGGAGCAGCCGGACCCCACCGTGATCATCTTCACGCTGCACCAGGGTGTGAAGTTCCAGGACCGGCCGCCCCTCAACGGCCGCCTGCTCACCTCCGACGATGTGCGGGGAGGGTATGAGGCGCTGCGGACGGCGACCTACCAGGGACCGAACTACGCCGATGTCAAGAGCATCGAGGCGGTCGACGACCGGCGGGTGCGATTCACCTTCAACCGGCCCGCGCCGTACTTCCTCAACAACCTCCTCTCGCAAAAGCACTCGGTGATGCCGCCGGAGCTTCTGGGCACGGAGCGATCGAAGACGGAGGCGGTCGGCACGGGACCGATGATCCTCAAGGCCTGGGAGCCGAACCGGTCGATCGATTGGGAACGCAATCCGACCTACTTCAAGAAAGACACGCGCACGGGCATGCAACTGCCCTACTTCGATGGCATGCACGGCCAGGCCTACACCGACCGCAACAGCCAGCTGGCGGCGTGGCGTAACGGCCAGATCGACCAGATCCTCTTCGGCTACGGCCTGGGCGAGCAGAAGAGCGTGAACGTCTTCGAGGATCCGAACGCCGTCTTTCAGGTCGTCAGCCCCTCAGCCTGGGGGATGACCCACGTCGCCTTCAAGCTAGAGAAGCCGCCCTGGAACGACGTGCGCGTCCGGCGGGCGCTGTCGCTCGCGCTGAACCGCAAGGAGATGGTGGACGGGCTCTGTGATGGTCTTGCCGCCGAGGGGTCATACCCGCTTGACTGGACGTTCTTCAAGGACGGGAGCGCGGGTGAGTTTCAGGAATGGCCGTGGGCGCCGGAGCAACTCGGTCAGTATCAGAAGCGCGATCCCGACCAGGCGAAGCAGCTCCTGACCGCCGCCGGTTTCAGCTCACGGAACCCCCTCACCTTCGAGGCACACGGAATCGTCGCGGCGGACCCAGGCGGCTATCTGCTCCGCCACGTCACCCATCTCGCCATCCTCGACCAGTGGAAGCAGACGTTCGGCGACATGATCAATCCGACGTTCACGGCGCTGGAACCCGTTGCCTACAGTGCGGCCGGACGGGAGCGCAACTACCCGGATGTCTATTTCGCCTGGCTGACCGGGCCGGCGTACGAGCCGGACGGCTTCCTCTATGCACAGCTCAACTCGAAGAGCAGTTACAACGTCTACGGCATCAAGGACGCCGAGATTGACCAGGCGACCGAGGCGCAGCGAGCGGTGATGGAGCAGGAGAAGCGCCAGCCGCTCTGGCAGAAGGCGATGGACCGCGACCTCGACCAGGTCTACCGAATCTTCACCTATCACGGCTACAAGACCCAGGCGCGGCGTGCCTACCTGTTCAACGTCCTCGACGCGATGCACGCCTGGACGCCCGGTTTCCGCGCGCCGGCGCAGTGGGGCTGGCGGCTTTCATAGGAAGGGTTGATGACGGCGTACATCGTCCGGCGGGTGATGTCTTCGGTGCTGGTCGCGCTGCTGGTGAGTCTGTTCGTCTTTCTGGCGATCAACTTGCAGAGTGGCAGCGTGATCGAGGCCGACATCGCCGCCTCGGGGATCGTCAGCCAGGATCAGATCGAAGAATTGCGTCGGGATCTGAAGCTCGATCGCAGTCCGATGGAGCGCTATCTCACCTGGTGGCGCGACGCATTCATCGGCTGCCAGGAGGGTGAGACCGTCTGCTACGGTAACTCGCTGCGCGTGCGCGGCGTGTCGATCTGGTCGCGGGTGGGCGATGCCCTACCCTATTCGATCGAGATGCTCGTGCTCAGCCTTCTGATCTCGTTCATCGTCGCGATCCCGATCGGCACGCTCTCGGCGCTGCACCAGGATACGGCGCTCGACTACGTTCTCCGGCTGGTGGCGATTCTGGGTGTCGCCGTGCCCACCTTCTTCATCGGCACGCTGGTCGTGATCTACGGCTCACGCTGGTTCAACTACGCGCCGCCGACGAGCATTCCCTACTTCTGGGATGGCCCGCTCCGCAACATCGCCGCCTTCATCCCGCCGGCGCTGATCCTCGGCTACGCGCTCGCGGCGGTGACGATGCGCATGACCCGCTCGACGATGCTCGAGATCCTGCGTCATGACTACGTGCGGACGGCACGAGCCAAGGGACTGCACGAGGGTTCGGTGATCCGGACGCATGCCTTCCGCAACGCGCTGATCCCGGTGATCACGATCATCGGCAATCAAGCCGCCTTCCTGATCGGCGGAAGCGTGATCGTCGAACGAATCTTCAACGTTCCCGGCATGGGCTGGCTGGCGTACACGGCGATCGCCGAGCGCGACTACACGCAGGTGCTGGCGACGACGATGGTGCTCACCGTCGGGGTGATCCTGGTAAATCTGCTGGTCGACATCTGTTATGCGGTGATCGACCCGCGGATCCGGTATGCGTGAGGGGTCGATGTGGTAGCGATCGCGGACAACCAATCGGCGCTCCAGCATGTGAGTCTCAGGCGCAAGCCCTCAGCGTGGCGGCAGGCCCTGCTGTTGGCACGGAGAAAGGCGCTTGGCACGGTTGGGCTGGTGATCATCCTGTTCTTCTCGTGCGTCGCGATCTTTGGCCCCGGCATCGAAATTGCCGGACAGACGGTCATACCCGGTTTTGCAACGCAAGATCCGAACGCCACGCATTTGACCCAGAAGTTGAAACCACCGTCCGCGGAGCACTGGTTTGGCACAGACGAGCTGGGCCGCGATGTCTTCACCCGTGCCGTCTATGGCACCCGCCCCTCGATCATGGTCGGCTTCATGGCGAGCATTCTCGGTGTCGGCGTTGGGACCCTGATCGGTCTCGTCAGCGGGTATGCGGGACGGCGCACGGACATGGTGATTCAGCGGGTGATCGATGGCATGATGGCGTTTCCGCCGCTGGTGCTGTTACTGACGCTCGCCTCGGTCTTTCAGCCGAGCATGCGCAACATCGTGATCATCCTCATCCTGTTTGTGGCGCCGTCGTCGTCGCGGGTGGTGCGTGGGGCCGTGCTCAGCATCAAGCAGTCCCCCTTCGTCGAGGCGGCGCAGACCGTCGGCGTCTCCGGACCGCGGATCGCGCTGCGTCATGTGCTGCCGAATGTGTTCGCACCGGTGCTTGTCTTGATGTCGATCGTGGTAGGCTCCGCGATCCTGGTGGAAGCGTCGGCGTCATTCCTCGGCTTCGGTATCGCACCGCCGAACTCCAGCCTCGGCTCGATGCTGAGCGCCAACCTCGGCAGCGCGATGAGCGATCAGCCGTGGATGGCGCTGGCGCCCGGCATTGCGATTACGCTGATCGTCCTCTCGTTCAACCTCGTCGGCGACGCGCTGCGCGACGTGCTCGATCCACGCCTGCGCGGCACGGGCCGCTAGCGACGAAAGAATCACGGGAATATACAGGGGGTGAACCAGGCAGATTCGAGAGCGAGCGACCAACCATGCGGATCGGTGTGGCTGTGCGCAAATTCGGCGGCAGCAGCCGACACATCGATGCGGCAGCGAGGTATAGTGACCGCATCAACCGGTGAGGCAGCAGGGTTCCAAGGAAGACGAAAGGATCGAATCTCATGACGACCAGTACGGCTCCGTTCGAGCTACGCGGGTTCAATCACATCGCGCTCACCTCGTCCGACATGCAGAAGACGACGGACTTCTACGAGGGCATTCTCGGATTTCCGCTCGTGAAGACGCTCGAAGGCACCGGCCCGAACGGGAAGCATCAGCACTTCTTCTTCCAGGTGACAGAGAACGACGGCGTTGCGTTCTTCTGGTTCGAGGATCCGCCGCCCGCGTCGAAGCCGGGGGTGTCGGGCGCTCCGTGGCAGTTCACCGACGAAAACGGCAAGGCAACGCCGGGGATCGCCGGCGTCGCGGCCAAGGATGCGATGCACCACCTCTCGTTCGACGTGCCGCTGGAGAGCATCGACGAATACCGCGACGCGCTGGTCGCCGCCGGTGTCGAGGTGAACGACGTCATCCGTCACACCAACGGACCAGACAGCGATGACGAAGAGTGCATCCGGTCGCTCTACTTCCGCGACCCCGACGGCTTCGTCCTCGAGTTCTCGGCGATGACGCGGGAGCTGACCGAAGCCGACGTGCGGCACAGCCCGGCCCGCGCCGAGGACGCCGCCGCTCGTCTGCAACCGGGCACGGTCGCCGTCACTGTCTAGGCGTCGAACCGGGACGCGCCACCGACGAAGGTATGGAACAGGGGAGGCCGTTCATTGGCTACCACGAAATCGACCAAGTTCAACGTGCGCGGCATCAATCACCTCGCGCTGGTCGTCTCCGACATGGAGAAGACGACAGAGTTCTACCGCGACATCCTCGGTATGCCGCTGGTGCGGACCGCCGAGCTGCCCGGCGGCGGCCAGCAGTTCTACTTCAAGGTCAGCGACAACACAATGCTCTCCGCCTGCTGGTATCCGGACGCGCCGGGCCATCAGCCGGGCTTCTCCACCGGCGGCTGGAACGGCTACAACGCGGAAACGGGCCAGCAGAATCGGGGGACGTCGTTCGGGTCCGCATCCGGCTCGATGCATCACCTCGCCTTCGATATCTCCCTGGAGAAGCAGGAGGAGTATAAAGAGCGTCTCCGTGCGGCCGGGGTACCCTGCACCGAGGTCAACCACCACATCCTCTATGGCTCGGATGGAAAGCAGGTGCAGTATCCGTACCAGGTTCCGACCGAGGCGGAGGCGGTGGACGAGTTCATCAACTCGATCTACTTCCCCGATCCAGACGGCCGCACCTTCGAGTTCGCCGCCTGGATCCGCCCGCTCGTCCCCGACGACGTCAAGCACACGCCGGGACGCGCGCGTGCAATCGAGGATGAGGTTGAAGTGACGGCGCGTCGATCGGCCCAGCCGAAGGAACGTGCTGTGGGAGCGTAGAGAGGCCGGCCCTCACCCCCGACCCCTCTCCCGCCCGAGCGGGAGAGGGGAGCCTCATTCAACCATGAACACCAATGCCCGCCGTGGTGTGTTCTGACCGGACGACTACTGACGTCAGCGCAGGTTTCTAAACCACCCTACTACCAGAGGAGCGCGACCGAATCCAGGCCAAGGTGTGCGGTCGCTGAAGGTTTACGAACCAGTGCAGCGGTCAGTAACTGGTGTTCGAGGTTACTTCGTGCACCCCTCTCCCGCGCGGCGGGAGAGGGGCCGGGGGTGAGGGCCGTTCGCCGGAGATTCGCCACGTGACCGATCAAATGCCGTGGAGCGCCACCGCTCAAGCGATCGTGGACGCCGGCGCCCGACTCGCCGGCGAACGTGGCGCGGCCACACCGTCACCTCTCGACCTGCTGCGGGTCGTCGTGAGTCATGACGCTGCCCGTCGCGACGACGTGTTCACCCTGTTGGAGGTCGATGTACCCGCGCTCGCCGAGCGGCTGGCGGTCGCCGGCCGTCATGGCACACTGCCCGGTCCCGACCCAGAGCGCTTCCAGCAGATGGCGTGGGAAGAGGCGCTGCTGGCGCAGGCGTCCGTGGTCGATGTCGAGCATCTGCTGCTCGCCCTGACCGACACGCCGGCCGCGGCGCTGCTGCAGGAAGCCGGCATTACCCGCGCCGCGATCCGCTCCCGCTTCGACGCGGCGGTGCTGCGCGCCCGGCGATCGGAACGGCCCTTGTCGGCATATCCCAACCTCGCGCCGTTCGGCCGCGATCTGACGGCGCTGGCCCGCGCCGCCGCGCTCGATCCGGTGATCGGCCGCGATGCGGAGATGGCGCGCATCCTCCAGATCCTCAACCGTCGGATGAAGAACAACCCGATCCTGATCGGCGCCGCCGGCGTGGGCAAGTCCGCCATCGTCGAAGGACTGGCACAGCGGATCGTCGCCGGTCATGTGCCCGATGCCGTGCGCGACCGCCGGATCGTCGCCCTCGATCTGACGGCGCTGGTGGCGGGCACCCGCGCCCGCGGCCAGTTCGAGGAACGGCTCCAGGCGATCCTGAGCGATGTCGAGCGGTCGGAGGGCGAGCTGTTCCTCTTCGTCGACGAGGTCCACCTGATGGTGGGCGCGGGCGCCTCGGACGGCGGCTTCGACTTCGCCGGCATCGTCAAGCCGGCGCTGGCGCGGGGCAGCCTCCGGCTGATCGGCGCGACGACGCCGGAGGAATACCGGCGCTACATCGAGCGTGACGCGGCGCTGGAACGCCGTCTCTCACCCGTCTGGGTGGCGGAACCGTCGCTTGGGGAGACGCTCGCAATCCTCCAGGGCCTGCGGCCCCGATACGAAGAGCATCACGGCGTCACCATCGCCGACGATGCACTCGACGCGGCGGTACGGCTGTCGGCGCGATATCTCACTGGCCGGCGCCTGCCGGATAAGGCGATCGACCTGCTCGACGAAGCCGCATCCCGCGCCGTCCTCGACCACGGCACGGTCCCGGCCGCGCTCGCCGAGCTGGATGCGAGCCTGCGCGCGCTCGACAGCGCCGTAGCATCGAACGGCGCGCATGCCCGGTACGACCCGGCGCTGCGGCACGCCCACCGCCAGGGCATGCTCCGGTGGCTGCGCTCGCGGGCGGAACCAACCGCGATCGGCGGGACGGAGGTGGCGGCGCTGGTGGCGGCGATGACCGGCATTCCCGTGGCACGGGTGCTCGAAGACGAAGCCGCTCGGCTGCTCCGGCTCGAAGATCAACTGCATCAGCGCGTAATCGGGCAGGATCGGGCGGTGCGCGTGCTGGCCGATGCCGTTCGGCGCGCCCGCTCCGGCCTCTCCGACCCACGCCGCCCGATCGGCAGCTTCATCTTCCTCGGGCCGAGCGGCGTCGGCAAAACGGAGCTTGCCCGCGCCCTCGCCTGGGCGCTGTTCGACGACCCCGACGCGCTCATCCGCCTGGACATGTCCGAATACATGGAGCGGCATAATGTCGCGCGGCTGTTCGGCGCGCCGCCTGGGTATGTCGGCTACGATGACGCCGGTTCACTAACGGAGCAGGTGCGCCGCCGACCCTACCGCGTGCTGCTCTTCGATGAGATCGAGAAAGCGCATCCCGATGTCTGGAGTGTCCTGCTCCAGATCCTCGACGCCGGGCGAATGACCGACGGTCACGGCCGCATCGTCGATTTCCGCAACACGGTCATCATCATGACCAGCAATCTCGGCACCGGCGACGAGGGCGACGCCGAACATCTACGCCGAACGAACGGCGCCTATGACCGCGCCTGGCTTGAGACCCAGGTCGCCCAGGCGCTGCAAACGACCTTCCGGCCCGAGTTCCGCAACCGCATCGACGACGTGATCGTCTTCGAGCCATTGAGCGAGCACCAGCTCCTCCGGATCGTCGAGCTGCAACTCGCCGACCTGCGGATCGCCTTGGGCCTGCGCGGTATCACCCTGCACGTCACGACCGCCGCCCGCCGTGCCCTCGCCGAGGAAGGCTTCGATCCCGTCTTCGGCGCGCGGCCCCTACGTCGTGTGGTGCATCGTGAGGTGATCACCCCGCTCGCCGCCGAGCTGCTTCGCGGCCAGGCGCGGCCAGGAGACACGGTCGAGGTCGGCCACCGGCGCAATCGCTTCCGGCTGCGGGTACGCCCCGCCCCCGAGCCGGTCCAAGCCGCCGAGCCACCGGCCGCACCCGCACGGCGACGGCCCGAACCGCGTCCCTCGCCACACCCCTCGACATCACCCCCGGTTCAACCGGCCGCATCGGACGATGTCGCCGCGTCCCTGATTTAGGAGATGCACGTCCGGAACATCATGGTCATTGGACACGTTGTCATCCTGAGCCGCAGCGAAGGATCTCGGCGGTGTAGTTTCGTCCGAGATCCTTCGCTGCGGCTCAGGATGACAACGTGTCCCACTCAACGTCTATTCGACGATTTCCATCGCCGGATTCCAGACGATCTCCCAGAGGTGACCGTCGGGATCCTGGAAATAGCCGGAGTAACCGCCCCAGAACGTATCTTCCGCGGCCTTGACGATCGTCGCGCCCGCCCGCGCCGCCTGCTCCATCACCTCATCGACCTCCTGCCGGCTGCGGACGTTGTGGCCGATCGAGAACTCGGTCGCGCTCGGCGCGGCCCTCGCGATCCCGCTGTCATGCGCGAGGTCGTTGCGGTTCCAGATCGCGAGCTTTAGCCCGGATTGCAGGTCGAAGAAGGCGACCGCGCCGTGTTCGTACTCCTTGCCGATGATGCCCTGCGTCGGCAGTCCAAGCCCATCGCGATAGAAGGTGAGTGCCCGTTCGAGATCATCCACCCCGATCGTCAGTACCGTGATTCGCGCGTCCACATCGATCCTCCATCGAATGCTTCACGGTCAATCGTAGGAGGGTAGCGGGGCGCGTTTCTTGAATGAATTGGACATGAACGACTTCTGGGAACGCGCGAGCCGGGCGGGGGGAAGCCCTGCCAGTTGAACGAAGTCACGAACCATGTGCGGTTGGTCCGCGTAGCCCGATGCCAGGGCGATATCGACCAATCGCATAGCCGGAGCCTCATTTCGTATCAATGACAGCGCTCGCTGAAACCTGAGGATTCGGTGAAGCGTCTTCGGTCCGTAGCCCACCGCAACCTGAAACCGGCGGCGGAGTTGCCGATCGGAGAGCAAGGCCACGTCGCTCAGCACGCCGACGCTCGACGTCGCACTTCGGAGCAGCAGTGTGATACCCGCTCGGACCAGCTCATCCCGTGCCACCGCGTCCGGCTGCTTCTTCAACAGGAGTCGCTGGAGAAGGTCGAGCTTCAAACCGGCTGCCCTTTCACCCGCTGCGCGTTCGAGCAATTCGCGCGACTCAGCAGGCCAGATTGCCTCAAGCGGAACATGCCGGTCAATCAGCGCATCCGCCGAAACATCGAGGAACGACGGCGCGACTCCCGGCGGGAAGCGCACGCCGGCGTAGTCCGTTCTGTCCTGTGACTCGGCGACGATCGCCCGCGTCGCCGGCCCGGCGACCATCAGGCGGTCATCGCCAATCCAGATGATGTCGATGCATCCGTCAGGGACGACGCGTGCGTAGATGTCGAGAGGTTGTGACTCGCGCTGCCACAGACAGACAACGAACGGCTTCAGTCGAGGCGGCGGGGCGAACTCGCGATAGCTCGGTCCAGTCTCGGCAAGCCCGACAATGTGCTGCGCTCGGGGAGATGTCGCCCTTCCTCCCATGCTGGCATCCCTTCAGCGTGTGCTGCGATCGATCGTAGCGTGACGCAGCATCGAAAGGAGCACCAGGTATTACGCACGAATGACGATCTTACCGAAGTGTGTCTGCGATTCGAGGAGCCGGTACGCATCGGCCGCCGCCTCGAAGGCGAAGGTGCGGTCGATCACCGGATGCACCTCACGTAGCGCGAGCGCCCGCAGCATGTCCTCGAACATTACGCGGCTGCCGACGTAGATCCGCGTCGCGCGGATGTTCCGGCCCACCATCGGCGCCGTGCCGGGATCGGCGCCCTCGTGCGCCAGCGCGCCGATCAGCACGACATCGCCGCCGACCCGCGTCGCCGCCATCGACTTCGGGAAGGTCGCCGCACCGCCGACTTCGAGCACGAGATCGACCCCGCGTCCGTCGGTCGCATCGAGCACGGCCCGATCCCAGTCCGGTACGGTGCGGTAGTTGATCGTCGCATCGGCGCCCAGCGCCCGCGCCCGCTCCAGCTTCTCGTCGCTGCTCGACGTGATGATCGACCGCACACCCGCCAGCCTCGCCAGTTGGAGCGCCGTGATCGAGACGCCGCCCGTACCGAGCAGCAGCATGCTCTGCCCCGGATGCAATCGCGCCTGGACGAACATCGCGTTCCACGCCGTCAACGCCGCGCATGGCAAGGTCGCCGCCTCGTCGTAGGTCATGGCGTCGGGCAGCCGCACAACCGCATCGGCGGGCAGGGCCACCAGCTCGGCGAGCATGCCGTCGACCGTCCCGCCGCCGAGAGCGGCGGCGATGTACTCCGGCCGCACCTCGCCGTCGATCCAATTCAGGAAGAAGCAGCCGGCGACCCGGTCGCCCACCGCGACCCGCTCCACCTCCGCGCCGGTCGCAACCACGTCGCCCGCGCCGTCGGAGAGCGGAATCACCGCGTGCGCCGTCCGCCGGGCGATGAGCAGGTCCCGATAGTTGAGCGAGGTCGCGCGCACCCGCACCAGCACCTCACCCAGACCCGGAGCCGGGTCCGGCAGATCAACCAGTTGCAGGCCATCGACGCCGCCGCCGGGGGTTAGACGGTATGCCTTCATCGTTCACTCACCACGATACATGCTACGCCGATGGATTCGGCGCGCCAGAACGCGCCACCGCTCCCCGGCCATCGCCGAAGGGATTGTCTCGCCACTCGAGCGCGGCCTTCAGCCCCTGCTCGCGGGCAATCTGGGAGAACTGCGCCGCCGCCGGCGTCTCGTGATAGATCGCGTCGAACTCGGCGCCCTCAGCCGCGCCCGTCCGCAAACCCATGATCTCGAACCAGCGGTTGACGACATGCTTGTGCACAGTGAGCGCGTCCAGCGGCACCTGCGCCACCCGCTGGGCGAAGTCGCGGACGAAGCCCTCCAGCTCCGCCGCCGGCAGCGCCTTGTTCACCATGCCGATTCGCTCCGCCTCGCGGCCGTCGATCGTGTCGCCGGTGAACAGCAGTTCCTTGCTCTTGAGCATGCCGATCTTCACCGGCCACAACCCCAGCGTCGGGGGAATGCCGAGCGCGCGGCCCGCCGGATGGCCGAAGCGGGCGTCCTCCGCGCAGAAGATCAGGTCGCACATCCCCGCCAGCTCGCCGCCGCCCGCCAGGCAGTAGCCGTGCACCTGGGCGATGATCGGCTTGCGGTAGTTCCACATCCAGAGCCAACGGTCGACGCTCTTCCGCAGCCGGTCGCGGTCCTGCGCGATCGACGCCCGGCCACCGCTACCGCCGGGCCGGGGTGTCAGATCATACCCGGCGCAGAACGCCCGCCCCGCCGCCTTCAGCACCACCACACGTACGTCATCACCCTGATCGAGGTCGCGCAGCGCGGCCTCAAGGTCGCTGCGCAGTTGCTCGTTGATCGCGTTCAGCTTCTCCGGCCGATGCAGCGTCAGATACGCAATCGGACCGTCCACCTCGCAGAGGATTGTCTCGTACTCCACTGACTCCTCCTCCAAACGTGCTTACCAAATGTGTTTACGCCGAGCAAACGACACTTCTTGTCATCCTGAGCAACGCGAAGGATCTCGGAGGTTACGTACGTCCGAGATCCTTCGCTTCGCTCAGGATGACAAGTCAATGCATTGCTGCGCTCCGTAAGCCATTCCGGCAACATCGACACGCGATCAATGCTCAACCTTACGACGGCTGCACATATTCCCGCTCGGTCTGCTCGCGGAACGGGCCGTCGCGGAACTGGAGCCACGCCTTGAACCCGCCCTCGGCGCGGTGCTTGGCCGCCTCGGCGTTCCACTCTGCCGCCTCGTCGCTGGCGTGGCCGAGCTGATGCATGAGGAAGTGGTGCTCGTAGGCGAGGAGTTGTCCCTGGATCTCCTGCATCTTGTTCAGCGAGCGTTTGGTCATCTGGAGGACCCGCGGCGGCATCAGCGCGATCCGGTCGGCCAGCCGCTGACACTCCGCTTCGAGCGTGCCGTCCTTCACCACCTTGCTGACCATGCCCAGCCGCTCCGCCTCGTAGACATCGAGCGGGTCGCCGGTCCAGAGCAGCAGCTTCGTCTTGCGCACGCCGATATCCCAGGGCAGCACCATCACCTCGCCGCCCGTACCCGCGTGGCGCAGCGACGGATTCCAGAGGTTGGTGCTCTCCTCTGCGACGACGAGGTCGCACATCAGCGCCGTCATCAGCCCGCCGAGGACGACATGACCGCGCAGGCCAGCGATCGTCGGCTTGCGCAGGTTGCGGATCGTCAGATTGGCTTCGAGGTAGTACTCCTCCTCGAAGTCGAAGCGAAATTCGACGCTGCCCTGGCGCGGCGCACCCGGCGGAATCTCGCGCGGCCGCCCCGAGAGGTCGTGTCCGGACGAGAACGCGCGGCCGGCGCCGGTGAAGACGACGACGCGCACCTCCGGGTCGCGGTCGGCGGTCTTCATCGCCTCATCGATGTCGCGGATCATCGCCGAAGTGAGCGTGTTCAGCGTCTCCGGCCGATTCATCGTAAGATGCGCGACGTGGTCACGTACCTCGTAGCTGATGTTCTCTGACTCCATGTTCCACCTCATCCGGCGCATCGAACGCCGACTCGACGTGTGTGCATGCCGTGGGCATCATAGTAGCCACATTCCGGGATCGGGCGCGAGCCGCCCGCCCCGGTGTCGTTGCCGAATGAGGAGGATGCTATGACCGGTCCACTCGTGGGGTTGCGGGTGCTCGATCTGACGACCGGGGTCGCCGGTCCGTACATGACGAAGCTGCTCGCGGACCACGGCGCGGACGTGATCAAGGTCGAGCCACCCGGTGGCGACCCCTCACGACAGGACGGCCCCTTCGTCGCCAATACACCTCATCCCGAAGGCTCGGGCCGGTTCCTCTTTCTCAATACGAACAAGCGCAGCATCAGCCTCGACCTCCTCGAAGAGGGTAACCGGGCGCTGATCCGGACGCTTGTCTCGACGTGCGACCTCGTCGTCGAGGACCAACCACCCGGCCGGCTTGCGGAACTCGGCCTCGGTTATTCCGACCTGGACCAGGTGCGGCCCGGCATCGTGCTTGTCTCGATCACACCCTGGGGACAGACGGGGCCGTACCTGGACTACCGGCTCACCGATCTCATCGCCCAAGCGATGGGCGGCCCGATGCTCTGGACGGGGAGCGCCGAGCGTGAGCCGCTGCGCCTCGCCGGCGGCGGCGCGCTCGCGCTCTATCAAGCGGGGGCCGTCGCCGCGCTGGCGGGGATGATCGCGCTGTTCCGCCGGCAGCAGACCGGCGAAGGCGATCATGTCGACGTCTCGATCTACGAAACGCAGGCCGGTTCGCGGGACCGGGCATCGCCGTACGTCGTCAGCTATGCCTACACCGGCGCCGAGCCGCGTCGCCAGCTACGAGGGACCGCGCTTGCCTCGGGGATGCGGCCATGTCGCGACGGCTACATCAACCTCAACGCCGGCGGCCCGCGTCTGCCCGCGTTCCTGCGGATGATCGGCCGCCCCGACCTCGCCGCCGACCCGCAGCTCCTCCAACGCTCGCGGACGCCGGAGTTCTTCGAGGCGGTGGAGGCGACCTATCTGGCGTGGCTGATACAGCACACCAAGGCGGAGGCGGCGGCGATCGCCCAATCCCACCGCCTGCTCTCCGCGCCGGTGAATACGATCCCCGACCTGCTCGCGGACCCGCACTTTCGGGGACGTTCCGTCTGGGAGACGATCGAGCATCCGCACACGGGACCGATCGAATATCCCGGCCGCCCCTTCGTCATGTCGACCACACCCCGGCCACAGGCACGCCGCGCGCCGCTGCTTGACGAGCACGGCGATGTCATCCGCGCCTCGGCCATAGCAATGAGGGTGAAATCACCCACGTCACCCGCGGCCACCACCTCGCGGCTCCCCCTGGCCGGCGTGCGGGTTGCGGATGTCACGGTCGTCTGGGCCGGTCCGCACGTCACGCAGCTACTCGCCGAGTGGGGCGCCGAGGTGATCCGCGTCGAGCCGGTCACGCGGATTCAGCCGTCGACGCGCTGGGCCGAACGTCGCAGCACCCGCGCGATGGAGGAGGAGCGCGGACGCCACGGCATCGCTGCCGGGGGCGGCTACCCAAACTTCGATCCGGGCGACCGGCCGTGGGACCGCAACTCCGGCTTCAACAGCCACGCCCGCAACAAGCGGTCGATGGCCTGCGACGTGATGACGGCGGAGGGGCGCGAGCAGTTCCTACAGCTGGTCGCCTGCTCCGATGTCGTCGTCGAGAACAACGTCCCCGACACGATCGACAAAGCGGGCATCATCTACGACGACCTCGTCCGGGTCAAGCCCGACCTGATCATGCTGCGGATGCCGGCCTTCGGCCTCTCCGGTCCCTATCGCGGCTACCGCGCCTACGGCACCCATCTCGAAGGACTGATCGGCCATCATCAGGTGCGCGGCTATCCGGATGGCACGCCGGACGAGGGTGGCGACGTCTACACGGCCGATGCCGCCGCCGGCGTCCAGGGCGCCCTGGCGGTGCTGTTCGCGCTCTATCACCGCCAGCAGACCGGACAGGGGCAACAGATCGAGCTGGCCCAGGCGGAGAACTTCCTGCCGATGCTGGGGGAACTGATCCTCGACTGGACGATGAACCGTCACGACCCAAGCCCATGGGGTAACCGCCACCGGTCGCACGCGCCGCACAACGTCTATCCCTGCCGGGGCGAGGATCAATGGATCGCGATTGACATCGGCACCGACGCGGAGTTCGCCGCGCTCTGCCGTACGCTCGACCTCCCCAACCTGATCGACGACCTCCGCTTCGCCGACGCCGCCTTCCGCTGGACGAACCAGTCCGACCTCGACCCCCTGATCGCGGCACAAACCCGCGCATGCGACAAGTTCGATCTCACCCGGCGGCTTCAAGCGGCCGGAGTCGCCGCCGGGCCGCTCCAGACCGCCGCCGAGCGGTTCGCCTGCCCGCAACTACGATCGCGCAGCTTCTTCGAGGAACTGGAGAACGATGCCGTTGGCCGTCACCCATACCCCGGCCTCATCTGGCGAATGGCACGCACACCTAACCGTCTGCGCCGTGCCCCCGTAACGCTCGGCCAGGACAACGACTACGTCTATCGGGATCTGCTCGGCATGACCGCCGAAGAGTACGAGGGGCGCCGCACCGCTGGCACGATCGGCACCCGCTACCTTCCAGAGGCGTTCGCCGCCTTGGGAGGTTGAAAGGAAATTACGAGCGAAGAGTCGCAGAATCCCTGTCAGCCTGAGTGCAGCGAAGGATCTCGGACGCAAGCTGACCACCGAGATCCTTCGCTGCACTCAGGCTGACAGGGGCTTACCTTGGTGCAATGTTGCGGCGCTTTGATAAGCCACCCGAGGAGGAGAATCATGAGCGAAGAACAAGCGGTGCTTTACGAAGTCCGCGACGGCATCGCCTGGATCACGCTGAACCGGCCCGAGGCGCTGAACGCGCTCAATCTGGCGGTGCGCGAGGGCCTGGATCGGGCATGGTCGGAGGTCGACGCCAACCCTGCCGCGCGGGTCGCCGTGATCAGCGGCGCCGGTGGGCGTGCCTTTTCTGCCGGGGCTGATCTGAAGGAACGCACGGTCAGCGACCAGGGACCGGCCGATCTGCGCTGGGCGCACGGGCCGCGCGGCCGCGCTCTGCGCAAGCCGATCATCGCCGCGATCGACGGCTACTGCCTCGGTGGTGGCTTCGAGCTGGCGCTGAGTTGCGACATCCGCATCGCCACGCCGGCCTCCCAGTTCGGCCTGCCGGAGATCCGCCGTGGCTTCTTCCCCGGCGGCGGCGGACCGATGCGCCTGGCGCGGATGATCCCGCTGACCGATGCGATGGAGATGCTGCTCACCGGTGACCCGATCGACGCCTCCACCGCGCAGCGCCTGGGCATCATCAGCCGGATCGTGCCGGCCGACGAGCTGCACGCCGCCGCCGGCGAGCTTGCCGGACGGATCATCCGCAACGCGCCGCTCGCAGTCGAGGCCGTCAAGGAGCTGGCGCTGCGCGCGCTTGATATGCCCTGGGAGCCGGTCTCCCGTTTCAGCGACCTCTACCGCGCCCTGATCGGCACGACCGACGACGCGAAGGAAGGCCCGCGTGCCTTCGTCGAGAAGCGCGCGCCGGTCTATCGCGGCCATTAGTGATGGCAGGTAGGTTTGTAGCGCACCTGGAAGCCCGCGCTCCCAGGTGCGCCGGTCCCAGTGTGACAGAATCACCGGAGCGACTGATATGGATGCTGAGATCGCGGGCGCATTCTCAGCTCCGCTGACAAGGGAGATTGTCGATGATCGTCGATGTCCATGCCCATTATCATCCTCGCGCCTATAACGCGGTGCTCGACCGGATCGCCGGCCGCCCGCTCGGCGGATTCGTCGGCGGTGGGTTTCCCGACACGGACGACGAGGCCCACATCGAGCAGCGCCTCCAGTTGATGGCCGATGCCGGCGTCGGCATGCAGGTGCTCTCCCCCGCCGCCGGGCGATCACCATACGCCAAAGATCAGGCATTGGCCGTTGAGGCGGCACAGATCGTCAATGACGCGAATGCGCGGTTGGCCGCCCGCTTCCCGGAGCAGTTCAAGGGCTTCGTCTCGCTGCCGCTACCACATATTGCTGCGTCGATGGACGAACTGCGACGTGGCCTCGACGATCTGGGGATGATCGGCGTCAACCTGCACATTTCGGCATTGGGCCGCTCCGTCGCCGAGGATGAGTTTCTGCCGATCTATGAGGAGCTTGACCGCCGCAACGGCATCATCTTCTATCATCCCGCCGGCAACGGCATCGGCTCGCCGATGATTACCGACTACGGATTCAGCGGGGCCGTCGGTACGTCGATGGAGGACGCGGTGATCGTCCTCCACCTGATCGCCAAGCGCATTCCCGCGCGCTACCCGAACATCACGTTCATCGTCCCGCACCTCGGCGGTCCGATCCCGATGCTGCTGCAGCGGTTGGACAACCAATTCTCGATGGAGCGGAACCAACTGCCGGAGCCGCCGAGCGTCACCGCCCGCCGCTTCTACTACGACACCGTCGGCCACGGCTCCCACGCCGCTCTCACCTGCGCCTGCATAGCGTTCGGCGCCGACCATCTACTGCCCGGCAGCGACTTCACGGTGCTGCTTGCCTTTGAGACCTACGCCCGCACGTTTGCCTGGATTCGTGAAGTGGGCTTACCCGGGGAGGATGTTGAGTTGATCCTGGAGCGGAATGCGCCGAGCGTGTTGCGGCTCGAGTCGTAGCGTGCCTTTGACAGGGAACCCGACATACCCATGTCATCCTGAGCGACAGCGAAGGATCTCGGATGTCTGACTCTCGACCGAGATCCTTCGCTGTCGCTCAGGATGACATGGGGGCCTCGGTAGGTCAGTATCAAACGTGCTATGGGAGTAAACCGAGATGGATTCCCTCTACGTCGTCGTGATCGGCACGGTGAACGACGATGCGCTCGCAACCATCGCCGCCGTCGATCGGCGGCTGAACGTGGTTGATGCACGGGGCTGGTTCGATGTCGAGATCCGGGAGACGTGGCCGGCCTGGACCGTCCAGCGCTACCTTGGCCGGCGCGACGCTCCCTCCACCTCCCGCGACCAGCGTGACCAGGTGCTGGCCGATGCCGCCGTCATCCTCGGGGGATTCCCCTTTCCCCTGGACCTGCGGGCACGGTCGCCCCGCCTGCGCTGGTTCCACCAGATGCCGGCGGGCTCAAGCAATCTGCTTGCCGGCGACCTGTGGGGCAGCGACGTGCTCGCCACCACCTCGCGCGGACAGGAGGACACCCGCCGCCCCTACGCCGAGTATGCCCTCGCCGGTCTGCTCTACTTCGCACGCGGTTTCTCCCATGCCACCCTCGATCGACAACGACACGAATTCGATCACCGCGCCTATCATCCGATCCTGCTCCAGGGAAAGACCGTCTGCATCATCGGCGCCGGCGGCATCGGCCAGGACGTGGCCCGCCTCTGCGCGGCGGCGGGCATGCGGGTCGTTGGTACCCGACGTTCGGTTCCATCCGCTGCCACACTGCCGGAGGGATTCAGCCGCCTGGAGAGCGCCGATCACCTGCACGATCTCCTTCGCGAAAGCCACTGCGTCGTCGTCTGCTGTCAATGGACCCCGGAGACCACCGGCCTGCTCAACCGTCAAGCATTCGCCGCAATGAAACCGGGCGCGATCCTCGTCAACGTGGCGCGGGGCGAGATCATCGACGAGCCGGCGCTGATCGACGCGCTCCGCGCAGGACGGCTTCGCGGCGTCGCGCTCGATGTCTACACTGGCGAGTTCGAGCGCGAGCCGGATCGACGCCTGTGGGATGACGACCGGGTGCTGATCACGCCCCACGTCTCCGGCGGTACCGACGTGCCCCACCAGCGCCCGATCGAACTGTTCTGTGACAATCTCCGCGCATTCCTCGACGGCCGTCCCCTCGTCAACCTCATCGATTGGGACCGCGGCTACTGATAGCCATCCGCTGCTAGCCGATCCCAAGCAGGTGACGGCCAACGGAGCCGTAATACGAGCGGCGTGACTGAACGTGTTGCGTGATCACGTGGATGTCCTGGAAGTGACGCTGGAGCGCATGACTCTCGTCGATCGCGGTCGCTCCTGAGGCCATGTAGATCGCATCGACAACCTCGGTCGCCAGCCGGATCGCGTGCGTCGTCGCCAGGCGCAGCGCCGCCTGTTGGTCTGGTCCGGGGACATCGCTCGTCGCAAGGTTCCAAATCTCGCCGACCGCCTCCATCAGGAATGCGCGGCCGGAACGGAGATGCGCCTCCGCGCGGCCAACCTCTGCCTGCACCATCGGCTGATCGCGGAGCAACCCCGCCGTCCACTGCGGCGTCTTCGCACCCGCCAGATCGCCGAACGTCTCCAGCGCGGCACGGGCTACCCCCAGCGCGACGGCGGCGTCACCCGAGGCAAAGACGAGCGTTCGCGGGATGCGATAGAGCGGTCCCGTCTCAACCAGTGGTGCCCCGTCGTACAGCACGGTGCGCTCCGCCGGCACGAAGGCATTCGCCACGGCGAAGTGGTGCGTCCCTGTGCCGCGCAGACCCCGAACATGCCAGGTGTCGAGCAGCTCAGCCTCCGCGACCGGCACGAACAGAAATCGCGCCTCCGGCATGCCGTTCGACTGGAGTCTTGGGCGGCCGTCCTCGACCACCTGCGCGTGGGCGGCGATCCAGGTGGCATGGCGGCAGCCGGTGGCGAATCCCTGACGGCCGGTGACTCGATAGCCGCCGGGGACCACAACGGCCTGGGCCGTCGCCTGGGGTGTATTCGCGACGACGCTGCGCGGCGGGTCGATCCAGATGGCACGGGCGACGTCGTGATGCATTCGGGCAGCGTACGTCGCAAAGATCGCCCCCTGGTTCACGATCCAGGCTGTGCTTGCATCCGCCTTCCCCAACTCCTCGATCACCCGGACGTAATCCGGCAGATCGATCTCGGGACAACCGAGCGAGCGCGGCAGCGCCAGATGAAAGAACCCGGCGTCCGCCAGCGCCTCAAACAGCGGTCGGGGCAGCTCCCGCTCGGCCTCGATCGCCTCCGCGCAGGCTCGGATCCGCGACGCCAGCGCCCGCGCGCGATCGAGCGGCGACTGGGCCTCGGTCATCGCGGCGCCGTCTCTCGCTGCAACTCGGGGATCACGTATCGGCCGAACTGCTCGATCGACGACATCACCTGTTCGTGGGGAACCGTCTCCGTCGCCATCAGGAATTGCAGTTCGTCGACACCCGCCGCCTCGTGGATCGCGATACTCCGCAGGCAGCTCTCCGGATCGCCGGCGACGAGCACGCCGCGGTCGACCAGCGTGTCCGCGTCGATCTGGTTCCAGAGGGCAGTGGCGATTTGCCCGGAGCCGCCGGAGAGATCAACTTCCGGCGCGTCGTCGGCGCCGTCGCTTTTCAGGTAGCGGGCGAAGTTCGCCGTCAGGTGATCCGGCACGCCACCCCAGGATTCGACCAGTTGCTCGTAGAGGTGCTTCTGGTCCATCAGATATGGACGGTCCGGGCCGAAGAACGTCCGCAGCGACTTCGCGGCCAGCTCGCGCGCCGCCTGATTGTCCTGGCCGCAGAACGCCATCGTCGCGCTCAGCCACTGGTCGTTGACGAACTTCCCCACCGGCGCGGCCTGCCGCACCCGCTCCTTGTAGGCGGCGATGTGCGGCGCGAGATAGCTCGGCGACGCCACGCTCAACGCCATCACGCCGATGCCCAGCTCCGCCGCGAGCTGATACGTCGCCGGCTGGAGCGCCGCTACCCAGATGCGCGGGTGCGGCTGCTGATACGGCTTCGGCCGGACATCGCGCGGCGGCACGTTCCAGTACCGTCCCTCCCACGAGAACTGACCATCCTCCCAGATCCGGGGGATCATCCGCAGCGACTCTTCCCACATCGCCCGCGTATCGCGCGGGTCGATCCCCATCCCGGTCTGCTCATACGCCGCCGACCGCCCCGTGCCGAACTCGACCCGGCCGCTGGACATGTGATCGACCATCGCCACCCGCTCGGCCACCCGCACCGGGTGATGGTAGGGCAGGATGACGACACCGAAGCCGAGCCGGATGCGCTTCGTCAGCCGGCTCAGCGCCCCGAAGATCACCTCGGGACAGGGTGACATCGAGAAGCTCGTGAGGAAATGATGCTCGACGAACCAGACGGTATCGAAGCCCATCTCGTCGGCGAGCACACACTGCTCGATCGTCTCCTCGATTACCGCGTGGTCATCAACCTCGGGCCGCTGCATCTCATAGGCCAGGCTCAGTCGCATGCGCCGCCTCCCTCTGCCATCATGCGTCGGTTCCGCTCCCATCAAGGTCCGTATTGTGACACGCCCATCACCCATCTTGAAGCCTTCAGGCACACCACACAGGGCAGGTCACAGACACCACACCACCGGACGGCGCTACACTAAGCGGCAACGGCGCTTGGATCGTGAGGAAGCGAACCGATGCCCGCCTCACATCGCCACACGAGCTTCGTCGGACGGCAGCGCGAGCTGGCGGTGCTCGGCGAGTGCCTGGCCGCCGCCGGGCGTGGCGAGGGCGGTATCGCCCTGGTGGCGGGCGAGCCGGGCATCGGCAAGACGCGGCTTCTCGCCGAACTGGCGGACCGGGCGCGTGCTGCCGGCTGGACCGTGCTCTCCGGCCGTGCCTATGACACCGAGGGGATGCCGCCCTATCTGCCCTTCATCGAGGCGCTTCAGCTGTATGTGCGCGCCTGCCCGCCCGAACGCCTACGCGCCCAGCTTGGCCGCGGCGCGGCGGAGGTGGCGCTGCTTCTGCCCGAGTTGCACGAACGCCTGTCCGACCTGCCGGCGAGCCCACCGCAAAGCCCCGAGCAGGAACGGTATCGCTTGTTCGAGGCGGTCTGCGACGCGTTAGAGTCGATCGCTCGGAGTGGAGAGACAGGGCTCCTTATAGCCCTGGACGACCTTCAGTGGGCGGATAGCCCTTCGCTCTGGCTGCTGCAACACCTCGCCCACCGTCTGGCGGGCGTGCCCGCGTTAGTAATCGCGGCGTATCGCACGACGGAGGTTGAGCCATCGAATGCGTTCACCGACACGCTGGCGGTGCTGGCCCGAGAGGGCGCTACGGCGCCATTGCAAATCCTTCCGTTCGGCACGGACGAAACCAGCGCGCTGGCTGAGCGCATCACTGGTGGCGATATTCCGGCAGCCGTCGTCGGGACCATTCAGCGGGCAACGGAAGGCAATCCCTTCTTCATCGGTGAGGTGGTGCGGAATCTGCAGGCTGATGGGCGCGACCTCAGCAAGCCCGACATGGCTGATAGTGCCTTCTCGGTGCCGACGAGCGTCCGCCATGTGATCGCTGCCCGCCTCAGCCGTCTGCGCTCCACTACCAATGACTTGCTGCGACACGGGGCGGTTCTCGGCGACGGCTTTCCGTTCGAGGTTGTGGCCACAGCCAGCGGGCTGGATGCCGAGACTGCCCTCGACGCGATCGAGGAGGCGCTGGCGGCGGGCATGCTGCGGGCGGAGGGCAATGTGTACCACTTCGCTCACGCGCTCATCCGCCGCACTGTCTACGACGCGCTCAGCCCGCCCCGCCGTCAGCGGCTGCACCTGCGCGCCGCTGACGCGATCGAGACAGCCCTCACCCGTGACGTCGACCAGAAGGTGCCCGCTCTGGCCATCCACTACCGGCTGGCCGGAACACTGGCCGACCCAGAAAAGGCAATCGCCTACGCGTGTCAGGCTGGCGAGGCCGCGACCGCTGTCTATGCTTGGGAGGAGGCTGCCGCCCACTACCAGGCTGTGCTGGACATACTCGACCCGACGGATACACAGCGCCGCTGCGATGTTCTCCTCGCCCTGGGCGAGGCGTTACTGCCGGCGGGCGAGCCACGGCGCGCGGCAGATGAGGTTGCGCCCGCGGCACTGACGCTCGCCCAAGGGCTCGATGACCGTCGGCGCGTGTTACGTGCCTGTCAGATCGCCATCGAAGCGCTGAATGCCTACGGCGGCGCGACGGTCTGGGGTGCGGAGATGCATCGCCAGTGGGCAGACCTGGCCGACCGTTACGCGACGCCGGACACCGTCGAGCGCGTGCAGGCGGACATCGCGTTGGCACAGGGAGCAGGTTGGCGCAGCGACGCGACGGCCTCGACGCGTTGGGATCTGCGCGCGCGTGCGCTGGCGCTTGCCCGCCGGCTTGACGATCCTGTGATGCTTCCGCACACAGCCTTGGAAATCATCAACTTCTCCGGGGCGCCGCCGGAGCACTGGAAGGAACGGCTGCACCTGGCTGAGGAGTTCTCCGGCGGTCAACTCGAGAGGATGAGCTTCTTCTATCAGGGTGTCTTCCACTTTCGCATCGGCGCCGTCTATCTCGACTGGGGACAGCGGGAACGGGCTGAGTGGCATTGGCACCAACTCGGCGCGCTGCATGACCGCACGCGGAACCAGAGCAGCGCCATCTTCCGGCAAATCACCGAGATGGTCGTGCACCTCGTCGACGGCAGGTTGAATGAGGTGCTGGAGACGGCCCGTCGCTTGATTGACGCGGCCGATGCCGCGGGGAGCCCCATCCTCGCCCGCCAGTATGCCAACTGGATCACCTTTCGGACGCTCTTGCATCTCGGTCGAGCCAAGGAGGCGCTTGCACTGCGTGCAGACATCGCCAGCCTCACAGGCTTGAAGGATCTGCAGCGCCTATTCGTTGTACACCTGGCGCTCCGGCTTGCCCATCTCGGCGAGCGGTCCCAAGCCCGAGAGCTAATCGCCGGGTACGTGGCGGAGCGGGACCTCGGAGCAACGACCGATGCAACACAAACGTTCGCACTCATCCTGCTCCTAGAAGCCGCCGTAATGCTGGACGACCAGGAACTGGCGGCGCTGGTAGCACGGCGGTTGGCCCCGCTCGCCGATTGCGCAACCGCCGACTGGGCGCTTACCACCGTCGCCAGACACCTGGGAGCGGCAGCGGTACTACTGGGTCAGCGCGAGCAGGCGTGGGCCTACTCTCTGCAGGCGCTGGCGGTGGCGGCGCGGGTGAGATTCCGCCCAGAGATTGCCCTCACAAGGCTGCAAGTGGCCGAACTGCTGCTGCAAGAAGAGCGCGCCGACCGAGCCGAGGCGGAAACGCACCTAGGGTTCGCCATCACCGAATTCGAAGCTATGAAGATGCAGCCCGCCTTGGAGCGTGCCCATCGAGCGGTGGCCGAGATCGACCGCAAGCG
This sequence comes from Dehalococcoidia bacterium, assembly GCA_050184225.1. Taxonomy (GTDB): domain Bacteria; phylum Chloroflexota; class Dehalococcoidia; order CAUJGQ01; family CAUJGQ01; genus JBFXAN01. The sequence goes on along the minus strand of JBFXAN010000071.1, from coordinate 4,127 downwards.
CATCGGACGCGGCCCGCCGGCTCACCCGGATGGCCTTTCTGCGCGAGAGATGGAAGTGTTGCGGTTGCTCGCCGCAGGTCGTACCAACCGCCAGATTGCCGCCCACTTGGTGCTCAGTCCCAACACGGTCACCCGTCACGTCAGTCACATCTTCGCCAAGACCGGTGTCGCCAACCGAGCGGAGGCGGCTACATACGCTGCACGGCATGGGTTGCTGGAGTGATACGTCCAGTGCCTCCAGGCGCGTGTGCGGCCTCGCGCCTCGTCCCTAATAACACATTTGTGTGACACGACCCTTCCTGAGCATCGGCCGGCGTCTCCATTCGTGATCGCAGGATCCCAGCTTCACGCGATGGCGCTGCCGCTGTCGCCTGCAAGGCTACGGCATGTCACTAGCCGATGTGCGCAGAAGGGAGATGAAAATGGGGACACGGGCGAAGCTGCAGGCAAAGCAATCGGGTGGGCAGGGATTGTGGGTGCAGGTAGCGATGACGGCCATCACGTTGGCTATCATCGGCGCCGGAGTGTCTTGGCAGGTGCGGCAGAGCGCTGATGAGACCACGACAACAATTACCGACAGCACCAGACAAGGTAACTCGATCGCACTCGCGACCCCGATCGGTGGATTAGCCGACAGGTATGAGGAGGAGCAACAGACGCGGAGCAGCCACCGCACCGATACGACCGACACACTGGACGGCGTATTGGCAGAGTCGGTGACACCGGTGTTGAAGCCGTCCCTCAGCACAGAGGAGCGATGTCGCTCCATGCTGTGCTGAACCATAACTTGGAACGGAGGAGGGCAACCATGACAGGATTGAACCATGGGTCGTCGACGATGGTCGATGCGCGGACAAGCACGCACGCCGCTCGCGCGAAGAGACCGAGTTGGATTTGTAGCCTTCGCGGCTCCCAGCCAGCCCGACACGGCGGTCGGACATTGACATGGCCCGGATCTGCCGCCGGTCACGGCGCCCCGCATGTGAGTGAGAGTTGGATGCCTGTGCCGTCGAACCAGCATGGTCTGACGCCACGCGAAGTCGAGGTGCTGGGTCTACTCGCCGCTGGACTGAGCAACCGTGAGATCGCCGAGGAACTTGTAGTGAGTGTGCGTACCGTGGGCCGCCACGTGGACAACATCTACGGCAAGATCGGCGTCCATGATCGGGGCAAGGCACGACAATACGCCCGCGAGCACAACCTGACCCGCCCCCTGCAGCCGGCCGGCGCGTAAGTAACGACCGGGCACGCCTCGGCACACCTACAGCCCAAACAGCGCCCGCGCGTTCTCGCCGAGGAGCAGGCGCCGGCGGTGGTCGGTCAGACCGGCCATGTTGGCACGGGTTTGGTGGCAAATACTACGGTTGAGTGCTTAGTGCGGCGAGCACGCCTGCTGCATCGCCGGCCAGCAACGCGGGGACGTTGAGCCGCAGGCCGGGGAATTGCTCACTTACGATAACGCCCTCTGCATCCGGTTCCACGCGCACATAATCACCGTCGCGCAGGCGAAACCAGAGGATTTGCTTGTCGAGTGCGAGCCAAACGATGTACTCCGGAACGCCCGCCAGCCGGTATGCCTCCATCTTGTCGTGCAGGTCATAGCTGGCGCTGCTCGCCGCCACCTCCACCACCAATTCCGGCGCGCCCTCTATATATCCTTCGTCGTTCAACCGTGCGCCGCTACCCCTGGCGGGTTGCCAATAGAGGAACACATCGGGTTGCAGTTCGCTGTCCGGGGAAAGGAAAACCGTCCCATCGACGGCGACCCGCAGTCCGGGAACCCTTATCCGATAGGCATTGAGCCAGAATGCCACTAACCCGACGGGATCAGCATGCATGTCCGTTCGCGTCGGTGACGCCACGTAGACCACCCCTCGTACAAGCTCTGCCTTCCGAATGTCGGGACGCCGGCAGTAGCGCCGATGGAACTCCTCGCGCGTCAACCGGTCACCGGACTCGAGCACCGGCCGAGCCTCAGGCGCAGCCGCCATGTCGACACCTCCTAGTGTCTATGCTATCCCGTCCTCCGGCAGCCGGGAATGCCGGCCCTCGACCTGTGCGGCTGAGGGTGGCGGCGCTGTCACGGCTCGTCGGTGACGATCGCGACGCCGGCACTACTACAACCCGAACAGCGCCCGCGCGTTCTCGCCGAGGAGCAGGCGGCGGCGGTACTCGGAGAGACCGGCGGCGCTGGCGCGGATCTGGTGCGGGGCGTCGATGCTGGAGTCGATGTGCGGGTAGTCCGAGCCCCAGATGAACTGGGTCTCGCCGACCAGGTCCATCATCGCGTTCGCCGTCCGCTCGCGCGGCTCGACGACGTAGTAGACGTTGCGGCGTAGGTACTCGCTCGGCGCCAGCTTCGTCCGCTCGGCATAGCCGAACATCTCGTGCTTCTCGTCCAGCCGGTCCATCAGGTATGCCGCCCAACCGGCGCCTGCCTCCACCGCCAGCAGCTTCAGCCGCGGGAACCGGTCGAACAGGCCCGAGAGCACGAGCGACGACACCGCTGGAATGATCTGGAACGTCGCGCCCAAGCCGAAGACGTGCACGCGGCTCAGCTGACCCTTGAGCAGCAGCGAGACGCGCGTGTTGTTCGCCACGCGCCGGTTGAAGCGGACGATCACATGCACGCAGACCGGCAGCCCGGCGTCCTCCAGTTCGTGCCAAAGCGGGTCATAGACCGGGTCCGCTGGGCTGGTGTCGCCGAAGGGGTACTGCTCGGACTTCGGCCCGACCGGCTCCGGCGCGAGGAACATCCCCCGGAAGCCGAGCTTCAGGCAGCGACGCAGCTCCGTCAGCGCCAGCTCCGGGTCGTTCAGGGGGATGTGCGCCATCGGGAAGATCTGGTCCGGGTGTCCGCCGACGAAGTCATAGGCCCAGCGGTTGTAGGCGCGGGCATAGGCGTCGGCCAAACGCGCGTCCTCCGTGTCCCAGAGGATGCCGATCGTGGGGAAGACGACGCCACCGTGGATGCCCCAGTCCTTGAAGAGTTGCAGGCGGGCGGCGGTGTCCATGCTCGCCCGCGGCGCGCCTTCGAGGTACGTCATCTGCGGCAGCTTCGAGCGGTCATGCTCGACCCCGCCCAGCCCGGCGAGGAAGCCGCGCATCACGATCTGGCCGTCCACGACCAGCGCCTCGTCCGAGCCGAGCCGCCCGCGCACCTCCTCCGCCATCTCCGGCAGGTTCGGCTCCGGGTCGGGGGCGTGTGCACCCGGACGCACCGGCTGCCCATCCGGCCCCTCGACCGGGCGCATGATCCGGATCGCGCGCGGCCGGTACTCCCGCTCCAGGTACTCATCCCAGAGGTGCGGCGGCTCCAGCACGTGCGAGTCGCCGTCGATGATGTACGACTCCGTCTCCGTGCCGGCCGCAGCTATCGGCCCCTGTTCCGCCGTCGTCATTGCCGCGTGCTCCCTTCAGGCCGGATGTGCTCGTCGCTACTATACGTCGGAATGCGAGGGCTCACATCGCACGTGAAGATGCAGGGATGAGCGGTCTTGGCGGATAATTCGCCCATGGTTGACGCACCAGGGGGGCGGTTAGTATGAGTTCGCTCCTTGGAACCAAGCTCTACATCCCCCGGTGGCGACCCGGATCGGTGCCGCGCGCGCGCCTGATCCGACGCCTGCAGCAGGGGACCGAGCGCAGGTTGACGTTGCTCTCCGCGCCGGCGGGTTCCGGCAAGACGACGCTGCTGGCCGAATGGCTGGCGGCGGCGCCGGCCGGCGAGCGGACCGCGGCCTGGGTTTCACTCGATCAGACCGACAATGACCCGGCGATGTTCTGGGGCTACGTGATCGCCGCGCTCCAGACCGTGCGGCCCGGCGTGGGTGAGAACACGCGCGCGCTCTTAAGCCTGCCTCAGGCACCACCGATGACGTCGGTCGTGACGAGCTTGATCAATGAGATCAACACAATCGAGGACGACGTCGTTCTCATCCTCGACGACTTTCACGTGATCGATGCCCAACCGATCCACAATGCGGTTGCCTTTCTGCTCGACCATCTGCCGCCGCAGATGCACCTGGTCATCGCCGGCCGCGCCGATCCACCGTTGCCACTCGCCCGCCTGCGCGGCCGTGGTGAACTGGCCGAACTGCGCGCCACTGACCTGCGCTTCACCACCG
>JBFXAN010000070.1:0-32206 GCA_050184225.1 Dehalococcoidia bacterium | reverse complement strand
GTTCGAACCTGATCGTCAACGTGGCGCTGCGGAACTGGCGGCCGATGGCGAAGCTCGGCATCACCGCCTGCCACTATTTCACGCAGCACGATCTCGGCATCTACTGCAACATCCGCGAGCCCATGCGCGTCGGCGACACGGCTGCGCCATTCGATCCCGACCGGCCGATCGTGCTGACCTTCTACATCGGCTTTCCCTCGCGCGGGTCGACGCGCGATCAGGTCGTCCGTGCGCGAACACGCCTGCTCACGACCTCGTTCACCACCTTCGAACGCGAGATCCGCTCGCTGCTCACCGACATGTTCGGTCCTTACGGATTTCGCGCGCAGCGCGACATCGCCGGCATCGTGCTGAATCGCTGGGGGCACTCCTACGTGGTGCCGGAGCCCGGATTCTTCCATGGCGGCAACGGACGTCCGCCGCTCGGCGAGGCAATGGCGCGCCCGCATGGACGCATCGCCTTCGCGCACTCGGAACTGGCGGGCATCCAGACCTGGGAGGAGGCGGCCCGCTTCGGCGAAGCCGCCGCGGTCCACGCGCTGGCCGCCGGACGTTGACGGATCACGGGAGAGTCCCGCATGAGTTCATCGCTGCATCAGCTCCTCGATCCTGCCGCGCTGGCGCGGGTCCGCCTGCCCATCGCTGCGGCCCGAACGCTGCCACGCGAGGCGTTCATCGACGACGCCGTCTATCGGCTGGAACGTGAGCGCATCTACGGCCGGCACTGGATCGCGAGCTGCTTCACCACCGATGTCCCCGCTGCCGGCGATACGTGGCCATTCCTCGTCGCGGGCATACCGCTGGTCGCCATCCGCGGCAGCGACGGCCGCATCCGGACCTTTCACAACATCACGCCCTACGACGGTTGCCTGCTACAGATGGCACCGGCACGCCGCCTGTCGCGCCTCGTGACCCCGTATCACGGCTGGGAGTACGGGCTCGACGGCCGTCTGTTGCGCGCCTCGTACTGGGATGGCCTCGAGCACGCGCCGCTCGATCGCGTGGCGCATCTGCCTGTGTGCCTCGCCGAGGTGCCATGTCGGGAGTTCCTGGGCGCGGTGTTCGTGAATCTCGGCGAGGCGCCACCGGACTTCGCCGCCTATGTCGCGCCGATCGCCAGGAATTTTCCCGAGTACGACTTCGGGCTCAGCGAATTCCTGGCCGATGAGTCCGGGAGTCCGGTGGCCGTGCAGGGGTCGTGCCGCTGCAACTGGAAGACCTTCTTCGAGAACTCCGCGATCAACGTGCTGCACGAACACTTCGTGCACGAGGCCTATCGGCGGTCGCCGCAGACACCGCGTGTGGATGCGGCCGGTCGCAAGACGTTCCACGAGATCATGGACGGCGAACTGTTCGGTCTCGGCTTCAGCGCCGCGGCGTTCGCGGCGACTTATCCCGCGCTCGACATTCCGCATCTCGGTCGCGACGGACGCAAGCCCGATGCGGCGACCTTCGCGACGCTCTATCCGAACTTCTACGTGTCGATCCTGCCCGACTTCATCGAAGTGGCGATGGCCATGCCGGACGGCGTCGCCGAAACACACGAGCGCAAACAGTTCCGCGTGCATCGCGATGTCGCACGCGACCCGGACTTCGTGCGCGCCGCGGAGTCGATGAGCGCGGGCTTCGCCCAGGCAGCCCGGGAGGATGGTGCGATCTGCGAGGCGGTTCAGCAGGCCCGTCAGTCGCCCGTTTATTCCCAGCGGATCTTCTCGCCATTCTGGGATGTGATGCACCACCGCTTCAGCAATCGCGTGCTGGACGACCTCGAGGACACACTGGCATGAGCGGCCGGACCCGCGGTTCCCGTCCGGACGGTGCGAGTTGGTGATCCGCACCGCAACGCTCGCGAGTCGCCAGCTGCTCATCGGCGTGGCCGGCGGGTTCGCGATCAGCAATTTCATCATCAATGTCGCGCCGCAGGCGATCAGCGGCCTGATGGACAGCCACGGCTTCAGCGAAGTGCAGGCCGGCATCGTCAACAGTGGCGAGATCGGCGCCATCGGCGTCAGCTGCATGGCGCTGTCCTCGATGTTGAACCGGCTGGATCGGGGACGCGTCGTCGCAATCGGCGTCGGACTGCTGCTGATCTGCAATCTGCTGGCGGGCAGTGTGGCCGGATTCGCGGCGGTCGCGGCACTGCGGATTGTTGCGGGACTCGGTGCCGGCCTCGTCCTCGCCGTCGCTGGTGCGGCGCTCGTGGCCGCGGCCGATCCGGATCGTCTCTATGCGCAGGCGGCCCTGGGGATCACCCTGGTCATGACGGCGGTGATCTATGTCGTCGCGGGGCTCAAGCAGAGCTTCGGCTATGCGGGCCTGATGGCAGCGTTCGCGGCCCTGGTGCTGGTCTGCGCGATTCCGGCGATCAGGATCCTGCCTCGGGCGCATGCCGAGATTCCGCGTGAGCACGCCGGACTCGGCGGGGTCTGGGGAGCCGGGCTGCTCGGCGTCATCGCGATGTTGCTGTTCTCGATCCTCGAAGGCGGCATCTGGAATTTTGCCGAGCGCGCGGCGCTGCGTGCCGGTCTGGATGGCGATCAGATCGGCCGGTTGCTGGCGGCGTCGATGTTCTCCGGCGTGGTCGGAGCGGCCGTACCGGTGCTGTTCGGACATCGTATGGGCCGGGAGTGGCCGATCCTGCTGGGCACCGCGCTGATCGGGTGCTGCGGCTGGTTCACCTACGCACCGCCGTCGTCGCTCCACCTCGTGATCGGGATCGCCTTCTTCAACCTGGGCTACTTCCTGGTGATTCCGTTTCTGTTCGGAGGCTGCGCCGAACTGGATGCAACAGGACGACTGGCCGCCACGGTCGCCGGTGTGCAGGTGCTGGGGGGTGCGCTGGGGCCCGTCTTTGCCGGCCTCGTGATCGACGGCTTCGGCTACACCGCGCTGGCGAACGCGAGTCTGCTGTTGGCTGCACTGACCGGGCTGTGTGGCACGGGTATGGCATTGGCGGTGCGGCGCACGCGACGCGCCCTGCTCATGGCCGAGGTGCGCTCGTGAGCGGTCTGCCAGTGGCATCGCGCTGGTTCGAGCGTCGCAGCTTCGCTGACGGCGTGACGCTGCTGCGCGAACCGCACGTTCACCCGCTGTTGCGCTGCAATGTCTGGCACCTGTGCGGTCGACGGCGCCATCTGCTGATCGATACGGGCCTGGGCGTGGCGAGCCTTCGGGACGCGGCTCGTGATCTGTTCGGCAAGCCGCTCACGGTTGTCGCGACGCATGCGCACTTCGATCACGTCGGCGGCCTGCACGAGTTCGCCGGCGAGACCTGTCTCATCCATGCCGCCGAGGCATCGGTACTGAGCTCAGCGACGGATAGTATGGCGTTGTCGACGACGCAATTCGACCGGAACATTTTCGCGCGACTCCTCGACGCCGGGTATACGTTCGACGACGAATGGCTGATCACCGCGGTGCCTGCGGCGGGCTTCGAGCCACTGCGGCATGTGCTGCATCCCGTGCAGCCGAGTGCGCTGTTGCAGGACGGCGATGTGGTCGATCTCGACGATCGCGCCTTCGAGGTCCTGCACCTGCCGGGACATTCACCGGGGAGCATCGCGCTGTGGGAGCGCTCCACGGGGGTGCTGTTCTCGGGTGACGCCATCTACGACGGGCCGCTGCTCGACAACCTGCCGGAATCCAGCCGCACCGACTACGCACGCTCCCTCGAGCGGCTGCTCGCCCTGGATGTCACCTGTGTGCACGGCGGACACGGCGAGTCGATGAGTGGCGAGCGGATGCGGGAGATCACCAGGTCGTACCTGGACGCTTGGCAGCATCCTGACTTTCGAGAGGGACAGCAGCCATGAACATCCGTGCCGTGACCCTGGCCGAACGCCCGGAGCTGCAGCACCGGATCGGTGAGCTCGAGGCCGAGGCATTTCCGCCCTACATCAATGCAGAGCCGACGTGGGGAGAGTGCTTCCCGCTGATCCTGTCCGCGTTTCCCGAGCTGCAGCTGTTCGTCGTGGATGCGGACCGCGACGCGCTGCTCGCGGTCGCCAGTGCGGTGGCTTTCCGCTGGGACGGCGCTACCGCCAACCTGCCCGGTTACAACGATCTGCTGCGCCGCTGCCTCGACGAGAATCGCCGCGGCGTGGCCGCCAATACGCTGTGCGGCATCATGGCCATCACGCCCGAAGAGCACCAGGGCAAGGGTGTGGCCCGGCATCTCTTTGCCGCCGTGTTCGATCTCATCCACGCACAGGGATTCGAGCACTTCGTGATCCCGGTACGGCCGACGCTCAAGCATCTCTATCCGAACTTCTCGACCGAAGACTACCTGTCATGGAAGGCGACCGATGGTCGTCCCTTCGACCCGTGGATCCGGTCGAACATGGCGCTGTCGCCGCAGCTGCTCGGCATCGCGCGTGACTCCATCGAGGTGAGTGCGCCGATCCCGCAGTGGGAGGAATGGTGCGGGATGCAGTTTCCGGCGAGCGGGCGCTATGTGATTCCGGGTGGCCACCAGCTACTGGTGGTCGACCGTGTTGCCGGCACCGCGCGCTACGCTGAGGACCACATCTGGTTCGAATATCCGATCGCCGGTCCGGACGCATGAGTTCGGCGCCACATTGCGTGGTCGTCGGCGCCGGTCCGGGCGGACTCTATGCCGGCCATCTGCTGCAGAGGGCCGGCGTTTCCTACGAGATCCTGGAGGCCAGCGACCGGGTCGGTGGTCGCGTGGTCAGCCGGGTTCATGGGCAGGACGTCATCGATGTCGGTGCACAGGTCTTCCACAGCAGCTATGCCCATGTCGAAGGTCTGATCCGACGATTGCGGCTTCGCGCTGATTGCGTCGAGGTCAATGGAGCGACTCGTTATCAACGTGCCGACGGACAGGCGTGGGTGCAGGGCCGGGTGCCGTACATGCCGGGCCTCGGTCTGCGCGGCAACCTGGCGCTGTGGAGATACGCGCTCGGCCGGCTCCTCGTGGACCGCCGCCAGCGGCTGCATCGCATCGAGTGGGCCGGGCCGGAGGACGCGCTGAGCGTCGCCGAGTACATCGACCGGCACGGTGCGGACGCCTTTCACCGCTTCCTGTTGCCGCTGCTCTGTGCGGCCATGAATGTCGCCTCGCCGGAGCACACCAGCGTGCAGCACCTGCACCACGTGTTCCGGATCGCAGCGCTGACGCGCATGTACACGTTTCGCCGCGGCAATGAACAGCTCTGGCAGGCGGTCGCGGCAGGGCAGCCGGTGCAGCTCGGACGGAAGGTGGCGGAGGTGGTGTGCGAGCAAGGCCGCGTACGCGGCGTACGGCTCGCCGGCAATGGCGAGACGCTAGCGGCGGATCATGTGATCCTGGCGACCTCACCACATACGACCGAAGACCTGCTGCCGGCCACCATGGCCGGGCGTCGGGCCTTCTTTCGCGACATCCCGAAGATCGCGCAGTGCATCCCGGTCGTCCACCTCGACCGGCGCCTCGATGCGAAGCTCGTGAACTACATGGCGGAGCCGCGCGCCGGCCGGCACTTCGTGATGGCCATCGACGCGGCCAACAAGGCGCCGACGCTGGTGCCCTCGGGCAGGAGCGTGCTGACGCTTTGGGATGCCCATCCGGCGTCGGCGCGGCTGGCCGGCATGCCGGATGCCGAGGTCACCGCTCTCGCGATGAGCGATCTGCAGCAACTCGTGCCGGGCTTTTCGCCGCAGTGGGTCCGGGACGTCGAGATCGTCCGGCATGCGTACTCACACACACCCTACGGGCCCGGCAGCTATCGGCGGATCGTCGATTTCCTCGCGCAAGAGCAGGGACAGGACGGGCTGCACTTCACCAGCGACCTCTTCGGTGGGTCGTACATGGAGTGCGCGTTGATCATGGCGCATCGCGTCGTATCCAGGATCGTTCCCGGGGCCGATCTCGATCCACTGACGACAGGAGTAGCAGCATGACGACAATGGCGAAGCCGGATTACCAGCAGATGCTGCGGCGTTTATACGACGAGACGCTGGCCGCGGACTTCCGCTGCGTGGAGGAGGTGTTCCATCCGGACTACCGATCGATGACCGAGGCATACGAGGATTCACCTGCCGCGTACATCGAGGCAACCAGAAAGATGCTGCAGGACTTCGAGATCCTGGAGCGCGAGGTTCTATGCACGCTGGGGGACGACCGGCACGTCGCAATCCTGCATCGGGCGCGCTTTCGACCACGGGATGGGCAGCAGCCGGCATTCGAGCATCTGCGGGTCGACATCTACCAGATCGAGGCCGGGCGGTTCCTGCGCCACTGGGGCGTACCGCCGCTCTAGCCTGCGCGTCCCGCGGGCCTCAGTCGTCCTGTGCGCGCGCGCCGCTCCGGTACGCCGCTGGGGTCAGCGACGTCGCGCGCTTGAACGCGCGATGGAAGCTGTGAACACCCGTGTAGCCAACGAGCTTTGCGATCTCGGCCACGGCACGCCGTGAGCTGCGCAGGTGTTCCTTGGCGAGCGCAATACGCGCGTCGTCCAGCATGCGCCGAAAGCCCGTGCCCTCCTGGGCGAGGCGACGGCGCAACGTGCGCTCGCTGATGCCCAGCGATTGCGCGATCCGTTCTTCGGTCGGGAACGAGCCTGCGGAGGAGGCCATCAGCCAGCGAACCTGCTCGGGCAGCGATCCCAGCGGCGTCAGCTTGGCGCGGATGACCTCGCACTGCCGTCGGCACAGCTCGAAAAACTCCTCGTTCGCGAGCGGCGAAACCTGGCGCAGGATGCGCGCCGGCAGCCACAGCTCGTTGTGCGCCTGCCGGAAATCGACGCGGCAGCCGAAGTACTCGCGGTACAGGTCCGGGTAGCCCGGGTCGGCGTATGCGAGCTGCACGCGCAGCGCTCGCGGGCGCGGCCCCCCGCCGGACAGCATGCCGAGCAAGCCGATCATCGTGTTCTCGATCTCGTAGAGACCGGCGATACCGGAGATGCCGCGTTCGGAGAGCCGTAGTACCAGCTGCGAGCCGCGCATTTCGCGGGACACGTGCACCACGGGTCCGGTGATGTCCTGGAACTCGATGAAGAAATCCAGTGCTGCGCCGGCCGTCGGAGCGCACAGCATGGCGTGACCGACCACGCCATGGTCGGCGGCGCTCTCGCTGCCGCCCACGCGGAGCCCGAGCCCGGGCACGCCGCTGTCCTTGACGAGCAGGGTGATGGCCCGGTCGTACTCGACGCTGCTGATGCGGCTGCCGGCTTGGGCGAGCGCCCGCAGATCGAGCCCGGCGCGCTGGAGCCAGGCTCGGTTTCGGTAGCCAAGGCGCGCAGCCACGTTGGCGGCATTCGCCAGGTAACGTCCCGGCACCGTGGCGGCGGCCCACTTCGACGTGGCGGTTACGGGCGAAGCGTCATTCATGGCTGGCCATCGTGACAGTGCAATGCCCGGACGGGATTGCTGCCGCCCGATGCGGGCATTCTGCCACGCACGGATCGCCACCGATTGAGCCTCCGGCGATCGGCACGGTACCGGCATAGCGCAGTACGGACGATGGGCTTGAGCAGTTCGCTGCCTCCGGTCGAACAAACATGTTCTGGTCCTGCTCGATCCCGAAATCTTCGAGCCGCTATCGCTAGCGCAAAAGCGTCATGCGAAAGGACAAATCACGTCAGGACTGTCTAGCAGCGAACTAGCAGTCGTGCAGCTTATCGCGTGACCAAGTCCCGACACAGCAAGCCTCACTGCCCGCCGCATTCGCGAGGAATCGCTGCATGGCGATGCGCCGAGCACGATCGCCGGCATACGCATCGAGGTAGTCCCTGAGTACTGTACCCACGGACGTACCCTGGTCGAGCGCGCGTTTGCGGGCCCGCCGGAGCACCTCATCGTCGACGGCAATGGACGGTCTGGCCACGGCAACCCCCGGCACCAGAGCCAGTGTCGCATGAGGATCGAGGTCCGAGGCGCTTGGGCGACCGCGGGTACCGCGGGGATCGCCCGGGCCACCATAGCGGATGGGCGGAGCCTCCGAGCAGCATCGGCAGATACCGTTCTGGACCCTATATATCGCCTTCGTGCCTCGATCTCCGGAGATCCGTCGAGGATCTGCTCTCTCTTAGCATAATCTGTCTTGAGTTCAACTCCTTGTGGTAAAGCGCGCAACAGCCCGGACCTATCCTCCCCGCTGGCCGTCATCGCGCCCCGTGACCAAGTCCCTGCGTCGAACGGCAACTTCGAAGGGCACGGCCTGCCGGAGGACCTGCTGCCAAGCTCACTTGCGGGGCATGTAGGCGCACACGTACCCCTGTAGCGACGGACGGCTATCGGCGGAAGGCGCAAGCGAACCATGTCATTGCGGCACGCCCCGGAGCCTGACAGGCAGATGACCAACGCGCGGGGGTCATCAGGTCGGTACGCGCGCCAAGCAGCGCTGAGGCGCCATACCAGAACGGGTCCTGGTGAGCTTGAGCATCGTTCCCGCCAGTAGTGACGAGCAGCTCGCACTGAACTACCGGTCGGGTAGCTGACGGCCGAATGCAAACGGTCGCTGACTCAACAGCACTGCCACATCGATGGCTGTGGAACGCAGCCGAGCAGGCAGAGCGCCTTACGGACAGCCTGACGAGGGATCGAGCAGGGTGCTTCGGTGGCGGAAGATCTTACGCAGCCAGCCGATCGCCGGCTTGATATGCATTCCGGGGACCATCGCCCACCGTCAGTTCCGCACCACGATCCTCGTGTCCAGCGACGAACTCGACCTCGGCGATACACCGCCGACAGTCGCGCCTTCAGAACCAGTCGTCCTGAAACTCCAGTGGCGTACGCTCGACAGGCACGAGCAACTGGAGCCATCGATCAACTCGCGGGAGCTCCCATCGAAAGAAGTACCTGCAGGCCTCGAGCTTGCCGCGATAGAACGATTCCGACTGTCCATCGCGGGCTGCGGCCGCCGCGAGAGCTTGGTCGAGCCAGAGCCACGCTACAACAATGTGCCCGAAGCTATCGAGATAGCAACTGGCATTCGCGAGCCGCTCTTCGGCGTCGTGCATGGACTGCAGTTCCGCGGTGACGCACCGCAGTCTTTGCCATGCCGCCGATAGCAACGGCCCGTATTCCGCGATCGCTTCAACGGCTGCGGCGCGTGCCACCGTGGCCGCAATACGAGTATCCAGTTCCGCAAGCCCGGCACCATCGGCCGCACCGATCCGCCGGCCGAGCAAGTCTGCGGCCTGAATGCCGACGGTACCTTCATGAATCGGATTCAGTCGATTATCGCGGTACAGCTGTTCGACATTGAAATCCTGCGTATACCCGTACCCCCCGTGAACCTGAATAGCGAGATCATTCGCCGCTACGCACCATTTGGACGGCCAACTCTTGGTGATCGGCGTAAGGAGATCGAGGAGACATCGAGCGCGATCCGGCTCTTCGCCGGATCGCTCCTCGTCGACCAGCGACGCCGAATACAGCGTCAGACCGAGGCCCCCTTCCACCAGTGCCTTCTGCGCCAGCAGCATGCGCCGAACATCGGCGTGTTCCACCAGCCTGACCGGAGCACGGGCCGGGTCCCGGTCCACCGGCCGCCGACCCTGCCGGCGGTTCCGTGCATACTCGACCGCTTGCAGGTAACCCGTGTACCCGATGGCTACGGCAGTCAATCCAATGCCGATCCGCGCCTCATTCATCATGTGGAACATGTAGGAAAGACCTCGTCCTTCCTCACCAACCAGTTCGCCCACGGCCCCTAGCAGCCCCATGGGTCTGTACTGCCCGTCGCCAAAGTTGAGGACGCAATTAGACGTGCCGCGATAGCCCATCTTGTGATTCAGACCCGACACGATGATGTCATTGCGCGCACCGATGTGGCCGTCGGGCTCGATCAGAAACTTCGGCACGATGAACAACGAGATTCCGGCAACGCCCGGCGGCAGTTTCCCGTCAGCCGTCGGTACCTTTGCCAGCACCAGATGCACAATGTTCTCGGCCAGGTCGTGATCACCGCCGGAGATCCACATCTTGTTGCCAAAGACGCGGTACCGCCCGTCGGGCGCGCGCTCGGCGCGGGTCGCAATGTCGGCCAGCGACGACCCTGCCTGCGTTTCCGACAGGCACATCGTGCCGGTCCAGGCGCCCTGCATCATTCTCGGCACATAGCGCGTCACCTGTGCCTCGGTTCCATGCGCGAGCAGCAAGTTCGCGTTCGCCATCGTCAGAAAGGCATACGCGATCGACGCCGCATTCGCAGCGATGACAAACGCGAGTCCCGCGCGTTCTACGGTATAAGGAAGCGCCATGCCGCCCAGCGCTTCATCCTGGCAGGCCGCCAGCAACCCGGCATCGGCGAAAGCACGCAGCGCCGCGCGCTGTTCCGGCAGGCAACGCACGCTTCCATCCACGAACTCCGGGCCTATCCGGTCATTCTTCTTGAAATGCGGCGCGAACTGCTCCCGCGCGACTTTCGTATAGAGGTCTAGCGCTCCGTCGAACGTCTGACGGGAGTGATCCGAAAAGCACGCGCGACGCGTCAGTCGGACGACGTCGAGCCACTCGTACAGCATGAAGTCGACATCTCTGCGGGAGAGAATCAATGCAGTCATGGAGATTCCACTGTGCGGCAGCAAGCAGCTGCCTGACCTGAGGCGGTCATGACAGACGTGCGATGACTTCGCGCCCGAATTCCTCGATCAGCTCGCGCCGTTCGGACCCGGGCAGCTGCACCGCCAGATTGGACACACCCGCCGCCTGCAGTGCCCGGACGCGCTCGACAACCTGCTCGGGCGAGCCCACGAGCGCCGAGCCGATGGACCGCTCGGACACGAACTCCTCCTCTCCGGGCTTCAAGTAGAGGAGATGGCCCTCGTGAACGTCCAGATAACGCCGATCCGCAGGTGTTCCCTTCGCATCGGCATAGCGGTCAATGTAGGCACTGTATCGCTGCGCCAAGGTGTCGTCTTGCAGTCCAAGGCCACCGCCACCCCGTGCGGTCTCCCAGGCCATATGGGCCCGCACGACCAGATTGGGACCGACTGCGTGGAGCACACGCGGGGACATCCGCTCTTCACGGCCGCGCAGCACGCAAGCCGCCGTCAGCGCGGTGGTATACGGCCGAGAGGTGTCGCGACGAACGGCCTGTATCCCTCGGAATCCCGCGTCGATGGCGGCCGCATTGCGAAGCGGCGTGATCCAACCATCGCCGAGCTCGCCCGCGACCCGCAACGCCCGGGGCCCGTTCGCCGCAACGTGGATCTCGATCGGATCTTCAAGATTTACGAAACCGTGTTGACGCTGCGGATGGATGAGCCGGATCCAGCGCTCGGCCTCGCCCTCGCAGAACAGGACGTCCTCGCCTTTCAGGAGTCCGCGCACCTGTTGAATGTAGCTTGCGAATTCTCGCACCGGTACTGCGGGCAGGCCCATGGTACTCCGCCCGGTTCCGCCAGTACCGATCCCTAGGATGACGCGTCCAGGGGCAATCGCATTGATCGTGGCCAGCGCCGTCGCGGTCACTGGCGCGATGCGGTTCGACGGAACCGCGACCAACGTGCCAATGCGCATCGATTTTGTATGGGCCGCAACGAGCGCCATACACGCATACACGTCGGAGTACATCAACTGCGAATCGTAGAACCACGCATGAGTGAACCCATTGGCCTCCGCGATCTGGGCATCACGCCAGGCGTCCGGACTGGGCGGGAAGGTCACTCCGAAGTCCACGGCTACTCCACGTCGCTATTGCGAAGAGAACACCGCCAGAGGAAGCGCCAGACAGGCTCTTCATCCGCGATCCTGTTAGGCAGAGTCCTGATCTGCCAGGTACTACACAGCGTTCATGAACCTCGCCTGGATGCGGCGGTAGTTCTGCCGTCCCGGATGGTGCTTGCTGATCTCCGCCCACTCGCTCGCCTCCGGTCCAAAGACCGCGTTCATTATGCGATTCCGAGTGTCGACGTCATCCCAGCGAACGATCCAGGTGATATTGGCCGCACCCAAGTCATCGAGGGGCGCGCCGGTCACCTGCGCCGATGGATCGGTCCGAATCCAGAACCCAACCAGATCGAGGTTCCGACGGATGTAGAGCAGGGCATGGTCCTGCACCCACATTGCGTACCGCTCCAGCGCTGCCGGTTCGACATAGTAGTCGCGGATTTCGTAGATCATTCGCCCCCCGTCTCATGCGTTCTGCGCAGCGTATCGGTACCACGCCGATGCCTTGCTAGGTCAACCGGAACCCCTGATAGTTCTTGGCGGCGACTTCAGCGCATTTCTCGCGGTACATGCGCAAGCCACCCGCGTAGAACAGGAACATGTCCTGCCGACCCGGGATGTTGCTGCCAAAGAACCAGCTGCTGACATCGGATCGAAGCATCTTCTTCGCAAGCTCACTCGAGTGGTCACACCACTCCTGCTGGACCTGTTCCGAGACATCGATGCGTTCGAACCTGTTCTTCTTCATATAGGCGACGCAGCCGCTGACAAAGTTTCCGACCACTTCGGCCGTTCTCGGGAAGTTGGAGAACACCGTTCCACTGCCGAAAAACAGGTTGGGAAATCCGGCTGTCTGAACACAGAGGTAGGTCATCGGATTCTGAACCCAATCATCCTTTAGCGATCGGCCGCCAGTGCCGCGAATGTCCATGCGCGCAAACTCACCGACGACGGCGTCGAATCCGGTCGCATAGATGATGACGTCGAGATCGTAATGGGCATCGCGCGTCTTCACGCCCGAGGGGGTGATGCGTTCGATCGGATCGCTACCGACGTCGATCAACGAGACGTTCGGACGATTGAAGGTCTCGTAATAGCCGGTCTCCATCGGGGGGCGCTTGGCACCAAAGTGGTAAGTCGGGCACAGCTTGTCGGCAACCGCTGGATCGTGGATCCGCTCCCGGATTTTTCGTCGCACGAACTCGCAGAACAGTTCGTTGGCTTCGCGATTTCCCATCAGGTCCTTGAAATTGCTGAACCACTTCTTGAATCCTGGCTCCGCCCAGAGCTTTTCGTAGAACTGCTCTCGCTCTTCGGGAGTCACCTCGAACGTCTTCTTGGGGTATGGCTCGTGGGGGAATCCCGTGAGGGTTCGTCCACACCGCGCCATCATCTCGTCGTGCTCGGCCCGAATCTGCGCCATTCGCGTCGCGTCGATCGGCGCATTTCGCAGGGGTAGACAGTAGTTCGGTGTTCTCTGGAAGACGCTGAGATGTGCGCATTCCTTCGCCACGATCGGCGTGATCTGTACTCCGGTGGAACCCGTACCAATCACACCCACTCGCTTGCCGGAGAAGTCGATCGGTTGCCGCGGCCAGCGAGCCGTGTGGAAGGATTCGCCCTGAAAGGTGTCGATGCCAGGTAGATCGGGAAGATGGGTCGCGGACAGGAAGCCGACGGCGGCAATGAGAAACTGGGTGCGCACATGACGGCCGTCCTCCGTTTCGACGTCCCATCGATTGCTGGATTCGTCGAAGACAGCGGACCGGACGCGGGCGCCGAGCGTGATGTGAGATCGAAGATCGAAGCGATCCGTGACGTAATTCAGGTAACGCTCGATTTCAGCTGCCGACGCGAACTCCGCGCTCCAGTTCCATTCCTCGACAAGCTCCCTGGAGAATGAATAGGCGTACGCCCAGCTCTCGGAGTCCAGTACGGCACCGGGATAGTGGTTCCAGTACCAAGTGCCACCGACGCCGTCGCCCGCCTCATAAATTCGCGCGCGAACGCCGCGCTGCAAGAGACAATGCAGCAGGTAGAGGCCACTCACGCCGGCCCCGATGATCAATGCTTCGACTTCCTCGGTAGGCGCTGGATCGGCCCCGCGGGATGAGGTCTTTGAAAGCTGGGTCATCTCATTCTTCCATCAGCCGGAATGTAGATACGGATCGCTCACCAGCCAGCAACTCGCAGGCTCGACTGACGCGACATCAGAAGAAACGTCCCGACACTTGCGGGTCACCCGTACTGGTTTGCCGGATCAGCAAGCCGCCAAGGGGCTAGACGCAGCGAGAGGGCGGGAGACGCCCTCGGGCCGCGGCGTGCGGCCAATCGGACTGCTGTGTCGGTGCCGGCAATCCCCGGCAAACGAGGTACATCCGATGGGTTGGCACGGCGGGCCGAGACGGGGACGGAGCCTGCGGCGAAGCAGCAATGGCGATGCGCCGCCGGATCGTGCTCCAACCTGCCGGGAATGCCGGCTGAGTTGACCGTCTGCTCGGTCATCAGCGCTTTGGTAGTCTCCCGGTTAGCCACCGGGAAAAGATACCCCATATAAATACCGAAAAGAAACTCTTTTTAACCTTTGCTTCCTTAAAGTGTCCTAACCCCCACTGGCAGTCTCAGCAAACAGCGCAAAAGCGCCGCAGCCAGCCGTAAGCTCCAGCCCGAGCGACGCGCCGGGCATCAATACGCCATTGCTTTAAATACCTATTGTATATTACCGTTGGTGCAGGCGGTTTGATCGCCCGTAGTAAATGTCCAATGGCATGAATGGCGCAAACAACGTCGTCAGCCACCCGTTCCAGTCATCGCGACGCATGCATCGATGGTCGAGGTGATCCCGCGGCACAGCCTTTCCACACACAGTGCTATTCAAGATATGAACATCGGGCGATGAAATCCATGGAGCAGACTTTGCGGGGACGGGCCGCGGTTGTCGGACTGGGCGAGACAACCTTCTACCGTCACGGCAAGTCACCGCATTCCGAATCGCAGTTGACGATTCAGGCCATTCTGGCAGCCAGCAAGGACGCCGGCATCGCGCCGTCGGACATCGACGGATTCTCGTCGTACGCAGACGATCGCAACAGTGGGCCACGCGTGGCCGCTGCACTGGGCTGTCGCGAACTTCGGTACTCCAACATGGTCTGGGGCGGCGGCGGTGGCGGCGTGGCTGCTGCCCTCCAGAACGCCGCCGCGGCGGTCGCAACCGGGCTGGCCGAGTGCGTCGTCGTCTATCGCGGACTTGCTCAGGGCCAATTCGGCCGCTTTGGGCGCGGCCGCGAAACGCGACAGGTCCAGGGCGAGGCCGCTCACACCGAACCTTATGGGCTACTGTCGGCCGCGCATCTTTTCGGCATGAAGGTGACCCGCTTCATGCACGATCACGGAATCAAACCATCGGCGCTCAGAGCCGTTTCGATGGCGTCGTACCACCACGCCCAGACCAATCCACGCGCTATGATGTTTGGCCGGCCGTTGACCGAGGCCGCCTACGATGACTCGCGCTGGATCGTAGAACCTTTTCGTCTGTTCGACTGCTGCCTGGAAAGTGACGGCGCGGCTGCACTCATCGTGGTCCCCGCCGAACGCGCGCACGATCATCCGCGGCGGCCTTGTTATGTTCTCGGAGCAGCGAGCGGTGCGTCGTTTCGTGCGGCCGCGAGAGTCCACAATACGCCGGACTATGGATCAGCGAATTTTCGCACGGTCGCCCGCCGCGTGTTCGAAATGGCGCACGTGGGACCGGAAGACGTGGACGTTCTGCAATGCTATGACCACTTCACCGGTGGTGTATTGATGGCCATGGTCGAGCATGGCTTCTGCGCCGCGAAGGACGTCAACGCCTACTTTACACTGGACAATCTGAGCGCTCCGCGTGGGACCCTCCCGCTCAACACCAGCGGCGGAAACCTCGCGGAATGTTACGTTCATGGCCTCAGCCTCATCAGCGAAGCGGTCCGGCAGATCCGCGGCGATTCTCCGAATCCTGTGCCGGGCGCTGAAGTTTCGATGGTCATCGGCGGGCCCATGTCGACCCTCGTCAGCAACTGCATACTCGGCGCGGAATCTACGCTGTGACCCCCTATCTTCCTTCCGGGCTGCCCATCCCCGCACCGGCGCGCGACGGACTGGACCAGCCGTTCTGGTCAGGCCTGCAGGAGGACCGTCTGCTCCTGCAGTTCTGCGATCACTGTCAGCACTGGCAGTGGGGTCCCGAATGGATCTGCTATCGATGCCACAGCTCCGCCCTGTCCTTTCGTCCGGTCGAACCCTCCGGCTTCATCTACAGCTACGAGCGCATCTGGCATCCCGTGCACCGGGCGCTCGGGGACTTTGGACCCTATATTGTGGTGCTGGTGGAACTTCCCCAGGCTGACGGCGTACGGCTGGTCGGGAATCTTCTGGGCGATCCTAGGCAGCGCGTCGAGATCGGCGAGCCTGTGCGCGGCGTGTTTGAACACCATCACGGCGAAGAATCGCGCTACACACTCCTGCAATGGGCGCGGGCCGCGGAGCCTGTGGCGGGGCCCTGACTTACCACCGCGGGTGTCACCCATCCGCGCGTCGCTGCAACGCGGCCCGATCGCTTCATCGACCCGGTTCGTCAATGAGGCCGATCGACTTGGCAATGATTTCCTTCATGATCTCCGAAGAGCCGCCGAAGATCCTGGTGATACGGGCATCGCAATAGAGACGGGCGATGGGGTAATCCTCGATATAGCCGTAACCGCCATGCAGCTGCAGGCATTCGTCCACTACGCGACCCAGCATTTCGCTCGAATAGAGCTTGATGCGGGCTGCGTGATCGCCGGACAAGTCGCCCGCATTCAACGCATCGACACAGCGGTCGACGTACGTCTGAGACAGCTCGATTTCCGTGCTGAGCTGCGCCATCTTGAATCTTGAGTTCTGGAAGGACCCTATCGGGCGTCCGAACGCCTGCCGCTGCTGGATGTACTCCAAGGTTACGTCGAACGCATATCGGGCCAATCCAGTGTTGGTCACCGCCGCGATCAGGCGTTCCTCCGCCAGTCCCTCCATCAGGTACCGGAATCCGTCGGTTGCATTGCCCAGCAGGTTCTCCTTCGGCACGCGGACGTCCTTGAAAAACAGCTCGGCGGTGTCCTGGGATTTCATGCCGATCTTGTTCAGGCACGTCCCGCGTTCAAAACCCTCCATCCCCCGCTCCAGCACGAAGAGCCCTACGCGTCTCGGTCGGCTCGGGTCCGTCTTGGCCGCAACGACGACAAGATCCGCCAGCAAACCGTTGGAGATGAACGTCTTGGCGCCGTTCAATACGAAATGATCGCCATGATCCACGGCAATCGTTTTCATGCCGGCCAGATCGCTTCCGGCACCCTGCTCGGTCATCGCAACGGCGAGCACGTGCTCTCCCGAGATGCAGCGCGGCAGGAAGCGTTCCTTCTGACGGTCAGTACCGAGCTTTCCGATGTACGGTCCGACCAAAGCGCTGTGCAACGGCAGATAGAACCCGGTCTCACCGATGTAGGCGAGTTCCTCCAGTTCTATCTGCGAGAAGCGAAAGTCGGAGAGGCCGGCCCCACCGTACCGCTCCTCCGCCCAGGGCAGCAGATAGCCATGGGAACCTGCCGCCAGCCAGACATCCCGAGACACGATGCCGTTACGACGCCATTCGTCCTGATGCGGCACGACCTCCTTGCGCAGAAATGCACGGAATGAGTCGCGAAATGCCTCGTGATCTTCCTCGTAATGTCGCCGGAACGTCATGGCTTCCTCGGGCGAGCTGCGTGATTACTGGAACTGGGTACCGCTCTCCGCCATTTCCAGCAAGAGCCGCGGTGGAGAAAACCGCTCTCCATACCGCTCCGCCAATTCCTGCGCGCGCCTGGCAAACGATGTCACGCCGCAGGCATTGAGTACTGCAGTTGGCCACCGGTGTAGAGAGGAAATCCGATGCCGAGCATCGAACCAATGTTGCAGTCGATGGCACTGCGCAGGACGCCCTCCTCGACGCACCGCACCGCCTCGATGCACTGCCGATAGAGAACACGGTCCTTGACGTCCTGATCACTGACCTCCTGGCGGGGCGGCGGCTGCAGCGACCGCAGTGACGACCACAAGTGCTTCTGGCGGCGACCGGCCGCGTCCTTGACGTAGTCATAGTAGCCCGCACCGTAGGCCTTCCCTTTTCGGCCGTGCTCTTCGACCAGGCGCTTGACCCACTGGAACGGCGGTAATGCCGCGGCCGGAAATGCCCGCCCTTCGGCAGCGAAATCGCGTTGGGTCTGGTGCTTGACTTGGTACACGAGCTGTTGTGACACCGCATCGATCGACTCGAGCGGTCCGACCGGCATGCCGACCTGCTGCGCCAGATTCTCGATCCGGGCGGGGTCAACGCCGTCCGACAGCAGCCAGGCGCCTTCATCGCAGCCGCTTTCGAAGACCCGCGACGTGAAGAACCCGCGATGGTCGTTCACGACGATCGGAACCTTGCGGAGCTGCTGCACGAAATCGTAGCCGCGGGCCAACGTCTCATCGCTGGTCTGTTCGCCGCAGATGATCTCGACCAGCTGCATACGGTCCACCGGCGAGAAGAAATGCAGACCGAGGAAGTTGGCGGGGCGCGCAGACGCTTCAGCGAGCCCGGTGATCGGCAACGTCGACGTATTGGTCGCGAAGATCGCTGTATCCTTCAGCACGGCCTCCACCTGCCGGGTCACTTCACCTTTGACCTCTCGATCCTCAAATACTGCCTCGACCACGAGGTCGCAGCCCGACAGGTCCTCAACCCGGTTGGTGACCGAAATCAGGGACAGCAGCTCCTGCCGCTGCTGTTCGGTCATCCGATCCTGCTGAATGAGCTTCGCTGCAACGGCGTCGGAATACGCCTTGCCCTTCTCGGCCGACTTCACATCGACGTCTTTCAGAACGACTGGTATCCCGACGCTCGCCGCCGCATAAGCGATTCCAGAGCCCATCATCCCCGCTCCGACGACTCCCAGGCGCGCGACACGTCGCATTTCAAAGCCCTTGGGGCGGCTCTCACCGTTCTTCAGACGACCCATCTGATAGAACGTCGTGATCATGTTTTTCGCAACGGACGTGGTGGCGAGGTACGCCAGGTAGCGGGATTCGATGCGGTCTGCCGACTCCACATCGACCTGCATACCCTCGACGGCCGCGCTGATGATGGCTTCCGTGGCAGGGTAGAGGCCGCGAAAGCGCGCTTTCAGTGCGGCGCACGTGGTCGCCACGTAGCTCTTCAGTTCAGCCGAGTCCATACCGCCACCAGGGAATCGGTAGCCATTGGCATCCCAGGGCTGTACCGCCGCGGCGTTATCAAGGATCCAGCTACGTGCCTTGGCGATGAGTTCAGCAGCATCGTTCCCTGTATCGTCGATCATTCCCAGTGCAAGCGCCTGCCGGGCACTAACCTTGGTGCCGTCAATCAGCAGTGGCAGCGCCTGCTTGAGGCCGAGCAAGCGAACGAGACGAACCACGCCGCCGCCGCCAGGCAGGAGGCCCAGCGTGACCTCCGGCAGACCGATTTGCACCTTGGTGCTGTCCAGCGCCACGCGGTGGTGACATGCAAGACACAATTCGTAGCCACCACCCAGTGCTGCGCCGTTGATGACGGCAACCACCGGTCGGCCCAGCTTTTCAATACGCCGCATCACGCGCTTCGCGCGCATGACCTCGCTGAAGTACGCACCGACGGATTCCTTAGTAACCGCCAGGATCTCGTTGAGATCCCCGCCGGCGAAAAAGGTGTCTTTGCCGGACCTCAGTATCAAGCCGCGCACATGGTCAAGATCGGCGTCAACATGGTTCAGCGCTTGTTCCAGCGCATCGATGAACCGGGAGCTGAGAACGTTGACCTTGGAATCCGGATTATCAAAGGTCAACGTGACGATTCCGTCCGCATCCCGGTCATATTTCGCATAGCTCATCGGATGATCCCCTGCTTCGATCGGTCTCAAGTGCGTTCGATGATGGTGGCGATGCCCATGCCGCCGCCGACGCAGAGGGTTACG
This sequence comes from Dehalococcoidia bacterium, assembly GCA_050184225.1. Lineage (GTDB taxonomy): Bacteria > Chloroflexota > Dehalococcoidia > CAUJGQ01 > CAUJGQ01 > JBFXAN01. The sequence goes on along the minus strand of JBFXAN010000070.1, from coordinate 12,569 downwards.
AGGCCGTAGCGCAGGTGGCGGCGTTCGAGCTCATCGAGACACGTGCCCAGTATCATTGCGCCCGTCGCGCCCAGTGGATGGCCCAAGGCGATGGCGCCTCCGTTCACATTGATCTTCTCGTCCGGGATCGCCAACTCCTTCTGAAAATGCAGAACGACGGAGGCGAACGCTTCATTGAGTTCGAACAGATCAATGTCTTCGACACGGAGTCCAGCGCGTGCAAGGACCTTCCGCGCTGCAGGCGCGGGACCCGTCAGCATGATGGTCGGTTCGCTCCCGACGACCGCCGTCGCGACGATCCGGGCGCGGGCAGTAAGCCCAAGCTCCTTGCCAACGGCCTGGCTGCCAATCAGGACCAGTGCCGCTCCATCGACAATGCCGGACGAGTTGCCTGCGGTATGCACATAATTGATCGACTCCACCATTGGATAGCGAAGCTTCACCACAGCCTCGTAGCCGGACTCGCCTACTGGCTTGAAGGCGGGCTTCAACTTCGCCAACCCGGACAGGGCGGTGTCGGCCCGAATGAACTCATCGCGATCGAGGACCACGGCACCGTTGACGTCGTGGACTGGAATCAGCGATCTGGCGAAGTATCCACTCGACGACGCGACAGCGGCCCGCTGCTGCGAGCGTACGGCATAGGCATCGACGTCCTCGCGGGTGAATCCGTTCAGCGTCGCGATCAAATCGGCACCGACACCTTGGGGCACGTATCCCGACTTGAAGTGCGTCTCCGGGTCGTCCGACCACGCGCCACCGTCCGACCCCATCGGCACACGCGACATGGACTCCACGCCGCCCGCCACGACCAGATCTTCCCAGCCAGACGCCACTTTCATCGCCGCCAGGTTGACCGCCTCGAGGCCTGACGCGCAAAAACGACTGACCTGCATTCCCGCGACACGCTGCGACCAACTCGTGGTCAACAGGGCGATTCTCGGCAACACCGAGCCCTGGTCGTTGAGGGGACTGACGCAGCCCATGACCAGATCGTCAACGCGTGTCGTATCCAGGTCGTTTCGCCTCTGCAGGGCGTCGAGGAGGCCCGCTACGAGTCGGATCGGCTTGACCTCGTGCAATGAGCCGCTGGATTTTCCCTTTCCCCGCGGTGTCCGGATCGCATCGTAGATCAATGTTTCGACGGGCATATTCCTCGAACCCCCACGCTTGAATGCTCAGAGTCGTCGTCGCCTCGGTGTCGTGAGTGCGGCAACCGTGTGCCTCCGAACCGGTACGTTCAGCCGCCGCCGTTTCCGGCAAACAGCGGTTTCAGCTCACGGCGCAGCAACTTGCCCATCTCGTTGTAGGGCAACTCGTCGCGGAACAAAATCTGCTCCGGCACTCGCGTCGAGCGCAGCTTCGACTTCACGAGGTGTTGCAGCTCGGTCGGCACCACGTCCCGGTCTGGATGGAGGACGACGACCGCGGCGACCGTTTCGCCCCACTCGACGGACGGGATACCGAGGGCGGCCGCGTCTGCGACCGCGGGGTGCGCGCGGAGTGCATCTTCGATTTCCGCAGGTGAGATGTTCTCGCCGCCACGGATGATGATGTCGTCCGCACGACCGGTCAGGTACAGATAGCCTGCGGCATCCATGTAGCCCGCATCGCGTGTGGGGAACCAGCCGTCACCGTCGCGAGCGCTTCTCTCCAGGTACTCCCCCGACACCTGGGGCCCGCGGACAAAGATCTCGCCCGGCTGATCCGCGGCGGCGACCCGACCGAGCTCGTCGCGGATTTCGATCTCGACGGTAGGCAGGGGCTTTCCGACGGAACCGAGTCGCCGCCGCACAGCCAGGTCGCTGCTCGTGAATGCTGCCCGATGGTCTTCCGGCCCCAACAGCGCAATGGTCGAGCTGGTCTCCGTCAGCCCGTAGGCATTGGTGAAGTCCACCTGCGGGAATAGTGCGAGCGCACGTTCGATGATCGCGGCCGGCATTCGCCCTCCACCATAGGCAATGGCGCGCAGAGTGGGCACTTCCGGGTCTGATCCAACCGAATCCAGGTGATCGACGATTCGGGAAAGCATCGTCGGGACCACGAAGGCATTCGTGACCTGCTCTCGACGACACTGGTCAAGCCACAGCGCGGCGCCGAACTCCGGCAACTGAATGATGCGCCGACCGGCATACAGGCCGCTCAGGACCGCGGATATCCCGGCGATGTGGTAGGGCGGAACAGAGACCAGTGCTGCATCGGACTCGTCGGCAGACAAGAACTCCACGGAGCCCAGAATGTAGGACACCAGATTTTCGTGGCGGAGAATCGCCGCCTTCGGGGGGCCCGAGGTGCCGCTGGTAAATAACTGCACGGCGACGCCGCTTGGATCGTCGGACCAAGCGCTATCGCCCGGGTCCTCAGCGAGTACCCGTCGCAAGAATCCGGCCCGCGTCATGACTGCAGCTGATCCAAACTTGACCGGTGGCGCGTCTCGCGAGCCGTCGATGATGATCAACGCCGGCTCGATCCGAGCAAGCAGGGCGTTCAATTGGTCAGGCATGAGCCGATAATTGAGCGGCACATAAGGCACGCCGGCGATGGCGGCCCCCATAAGCGCTATCGGAACGGCTGGACTGCTGACGTCCATGACCGTGACATAGCGGCAGCCACTCGCGCGGATGATGTTCGCTGCAACCCGTGCGGCGCGGAACAACTCAGCGAACGTGAAATGTTCGTGACCGAAGGTCAGGGCACGACGCTCCGGCGCCGCCTCCGCTGCCATCTGCAAGAGCATCGCGATATTCATTCTGCGTGCGCCGTTGGTTAGTCCGAAGAGGGCAGGGCCTTGGCTGCTTTGATCTGCAGCGGCTCACCATCTGCCGCGAGGGTTCCCTTGCCACCCTTGACACAGACAAGCTCCACAGATCCGCCTGCAGTCACGTAGCGTTTTCCCAACTGACACACCGACTCGTCGGCAGCTGCCGGATCAGACCCGCCGCCTGCCTCGGCACCGGACAACATTGGCACTCCGCAACAGGTCAGCAGGCTGATGCCTTCAGCCTTGACGACGATCACTTCGACATCGGATACAGCGCTTCGCAGGCGCAAGCCGGCCCTAATCGGTGTCACATTTGCCCCCTTGGTAATCATGGCGATCGACTGGTGAAAGGATCCGAACCGTCGCGCTTCCATTGACTCGGCTAACGCGATGCGGTGGACACCGACGCGATATCCAATGGTCAGCACGATTTCGAAACTGCTGATGATCGACTAGAGCACGCGCTGGGTACTCCACTGACATGAGAAGCCGGGCCGTCCGCGATATGCGTGGGCCTCATCGGCGAGCCGAGCCCTTTCGCCTCGGCCACTCATAAAGTACTTTAACGATACTTTATGGCCGAACTTACTTCCTATTCACCCTAACAAAGTATACTATTAGTACTCGTCAGTCTACGTTCCAATTACTTCGGAGCACCGCCGTGTCAGAACTGCTCGATGGAATCAAGATCATCGATACCGACTCCCACCTGACCGAGCCGCACGACCTGTGGACGGCCCGAGTGCCGGCCAGCTATCGCGAGCTGGTGCCACACGTGAAGGTTTCGGAGGGCCGGCAGCGTTGGTTCGTCAACGGCGACATCTCCCTCCGCGGTGCGGGGCCGGACAGCGTCATCCGTAAGGGACCCGGCGCGACGAAAGTGCCTGGCGTGGCATTCAACGATTTCACGTTTGACGATGTGCACGAATCGTCGTACGAGCCCCGGGCGCGGGTCGCCGCGCTGGATCGGCTTGGGCTCCACGCGCAAATCGTTTATCCGAACGTCGCGGGCTTCGGCAACAGCCGGTTCCTAAAGATCGAGAACTTGGAGCTGCGCAACCTGTGCGTCACCGTCTACAACGACGCGATGGCGGACATGCAGCGCGACTCCGGCCAGCGCCTGTACCCGATGGCGCTGATTCCATGGTGGAACATCGAATTGGCCGTGAAGGAAGTCGAGCGCGCCCATGCGCTCGGGTTGCGCGGTGTGGTGATTTGCACCGACCCCCATGTACTGGGTATGCCCGATCTTTCGCAGAAGGACTGGGACCCGCTGTGGGAAGCCTGTACGTCTCTGAAGATGCCGGTCAACTTCCACATCGGCGCGAATTCCGACGGCAGCTTTGACGCCTTCGCGCATGCCTCCTGGCCGTGCATGAAACGCGAAGCGCGCCTCGCGCTCGCATCGGCCTATATGTACTTGGACAATGCCCGCGTGATCGGGAACCTGATCTATAGCGGTGTCCTGGATCGCTTCCCGGAGTGCAAGTTCGTTTCAGTAGAGAGTGGCGTCGGCTGGATTCCGTTCTACCTGCAGGCATTGGACTACCAGCTGACAGAGGCAGCACCCAACGAACTCAAACACCTGAAGCTCCGTCCCTCGGAATACTTCAAGCGCCAACTCTATGCGTGTTTCTGGTTCGAGAAGCTTCCGTCCAAGGAAGTGATCGAGTCCGTCGGCATCAACAACGTGATGTTCGAAACGGATTTCCCGCATCCGACGTGCCTGTATCCGTCGATCAAAGAAACGCTTTCGAAGACCCTTGGGCACCTCGAGCCTGCCGTGCTGCGTCGCGTACTTCAGGACAACGCGGCAGAGCTCTACAGGATCTCGGTTTGACCGAACCCCCGTCGGCGCCGTCCTGACCGGTTCTGTGAACACGTCAGGACGGCGATCCGGCGGGGTCGGCCCGTAGCCGGACGCCCTGTCCGCCGCCGAGCGATTGCGAGGCAGTGGATCGCTTTGTTCCAACACCGCGGTCAGCAGAACGGCTCAGACACTCCCGAGCAACGCAGGCAACGAGAAATCGATTCGGATTGCCGGGTAGGCGAACCCGCCACGGAGACCGCGCTATGGATCCAACACCAGTGGAGAAGGTGAAGCAGCGCCTGCATGCGACATTGAGTCGCTGGGATGCGGACACGTCCCACGCGGACATGCGTCGCCAATGGGACGCCCTGTTCGCCGTCCGTCATCACTTTGCCAGCACCGATCGGGCGCGAGTGCCGAATGTTGATGCCACATGGATCGCGGCGCCGGGGGTCCGTGACGACCGCGTACTGCTGTATCTCCACGGTGGCGGGTATGTCATGGGCTCGGTCCGCTCCCACTGGAACCTGATCGCCCGCCTGTCTTCTACCTGCAACTGCCGAGCGCTTGGCGTCGACTATCGACTGGCGCCCGAACACACCTATCCGGCTGCCATTGAGGATGTCGTGGCTGCATACCGATGGTTGCTGGGGCAGGGCATTCCGGCTTCGGGCATCGTCATCGCCGGCGACTCGGCCGGCGGTGGCCTGGCGATGATGACCCTATTGGCGTTACGGGACTCCGGCGTTCCGTTGCCGGCGCTCGCGGTACTGATGTCGCCCTGGGTGGATTTCGAGGCCACCGGTGAGTCCTTCACGTCCCGCAAGAACGTCGACCCGATGGTGCGTCGTCGCCTGATCCTCGAGACGGCACGGCTTTATCTCTCCGGCAAGATCAGCACACGAGATCCGAAGGCGACGCCGCTGTTCGCCGATCTCGCGGGCTTCCCGCCGTTGCTGGTTCAGGTTGGCGATCACGAGACGCTCCTTGACGACTCCCGCAGCCTCTGCGCCCGCGCCCAAAAGGCTGGAGTCGATACTACGCTCGAGATCTGGCCTGACATGTTCCACGTCTTTCAGCTCTTCGCTGACGAAATCGACGACGCGCGTCGGGCCGTCGATGCGATAGGTGCCTTTGTACGCAGACACTTGCGGTAGCGACGAGCAAGCCCTCGCCGACCGTCGCTCGGCCGAGGAAGTTTGATTCAACTGAGCCGTTGTGGCTCACACCGGGAGAGCCTCAATGAGTGCGACCATTGCGTTACATCCGACCATCGACGGCGGGATCTCGCCGGCAAGCGCGAGTTTCAATGGCGGCACGTTGCTGTGCCACTGCCTGACGAACCCGGTCAAGGTCACGATCAAGGGCAACGTCGCTCACAACCATGCCTGCGGCTGCACCAAGTGCTGGAAGCCGAAGGGTGCGGCGTTCTCGGTGGTTGCCGTGGTCTCGCGCGACAACCTGTCGGTCACGGCGAACGGCGACAAGCTGAAGATCGTGGACCCGTCGGCGGTGATCCAGCGCCACGCCTGCACGGGTTGCGGCGTGCACCTGTACGGCCGTATCGAGAACAAGGGCCACCCGTTCTATGGCCTCGATTTCGTCCACGTCGAGCTGTCGAAGGACAGAGGTTGGGCAGCGCCGGAGTTCGCGGCCTTCGTCTCATCGATCATCGAGGCGGGTGCGGCGCGTCCGGACGAGATGGGCGCGGTCCGCGCTCGACTCAAGGAGCTGGGACTCGAGCCCTACGACTGCCTGTCGCCGCCGCTGATGGACGCGATCGCCACGCACACCGCGAAAGCCAAGGGCGTGTTGAAGGCCTGATCGGCGCAACGATCAGCGGCGCGGTGGCTTTGGCCGCCGCGTTCGCTATTGCGTCCGTCGAGTGACCACTACTTCAATCAAGGATCCTCGCCGATGAAGACCCGCGCCGCCGTCGCCTATGCCGCCGGCAAGCCGCTCGAAGTGACCACCGTGGACCTCGACGGGCCGAAGGCCGGTGAGGTGCTGATCGAGATAAGAGCGACCGGCATCTGCCACACCGACGAGTTCACGCGCTCGGGCGCCGACCCGGAAGGCCTGTTCCCGGTGATCTTCGGGCACGAGGGCGCGGGCGTGGTGGTGGACGTCGGTGCGGGCGTGAAGTCGCTGAAGAAGGGCGACCACGTGATCCCGCTCTATACGCCGGAGTGTCGCGAGTGCAAGAGCTGCACCTCGCACAAGACCAACCTGTGCACGGCGATCCGCTCGACCCAGGGCCAGGGCGTGATGCCGGACGGCACCAGCCGCTTCTCGATCGGCGGCGAGAAGATCCACCATTACATGGGATGCAGCACGTTCTCGAACTACACGGTGCTGCCGGAGATCGCGGTCGCGAAGATCCGCGAGGACGCGCCGTTCGAGAAGGTCTGCTACATCGGCTGCGGCGTCACCACCGGCATCGGCGCGGTGATCAACACGGCCAAGGTCGAGCCGGGCGCGAACGTCGTGGTGTTCGGTCTTGGCGGTATCGGCCTGAATGTCATCCAGGGCGCGCGCATGGCGGGCGCCAACATGATCGTCGGCGTCGACATCAACCCGAAGCGCAAGGCCCTCGCCGAGCAGTTCGGCATGACGCACTTCGTGAATCCGAAGGAAGTGCAGGGCGATCTGGTGCCTTATCTCGTATCGCTGACCGGTGGCGGCGCGGACTACTCGTTCGAGTGCGTCGGCAATACGACGCTGATGCGCCAGGCGCTGGAGTGCTGCCACCGCGGCTGGGGCGAGTCGATCATCATCGGGGTCGCCGGCGCGGGGCAGGAGATCAGCACGCGGCCGTTCCAGCTGGTCACGGGCCGCGTGTGGAAGGGCACGGCGTTCGGGGGCGCGCGCGGCTGCACGGACGTGCCAAAGATCGTCGACTGGTACATGAACGGCAAGATCTCGATCGACCCGCTGATCACGCACGTGATGCCGCTCGACAAGATCAACGACGCGTTCGACCTGATGCACGAGGGCGAGTCGATCCGCAGTGTCGTGACGTTCTAGCAGGACAACCGCATCGAACCCCATTGCGGCCCGCCCGCCGCAATGACCCACTGGGGCCGCGGATTCGCGGCCCATTTTTTTGCTTGCCGCTACCGACGTCCCCCCGCATTTGAGTAGCGGAGCGGTTTAGAGTCTGACCCCGGTCTGGAGGTTGGACGTGAAGAAGCGATTCAGCGAGGAACAGATCATTGGCTTCCTGCGGGAGGCCGATAAGGGCGTGGCCGTGAAGGACCTGTGCCGGCGGCACGGGTTTTCGGACGCGAGCTATTATCTGTGGCGCAGCAAGTACGGCGGCATGGACGTGTCGGACGCGAAGCGGCTGAAGGCGCTGGAGGCGGAGAACGCGCGGCTGAAGAAGCTGCTGGCGGAGTCGATGCTGGAGAACGAGGTGACCCGGGAGGCGCTCCGAAAAAAGTAGCAGGCGCACCGGCTCGACGGGAGCTGGTGCGCTGGATGATGACGAAGGGCCTGACGGAGCGGCGTAGCTTGAAGGTGATCGGCATGAGCTACATGTTGACGGTCGATTTTCCGTATCAGGGTCCCTGGGGGAATGCGATGTCTTCCGCGATGAAGCGGCTCGCGCAGTCCATTGCCAATGAGCCGGGACTCATGTGGAAGGTGTGGGTCGAGAACGAAGAGCGCCGAGAAGCCGGCGGCGTGTATCTGTTTTCTGATCGGCCGAGCGCGGAAGCCTATTGGGATATGCACTCGAAACGGCTGGCGGGGTTCGGGGTCACTGAGTGCCGTGCCAGGATCTTTGCCGTGAACGAAGCGCTGTCGCGGATGTGCCGCGCTCCGATAGGGGAGCCCTAACGCCGCTTCGGGCGCGTAGAACGGCGAGTGCCGGATTTCCCTGACTTTCGTGCGGACCGCGTCTTGCGTGACCCTCGTTGAATCGAAGGTGGGCGTGGGCGTTTCGTGGTGCGCGGTGTGGTCTTGGCGGCCCGGGGCTTGCCGCGTCGCGTGGGGATGGTCTTGTCGGCCGCGAGACCGGCGATCAGGGTCTGTACACGGGCATCCGATTGTTGCAGTGAGGCTTCGAGAGTCGCGATGCGTCGCTCCGCGCTCGCGCGGGTGGCCTGTTCCTGCTGCAGGAGCCTCGTCAGCGCCGAGAGCTGTTCCTCGAGCATCGAAATCGTGCGGCTGCGTTCCTTGAGTCTCTCCTCGAACTCGCTCTCGCGCAGCGACAGCAGGTGACGGCGGAGATCGGTCTCGCGGCGGTCCCGCTCGAGATCGTTCGTCTTGCGGCGCTGCTCCTGGCCCGCTCGCGTCCGCGCTTCCTCGAGTGCGGTGAGCCACAGCGTCTCGGTGATTTGCGCCACCGATTCGGGCAGCCGGTGCAGCGCATGCGGGCCTGAGTCCAGGCGAGACGCTAAGCGTTTCCACCAGGCATCGAGCAGCGGGTTGATCGTGTTCGGCGAGCCCGTGCCTAAGTGCTGGCGAATCTTCTCGACGGTCGGGCGTTCGCCCGCGCGCAGCAATGCGTCCGCGGCGCCGTCGACGTCGGTGCCGGTTACGTAGCGGCCGGTGCGATAGGGCGGGGAAGGGCGGTCGGACATGGAGTAAATAACAGCATACATAAAACGTAGTGTCTATTACGACAGGGATTCGGGGTGGTGGGGGAACCCGGGTGGTGGGGTTCAGGCGTTGGGATCGACAGGGAGGCGGCTCCAGGGAGGTGCGCCATGGACAGGGACAGCGGGTTAAAGCCAGAGGGGCGGCGGTGCCAGTCGATCGCCATTGCCGTGCTGATCGGGGCGATGCCGATGGGTTGGGTCGAGGCGGCGCCGCCATCGCGGATGGTGGCGTGCTCGCCGCTACCTCGGGTGGTGGCTGCGGTCCGGATCGGCCCGAATGCCGACCAGCACGAGGATCCGCCCCTATTCCTGCTCACGTTGACGTCCACGGTGCTTGAGGACGGTCGTGTGCGACAGGCAGTTGTCATCGATCGGTCGAGCGCGGGGATCGAGCGTCAGTACGGCTCAAAGGCTGTCGCGGCGCTCGAGCGGTGGCGGTTCGCGCCGGTCGAGCGGGCGTGTCGAGCGCGCATCTCGGTGACGTTTCGGAGTACTGCGGAGTTCGGGGCGCCGGAGGCTGCCGAGGATCCGCCCTTCTATCCGAAACGAAGTGCCAGCGATTCCGGCCGGGTCCAGAGGCTCCCATGAGACTCCTGCAGATCCTGGCAGCCATGGTGGGGTGCGGATGGGTCCTGGTGGCGAGCGCGACGGCGCAGATGCCGGACGCGCTCGTGCTCGATGGCGAGACTGTCGAACTGCACACCAATCCGCTCGAGCGCTATTTCGATCGGCATCCGGAGCGCCGGCCGAAGAGTTCGATCATCTCGAGCGGCCTGTGGCGCGGCTACCGGGCGACCTTTGCGGTGATGCGGGGGCGTCTGTATGTCCGGAAGGTCGAAATCATGACGACGGTCGGCATCGGTCGGGACGATCGGTGGAAGAACGTCGTCGCGGAGACTGTTGAGCCGGGAGCGCGATTCGCGAGCTTCTACAGCGGGGCGCTCATCATTCCCCGTGGCGAACTCGTCGAGTACGTGCACATGGGTTACGCGTCGACCTATGAGCGATACACGGTGCTGTCGGTGAAGGAGGGGGTCGTGACGGCGCGTCATGATCTGACGCGCGTGCAGTTCGAGGAATTCAGGCGGCGCCAGTTCGAGCGGTTCCGGGCGTCACCTGCCTATGCGCCGCTCCTCAAAGAGACGATGCGGGAGTTGTCCGACGGCCCGGATCGGCAGGCGCTCGCCGAGCAGTTTCTGTTCGAGTTCTATCAGGAGCAGTATCTGGCGGCGTTACCGGAGGAGAGGGCGAGACCGTGATGGGTGCGGGGTTCCGAGAGGCGAAAATCAGCAGGCTGCTGGTGTTGATATTTGTTGCGATCGGCAGCGCGTGCTCCGACCCGACCGAACCCACAGGCCGCGATGCCCGACCGACCGGTCGCGCGAGCCCGTCCATGGATGGGCGATTCGCCACCGAATGCGTCGCGTGGCCGGTTGACGATGTCGTAAAGGGGACGCCGGTCGAGCGTCCGCTGTGCCATCCACCTTTTGTGCGCGTGGTCGCACGCCCAGAGGACTTTCACGGAAGTTATCTGATGCTATCCGGGATCCTGGTGATCGATGGTGGTGGGGCTGTGCTGTTTCCGGATCCATATTCGGTCGAAGTGGACGATCAGTCCGTGGCGCTCAGGCTGGAAGGTCCGATGGGCGAGTTGCCGAACTTTGCGAGCCCGCGGCGTGTGCTGGGACGCCATGTCGTGATCGGGCGTCTGGACGCATCCGTTCAGGCGTCGGAAGGCATCAATGTGGGAACGCTTGCCATCACCGCACCGCCGAATCCGTTGGATTGAGTGGACTGATTGGCCTGATTGTCCACCGGAACCTCTTGCATGAGGCCCGGTGCAAGGCGCGTAGCTCAGAGCTCAAAGGGATCCAGCATGAAAGTCGCCCAGCTGTTGGTTCTGTCGCTGGGCTGTGTCGTGTCGGCGTGTGGAGGAGGAGATCGTGACGAGGTCAGGCGTACGGATGATGGGCGGTACGGCACCGAGTGCATCCACCGTCGGGTTACGGGTATGGAACCCGCCGATGAGGCTCCGGTATGCGTCGTTCCATATGCTCGTCTTCTCGCTCGGCCGGAGGATTTCCACAACCGCCATATTCGAATCGCCGGGTACGTGGCGGCGACCGTTGCAGGTCCCGTGCTGGCGCCGAGCCTCGAGTCTGTCCGGATGAGTCTTTGGTACGAGGAGGTTGAGCTTGGACGAGACTTCGAGGCGTTCAAGAATGAACTGGCCAATGACGAGGTCTGTGGTCCCGTCTTCATCAATGGCCTGTTTGATGCCAAGAGTCAGCTGGAGGGTGGACGAACCTACCTCGGTGCCCTGAAAAATCCGTCACCGATCTTTGATCCGCTGACCCGAGAGGAACGAGAACGCGAAGGTCGACCGATCTGTGTTCCGTTGCGAGCAGCGACGCCCGAAATGGATCGCTCGACCCTTGGCGCTGCAGACAGTCGGTAGGCTTCGCGGTCACGGCGACTCGCTTGGGCAATTCAGGGCGGACGGACCTCGTCCTCGTGCCTGGCGGCACCGAGAAGCGTCAATGATCGGTACGCGTGATTGCTCCCCGTCGCCCGCTGCTTGCGGAGTGCTCAGAGTCCGGGGTTTGGCGAGGGTTGTTGAGCGACTGAATGCCGCAACCCCGCGCGCAGAGCGGTCCGATGTGGCAGACGGTTCAGCGATGGCGATCAGCCGAGCCAGTCTTCGACCTTGAGGCCGGAGATGCGTCGGAACTCATCGACGTTGTGTGTCACGAGGATGGCCTCGGTTGCCACCGCATGCGCGGCGATCAGCAGATCATTGGCACCGACCGGCCGTCCTTGGCGTTCCAGGTCGGCGCGGATGCGTCCGTACGCTTCGTCGATGCCGGGCTCGAGTGCGGCGACTTCGAGGCTGGTGAGCAATTGGTCGATTCGTTGCGTCAGCGCAGGTGAGCCGCGCTTCGCCGCGCCGTAGCGAAGTTCACAGGCCACGATGATGCTCGTGAACAGGTCGGCCTCGGCATGCTCCGCCAGTCGTTGTGCCACAGAGCCTTGTGGATCTCGGATGACGTCGGACAGGACGTTGGTGTCCAGCAGGTAACGCACGATCAACGGGTTTCGAGATCGACGGGTTCCGGCGGTTCGTCGGCGATCTCTGGCCAGTCCACATCGAGGCGATGCCAAGACTGCAGCAGCTGCTGCAGTGACGGCCGCGCCGTGGCCTCAAGGATCAGCCGCGACCCGTCGCGGTAGATCACGGCTTCGCTGCCCGGTAGTTCCAGGTCGCGCGGAATCCGGATCGCCTGGTTGCGGCCGTTCTTGAACAAGCGGACGGTGCGGGGTGCGGACATGGCCGGACCATAGGCCTATGTCAGGCATAGGTCAAGGTCGACGGCTGTAATTTAACTTAAGATAG
>JBFXAN010000069.1:0-32571 GCA_050184225.1 Dehalococcoidia bacterium | reverse complement strand
AGGGCTGGTCGAATCGTAAGCCCCTGGGAGCGCGGACATCCTGTCCGCATCGGTGTGGGATGACCGGCGGACAGGATGTCCGCGCTCCCAGGGGGGCACGACTTCTCTGGCGTATGCAGTGATTCGTCGTTGATGGAGTGCCTGGTTGTGAGATCTGGAGGTGATTTCAGCCGCAGCCGGCCGCGTCGGGCGAGGAGTCCTTCAGCCGATCGTCAACGGCGCGGGCGAGAGCGAGGGCGCTGTCGGGTGGGGTGTTGGTACCGCTGGGGAGAAAGTCGACGACGACCACGTAATGGCAGCCGCGGGTGAAGCTGATCAAATACTGCGATATCTGGCCGGCGCCCGCGCCGGACGTGCTTCGGAACGCCGATCGGTCCTCTCCGATCCCGTCCGCTTCCAGCCGGTCCTCGGGCCGGGGGTTGCCTTGACCGAAGGCAAACTCTTGTGCCGCGCCGTCGGGAGAGCCGTATTGGTTGATGCTTAGGGTCATGCGTTGGGCGCCATCCACCGACAGTATGTAGAAGGCGCCGGTCACGCGCCCAAACTCGCGGAAGCGCCGGGCGGCATCCGGCGCCTCCTGCTCCACCGCGTCGTTCGGGATGTCGCGGCGGCCGAAGACCGCGACCTTCGTCGGTAGCGTGGCGCCGGCGAGGATCGCGTCGATCCGCTCGGTTTCCGGTGATGCCGGCGGATCACCGGCCACCGTCGCCGTCGGAGCCGCGGCCGCGGCTGCCGTCGCGGTGGTTGGCGGCGTTGATGCCGCTTGCTGTGCCGCTTGGCCGTCCGAGTCGGAGCCGCCACATGCGGTCAGGAAGAGGAGCAACCCGATGCCGCTCCACCAGATCCCTCGTCCCACGAACCCTCCCGGCCGGTGTCGGATGGCGCCCCCGTTCGAGTGTACGAAGCGCGGAAGATTGGCAGTAGGTGGACGATCGACCGCGCGGCGGCCCTTCGTCTGACCGCTGTCGCGTGCTATTCTCCCATGTGAAAGCTCAGGCGCAGCACGTTACCAATCGAATAGTTGGTGTGCCCCCTGCCCGACCCAGCATCCGACCGTGGGAGGAGGATTTCTGTGGCGGGTGAAGCCGCACTGTTTGTCGATCTAGAGAACATCGCCACGTCGATGTGGAATACCTACCAGCAGGCTCCCGACCCGCTGAAGTGGGTAGAAAAAGTGCGTAGCTACGGACTCATGGGGTTTGCCCGTGCGTACGGCGATTTTAGCCAGCCCTTTCTGGGCCGGTTGGAGTCGCGGATTCGCGTTGCCGGTATTGAACCATTTCATTGCCCCGTCAAGGTACGTGAGGACAAAGCCCAAAGCACGGTTGATATCAACGTCGCCATCGACCTCTATGAGGTCGCCTTGGACCGGCCGAACACGGACACGTTCGTGCTGATGGCCGGAGATCGTGATTACGTTCGCATTGTGGCGAGGCTGCGCAACCGGCTCGGCAAGATGATCGTGATTGCCGGAGTGCCGGGGAGTGTCAGCCGCGACCTCGTTCTGGCGGCGGGTCATGAAGACCCGCTGGACCCGGTCGAGTTTCAGCTGGACCGTGAAGGCGAGTTGGCGGTGGTCCGCGTGATCAACCGCTATGAGATCAGCCGCAAACCCGGCGTCTATCCGATCTTTCGGTTCATGGCGGATTTCATCCGTCACCCAAACAACGCCGAGTTGATCGACCCGAACGTGGTTGACGGCAAGCTCAACGATTTCATAGAACGCGGGTTACTCCTGCAAGAGATGGTAGATCTGCCGGATGGCCGTTCACTCCGGCTCACGAAATTGAATCGGAACAACCCGATAGTGGAAGAAGCCCTAGAAGACGAGATATAAGCCGGCGGATGGCTGGTGGGCGGGGGCGAGCATTTTCGACCAAGGACGAACGAGTCACAGCGATCCGCGTACCCCTCGATGCCGGTATCGCGCCGCTCGTTTGTCCTTTGTCGTTTTCCGGCTCCCCGACCGGTGAGAGCCGTGCCCGGCGAGAGGATTCACCACGACGTCACGTTGACTCTCGAACCGGTGTCGTTGTGTCTTGGCGATGAACCTCGAGCTAGAAGGGCATCGAGATTGGGAGACGGCGCTTACGGCAGCGGCAGCGCCACGCTTCGCCGGTGGCCTCGCGCAGCTCCTGGAGAAATTGTGTCACCCGGACGCGATAGGCTTCGGTGTCGTAGCGCAGCCGGGCCGCGTGGTCCCGTAGCACCGGCAGGCGCGGGGGGTGGATCTCGCCTTCGTGTTCGTCGATCAGGAGATCCAGTTCTGCCGGCACGCCGAGCCGGGTGAATTCGCCCGCCTGAATCAAGGCACGGCCGACGACCACCACCACGCCGAGGAGAAAGAAGATCGCCGCGACCACGGCGGCCTGCCACCCGGCGAGGGGAATGAGGATCGGTGTCGCCAGCAGGAGCACGACGCCGGCGGCGATCGCGGCGACGTTCGGCGACAGCGTGCTTTGCAGCGCCCGCCGGCGTATCCGTCGCTCCACGCCGTCGATCTCACACGGTATCGTGCATCGTCCCGCCATCGACCCGCTCCTTGCAATGCTGCTGACCTTGCAGAGGATAGCGGAGCGGGGCGTAGCGGAGAAGCAGGCCCCGCGTCACGCGTTTCCTGGCGGAGTGATCCGGGAGTCCTGGCAGCCGTCGATCGACGACACTGCCTGTCGAGGTGCTTTCCTGGACACCATCGTTGATACACTGAATCTCCAAGAGCGGCGCTGGCGCCGGAAGGAATCGTTGGTTGATCGCATTTGCGCTAGAGCATACCGACGGCCGCGCCCGGAGCGGCCGCCTCCAGACGCCCCATGGCGATGTTCAGACACCGGTCTTCATGCCCGTCGGCACCCAGGCGACGGTCAAGACGCTGACGCCGAACGACCTTCGCACGAGCGGCGCCGGCATGATCCTGGGAAACGCCTATCACCTGCTGCTGCGGCCCGGACCCGAGATCGTGCGGGATGCCGGTGGATTGCATCGGTTCATGGCGTGGGACGGTCCGATCCTGACCGATAGCGGCGGATTCCAGGTCTTCAGCCTCGGGCACCTGCGCCGGATCTCGGACGCCGGGGTTGTCTTCCGCTCCCATCTGGACGGTTCCGAGCTCGAGTTGTCGCCGGAACGTTCCGTCGCCGTGCAGGAGGCGCTCGGCGCCGATGTGATCATGGCCTTCGACGAACCGCCGCCGCCGAGCGCCGACCGCGCCCACGCCGAACAGGCGGCGGAACGCACCCACCGCTGGCTCGGGCGGTGTCTTGCGGCGCAAACGACCGATCAGGCGCTCTTCGGCATCTGCCAGGGTGGGATGTACGAGGATCTGCGCCGTGCCTCGGCCGCCGAGGTGGCGACGAGCGGCACCGCTGGTTGCGCGATCGGCGGGCTCAGCGTCGGCGAGGAGAAGGCGGTGATGTGGGCGATGCTCGATGCCAGCCTCGTGTCGCTGCCGCCGGACCGGCCGCGCTACATGATGGGCGTCGGTTCGCCGGAGGACCTGATCGAGGCAGTGCGCCGTGGTGTGGACATGTTCGACTGCGTCCTGCCGACGCGGCTGGGCCGCAACGGCGCCCTGTTCACGGCCGACGGCCGCGTCAATATCCGCAACGCCCGGTTTGCCCGCGACTTCGGTCCCCTCGATCGGGAGTGCGACTGTGAAGCCTGCACAACGTTCACCGCCGCCTACCTGCATCATCTCTTCAAGGCGCAAGAGATCCTTGGCTATCGTCTTGCCACGCTGCATAACATCCGCTTTCTGATTCGGTTGATGAAGGGCGCCCGCGATGCGATTGCGGCCGAATCATATCGTGCTTTTGCCGATGCCTTCCTTTTGCGTTATCAGACGACCGATGAGCGCGTGCGCGCCGCCCAGCGTGCGAAGTGGGTCGCTCATCGCGCGAGCCAATCAGATGAGCAGACGTAATACCGTTTCTATACGCGCGTGTCGTCAGGGTGCACGGCCGTGTGTCCCGATTGCGTTGGTCGGGATGCCCGGCGTGGTTGCGCGGGTGTGAATACGATCACAGATCACGTGACGTCCGCCGGGTAGAATGAAGCATAGCCTGACATACATTTTCTATATCGCATTGTTTTCCCAAAGCAAAGATTCCGATGGTAGTTTAAGACAGTCAGAGTAATCATCATCGGATCACTCTCCACAGTCCAAAGTGTCCGCACAATTGACGTTCGCCAGATTGTCGTTGCAGTTGCTTGTAATTCTGCAATGATGGCGTTAGATTGCGTCCGTCCCGAAGGCGCTGTTCGAGCTGAACCAAGACCTGTCACCCCATCCAATCGGTCTGAATAGCGTCGTGTCATCGGGCACAACCGGCAGGAGGATTGGACAAAGGGGGACCGATGTTGAGAAGGATATTCGGTTTGTTCGCCATGGCTGTCGCCGGGGCATGGCTCCTTGCGGGCACCGCGTCCGCAACAGGAGTTCTCGCGGGGACTGTGGTCGTCACGCCCAGCAATCTGCAAGGGTGGGGATTCCTCGACGAGAGTCCTACGACACCACCACCCCCGGGCACCGGCAGCGCGTCATTTGTCACTGGCCCGGCGACGCCACCACTGGGAACGGGTAGCGCCAGACTCACGGTCAACGATACGGGCCGGTACAACCTCGTCACCTACGCGCACGCGGGCACGCGCCTCGACGCGATTACGGCGCTCTCCTACAGCACGTATCGCACGGCCGGCGGCAGCGCACTGGCCGCCTCACTCCAGCTCAACTTCGACAGCGATCTGACGGACACTAATATCGACTGGCAGGGACGCCTGATCTATGAGCCGTACCATGCCCACACCGTCAATCCGGGCGTCTGGCAGACCTGGAACACACAGGACAATGCCGCAGGCGGCAACTGGTGGTTCTCTGATGGCACCCTCAGTGCTACGTGCTCCCAGGCCGTTACATGTACGTGGTCCCAGGTAGTGACGGCATTTCCGAATGGCGGCATCCGCGTGACCGATGGTGCCTTGCTGCTTCGCGCCGGTGGTCCCTGGGCCGGCGGCTTCGATGGCAACGTCGATGCTCTCACGATCGGCGTCAGCGGCAGCAATACGACCTATAACTTCGAGCCGGACGCGCCGATTACCGGCACGATCCTCGTCGATGACGACATGGTGCAGTGCCCGACCGCGGCCTTCGACACCATCCAGGCGGCGGTGGACGCGGCCGCGCCGGGAGCCGAGGTGCGCGTCTGCGACGGCACCTACGTTGAGCAGGTGACGATCGCCGCCGGCAAGAACAACCTCACCGTGCGCTCGGCCAATCCGCTGGGTGCGATCATCGAGGCGCCAGCGACCATGACAGCGGGCGGGTCGATCGTGCTCGTGACGGCCGCAACCGGCGTCACCATCCGCGACTTCACCGTTACCGGCCCTGTTCCCATCGGCGCGTGCTCTTCATTCTCGGGTATCTTCGTCGCGGGTGGCGGCTCGGCGACGATCCAGGGAAATCTGGTTACGCAAGTTCGGTGCGTCAATCCCGGCAGTCGCGGCATACAGACCGGATTCGCCATTCTTGTCGGCCGCGGGCCGGAGTTTCAGGTCGGTACGGCTACGGTCGCCGGCAACCAGATTGACACGTACCAGAAAGCCGGCATCTACGTTGACGGCCCTGGTTCGAGTGGAATCGTCACGGGCAACACGATTGACGGCGGTGGCCCAGATCCGGCCATTGCCCGCAACGGTATCGGGTTCCTCCGAGACGCAACCGGCCGGGCGTCGAGCAACCAGGTTACCGGCAATCAGTACACCGGCCCAACCGCCGGCGACGAGAGTGCATCCGGGATCATCCTGTACCAGCTACACGGTGGTGTCCGGATCGCGACGAACCAGGTCAGTGCGAATGACCTCGGCATCGTCGTCTTCAGTGCCTCGTATGACTCGGTCGGCACGACCGGTGTCACCGTGCAGGCGAACCAGTCCCGCAACAACATCGAGTACGGGCTCGCGGTGCTGGCGGGCGCCGCAACGTCTTCCGGCAACACGTTCGCGCTCAATCAGGCGAATGGCAATGGCCTGTTCGACTGCATCGACGAGACGACCGGCAGCGGCACGGCCGACACCGCGAACACATGGCGGCTGAACCTCGCGGGTACGTCGTCACCGGCGCGGTTGTGCGGCTTCGGTGGTATCTTCGGGAACCCGGCACCGCCGGCGCCACCACCGCCACCGGCACCACCGGCACCGCCACCGTCGTTCCCGCCGTTCCCATCCTTCCCCGGGTTCCCGTCGTTCCCATCATTCCCGGGTTTCCCAGGCTTCCCGGGTTTCCCGAGCCAACCCTGACTTCTAGCGCCAATCGGAACGGCGTGATAGGACAGGAGGGCGGATCATATGCGATCCGCCCTCCTCAATGCATAGAGCCGTTTCGAGCGAGAACGATGGAATGGCGGAGAACGGCGGCGCCCCTTTCGTCGACAGCAGCCGGCTTCTCTGCGAAGACGGTGTCATCTGGCCCAGCGGCCGGTTCGTCGTTTGCAGCTACGCAGCGACGGATCTGCCGCCCGACGACCTGATCACGTCGGTGCGGTGTGTCGTCACACGACCGAGCGAAGTTCTGGTGATTGGCGCGGGCCTCGACGCGCATGTGGTCCCCGGCGGCCGTCGCGAACGGGGGGAATCCCTTGAAGATACCGTCCGCCGTGAGGTCATCGAGGAAACGGGTTGGTCGCTGGGGACGCTCCGGCGCCTGGGTTATGTCGTCTACCGCCACCTCGATCCGAGGGCACCCGACTATACCTTTCCCTATCCCGTGTTCGTGCAGGTCGTGTACACGGCGGCCGCCGCGGCCCATCACCCGGATGCAATGTGCCCGGACGACAACGACGGCGAGGCACGGTTTTTGGCCGTCGAGCGGGCTCTTGACCTGCCTATGGCTGCCGCGTGGCGGGCCTTTCTGCGCCTCGCGGTCACGTCCGAACCCGCCGGACCAGGCGGATCGATCGACGCACGATGACCGACCGCATCAGACTCCACGCGATCGTTCACGGCCGCGTCCAGGGCGTGAACTTTCGCAATTTCACCGCCGACCATGCCCGCCGGCTCGGACTCACCGGCACCGTGCGCAATCTGTCCGACGGCCGCAGCGTCGCGGTTGAGGCTGAGGGCGAGCGGGCGGCGCTGGCGCGTCTGGAGTCGCTGCTTCACGAGGGTCCACGGTTCGCGTTGGTCGAACGGGTCGAAGTCACCTGGCTGCCGGCAACGGGCGCCGAACCTGACTTCCGTGTCGTGCATTGAGGGAAAAATGAAGCGACCGAGGGACCTTGCGGCTCCTCGGTCGTTCGTGTCGGACCACCAGTGAAACATCTCCCCTGGAACCCGAGGGTTCCGGTCACACCGGACGAACCGGCGTGGGAGCGGGGGCGGCGTCGGTGAGGTGTTCCCACCCTCTCGACCGGCTTCGCTCGCGGGTGTGTCTGACAGTCAGGAGAATATCGGCTGTCAGGGGCCGTGTGTCGAACGATTATGGAAAGCCGAGTTGCTTGCCACGTTATTCGCCGTGGTCCCAGTCGAGCATCAGGACATCGACTTCCGTGCCGGGCTGTACGTCCGGACTGCCCTCTGGGACGATGGCGAGGCCGTTGCCACGGGCCAGCGCTGTAAGCACACCGGAACCCTGGGAACCGGCGAGTGAGGCCAC
Organism: Dehalococcoidia bacterium; assembly: GCA_050184225.1. Lineage (GTDB taxonomy): Bacteria > Chloroflexota > Dehalococcoidia > CAUJGQ01 > CAUJGQ01 > JBFXAN01. The sequence continues at coordinate 24,926 of JBFXAN010000069.1, read as the reverse complement.
CCAGCGGTCATCTTCCCGGGTGATGATGCAGCGGGCGAAGAAGCGGCGCTCGTCGGCCATCCGGATGCGGTCGCGGGTGACGGCGCGGATCATCGGCCGATCCTGCACCGGCCGCCCCATCATCGTCTGGATCGCCGCGCGTCCGAACAATTCGAAGGTGATCATCGCGCTGACAGGGTTGCCCGGCAGCCCGATGTGCGGCACGCGGCGGTCTCCGTCTTCGAAGATACCGAAGGCGAGCGGTTTGCCGGGGCGCATGTTCACCGTCCAGAAGTCGATCCGGCCCTCGCGGGCAAGCACGTCCTTAACGACATCGAAGTCACCGCGCGAGACGCCCGCCGAGGTGACCAGCATGTCCGCTTTCATCCCCGCGCGTACCTTGGCTGTCAGGTCTTCGATCGTGTCGCGGGCGATGCCGAGCCGCAGGGGAATGCCGCCGTTGCGGAGGACCAGCGCGGCGATGCTGTAGGAATTGCTGTCGTAGATCTGGCTGGGGCCACGCGGCTCGCCCGGCTCCAGCACCTCATCGCCGGTTGAGAGGATTGCGACAACGGGCCGTCGCGTCACCCGCACGGTGGCTCTGCCCAACGAGGCGAGCACACCGATGTGCGGCGCCCGGAGGACCGTACCCGCCGAAATGACGATGGTTCCGGACCGCACATCCTCCCCGGCGCGGCGAATGTTGTTGCCGGGCAGCGCCGCCTTGAAGACGCGTACCCGGCCTTCGGTGAGCCCGACCTTGCTCGGCACACCGCGGCCGGTTTCGTCCGTCTCCTCAAAGGGGACGATCGAGTCCGCGCCGGGAGGAATCGGCGCGCCGGTCATGATCCGCACGGCCCGACCGGCGCCGACCGGCCCCTCGAAGACATAGCCCGCCGCCAATTCGCCGATCACGGCCAGCTCGACCGGCCGCGACTCGGACGCCCCGTCGGTGCTGGCTGCCTGCACCGCGTAGCCATCCATCGCCGTGTTGTCCAGCGGCGGGATGTCGAACGTGGCGTGCACATCCTCGGCGATACACTGCCCGATGGACTCGAGGATCGGCTGTTCGACCGCGTCCAGACGCGCAAAGTTGGCGAGAATCCGCCCGCGCGCCTCCTCAACACTGATCATGGATAGCTCCCTTCGGTCGCGGGCAATGGGCAGTCGGCAATCGGCAGTGGGGGTCCCGGTACTCACCATTGCCGATTGCCGACTGCCCATTGCCCCACTCAGCCGAGCCGTACGGCGAGGCAGGTGGTCGTCCGCTTGACGCCCTGAATCGCCTGGATGCCGTCGGTGATGCAGTTGCCGAGCCGGTCGAGGTCATCGGCTTCGAGCTGGACGATGACATCGAAGGGGCCGGTCACGGTATCGACGGCGAGCACCCGCGCGTCTTTGTGGTCGAGGTGCTGCATCGACTCGCCCACGGACTTGGCGCTGCCGACCTCGGTCTCGATCAGGACGTAGCCGCGAATCGCCATCGTGTCACCCTCCGACGCATATCTCATTGTGGCCGATCATAGGCACGTGGGCGGACTGACGTAAAGTGAGGGTACAGATTGCTCACCCGGTGGCGACTGCCTACACTTGAATTCCCAGAACCAGGGCAGCCGCCCTGGCTCTTGTGTTTCCGGCCTGGGAGGCAGGCATCATGATGACGGACGACCTCAACCTCGAAGCGTTGACCCGTGAGGCGCATACGGCCCTCGCGTCGACCACCGATGAGGCGGCTTTAGAGCAGTTTCGGCTCCGCTTTCTCAGCCGCGGTCAGGGGCAGATCACGGCGCTGCGTCGCGGTCTCGGCGGCCTACCACCGGAGGAGCGGCCGCGCGCCGGCGCCGCGATCAACCGGCTGGCCGGCGAGATCGAGGCGGCTTTCGAGGCGCGCCGGGGCGAGCTTCGCGAACGTTCCCGCGACGAGCGGCTCCAGCGCGATCAGATCGACGTAACGCTGCCGGGGCGGCCGCATCCGCGAGGGGGACTGCATCCGATCACGCGGACGCTGCGCCAGATCATCGCCGTCTTCGGCGAGCTCGGTTTCCGCGTCGCGGAAGGGCCGGAAGTGGAGTGGGATCACTTCAACTTCGAGATGCTGCGCATCCCGCAGGACCATCCGGCCCGCGACATGTGGGACACGTTCTGGATCGAGGATCAGCCCCAGATGCTGTTGCGGACCCACACATCGCCCAACCAGATCCGGGTGATGCAGCAGCAGGAGCCGCCGATCCGGGTTGTCGTTCCCGGCCGTTGCTATCGCTACGAGGCGACCGATGCGACGCACGAGTGGATGCTGCACCAGGTAGAATTGCTGGCGGTCGACGAAGGCATCACGCTGGCCGATCTGAAGGGCACGCTCGATTACTTCGCCAAGCGATTGCTGGGGGTCCAGCGCCGGACGATGCTGCGTCACGCCTACTTCCCCTTCGTCGAGCCGGGGGTCGAGATGGCGGTGGACTGCTTCGTCTGCGAGGGACGTGGCTGTGGCACCTGCAAAGGCACCGGTTGGATCGAGATCCTCGGCGCCGGTATGGTCCACCCCGATGTGCTCGCCGGCGTGGGATACGATCCGGACCGCTATACCGGCTTCGCCGCCGGTATGGGCGTCGAGCGGATCGCGATGCCGCTCTATGGCGTCGGCGACATCCGGCACTTCTTCCAGAACGATCTGCGGTTTCTCGAACAGTTTTGACGGACCCCTCCCCCGGCCCCTCCCCCCGCTGGCGCGCGGAGAGGGGTGCCAAGCCGGGGCGTGATGCCAACGCACTCATTCGCAATAGCCAGACTGTTGCGAAGGCGACGCTGGCAGCACACCATGACGAGGCTCCCCGCTCCGCGCGGCAGCGGGGGGAGGGGTCGGGGGAGGGGTTCGGACAGGTGACTTCATGCGCGTTCCATTGAAATGGCTCCGTGAATATGTCGATGTCACGCTTCCGCCCGATCAACTCGCCCGTCGGTTGACGCTGAGCTCAACCGAGGTGGAAGAAGTGATCCGGCTCGGCGGTTGGGATGCGAAAGTGCGCGTGGGGGAGGTGCTGCGGGTTGAGCCGCACCCCAACGCCGATCGGCTCCGGCTGGCGACCGTGACGACCGGCGATCGTACCCAGACGGTCGTCTGTGGCGCGCCCAACGTCGCCGCCGGACAGAAAGTCGCCTTTGGCGAAGAGGGCGCCGTGCTGACCAACGGTCACACCGGCGAGCGGATGACGTTGAAGCCGACAAAGATCCGCGGGGTCGAGTCGGCGGGCATGGTGCTATCCGAGCGGGAGCTAGGGATCTCCGAGAATCACGAGGGAATTCTCGAATTGCCGGCGGATGCGCCGGTCGGCCTGCCGCTGAGCGAGTACCTGGGCGATGTCGTGCTCGATCTGTCCACCTGGGCGAACCGGCCGGATCTGCTCTCCGTACTCGGCATTGCCCGCGAGGTGGCGGCACTCACCAATCAGCGTGTCCGCGAGCCATCGACCGACTACCCGGAGTCCGGCACGCCGGCAGCGGAGCGGATCGCCGTGGAAATTGATGATCCAGATCTGTGCAGCCGCTACGTGGCGGCGGTGGTCGAGGGTGTCACGATCGGGCCGTCGCCGCAGTGGATGCAGGACCGGCTGGTCGCGGCGGGTCAACGTCCGATCAACAACATCGTCGACATTACCAACTACGTGATGCTGGAGTTCGGCCAGCCGCTGCACGCCTTTGACTACGACCACGTTCGGGGACGGCGCATCGTCGTGCGCCGGCCGCGCCCCGGCGAACGATTGGTGACGATCGACGGTCTCGAACGTGAGCTGGACCCGGAGATGCTGATGATCGCCGATGCCGAGCGGGTCGTCGCGGTGGCGGGCGTGATGGGTGGCTCCGACAGTGAGGTGAGTGACGGGACGACGACGGTGTTGCTCGAGGCCGCGAACTTCAACGGACCGAGCGTGCGGCGCACCGCGCAACGGCTGAAGATGCGGACCGAGGCATCGCTTCGGTTTGAAAAGGGACTGAGCGCGCAGCTGCCGCTGATTGCCGCACGGCGTGCTGTACAGCTGATGGTCGAGCTTGCCGGCGGTCGGGCCGCCCCCGGCGTCGTCGATGCCTACCCGGCGCCGGATCAGCCGGTGCATGTCGTCGTGCCTGCCGCCCGCATGCGTCAGGTTCTCGGGATCGACATACCGCCGTCGCGCGTGCGTGACGTGCTCACCGCGCTCGGCTTTCGGACTGATTGGGTGCCGCCCGACCGCTACTCGGTGCACGTGCCCTACTGGCGCACGGATGTCCGGATTCCCGACGACGTCAGCGAAGAGGTGATCCGCATCGTCGGCTACGACGACCTGCCCAACACCACGATCAGCGGGCGGGTGCCCGTGCCGATCGATCAGCCGCTGCGCGATCTGCGCGAGCGGGTCAAGGACATTCTTGCGGCGGCGGGTATGCAGGAAGTGATGACCTATTCCCTCGTCACGATCGAGCAGTTGCAGAAGGTGACACCACCGGAGGACCTGGCGGTGTCGCCACCGCTGAAGGTGCGAAACCCGATCACCGTCGACCACGAATATCTCCGCACTACCCTTCGAGGCAGCCTCCTCGAAACGCTGGAATTGAACCTGCGCCGTTCGAATCGTGCCGAGGTGTCGCTCTTCGAGACCGCCCGGAGCTATCAACCGTCCGACGATGGCCTGCCCGACGAGGAAGAAACGGTCACCGGGGTGATCGCCGGCCGGCGCGCCGACCGCTGGGGTCTGCCGGGCGAAGCGGCGCTGGATTTCTTCGACGCGAAGGGATACGTCGAGGCGTTGTTCGAGGGTCTCGGAATCCGGGCGAGCTTCGAGCCATCAGACGAGTTCGGCTTCGTGCCGGGCCGGTGCGCGGCCGTGGTCGCCGGCGGCGTTCAGGCCGGGGTCTTCGGACAGGTCCACCCGAACGTCCTCGACGCATTCGGCATTGAACAGGATGCCTACCAGTTCGAGATTCGGCTCAGCCCGCTGGTGCCGCTGGCGGGTGAACGCGCCCACTATCAAGACGTGTCGCGATACGAAGCGGTCCGCCGCGACCTCGCGCTGGTCGTTGACGTGGGCGTGACGGCGGCATCGCTGCAAGCCGCCATCGCGGCCACGCCGCGCTTGGTGTCAGTGCGTCCGTTCGACGAGTACCGGGGGGCGCCGCTGCCATCCGGCAAGAAATCGCTGGCGTTTGCCCTGAGCTTCCAGGCGCCGGATCGGACGCTGACCGACGAGGAAGTGGACAAGGCGATCGATCGTTTGCTGCGGCAGGTGGAGCGGCAGTTCGGCGCGGTGCGGCGGTGATCAACGAACCACCAAGGCGCCACGACACCACGTGATAAAGAGACGGTGGTGTGCCTTCTCGACTGAGAGCGCCAAACACCATCTGTCATGCTGACGCGAGTTTGGACAAACGAATCTGGCGGCAGGTTCGAAAACAGACGCGAGATCCTTCGCCGACGCTCAGGATGACATCGGCGCTGGGCTGCGGCGCATGGGTAGTGCCGCGCGCTCAGTCGCGGCCGTCCTGCGTGCGAAGCGTGACGGCCGGGGCGTTCGGTCCGTTCGACGTGATCAGCACGCGGTCGACGCGGCGATCATCCATCGATTCGACGCTCAGGGCGTGCCCATCGACTTCAATGGAGTCGCCCACCTTCGGCAGATGGCCGATGTGGCCGAAGAGAAAGCCGCCGACGGTGTCGTACTCAGTGTCATCCATCGACAGTCCCAGCAATTCGTTGGCGTCGGAGATCAAGGTCAGTCCGCTGATCGAGACGCTGCCGTCGGGATGATGCACCACCTCGGTCTGGCTCTGTGGCTCGAACTCATCGCGGAGCTGTCCGACCAACCGTTCGAGCACGTTCTCCATCGTGACGATCCCGGCGACACCGCCGAACTCGTCGATCACCATGGCGATGCGGGCATTGGTCCCTCGGAGTTGGGCCAGCAGGTCGTCGACGGGGAGTGAATCCGGGACAAACATCGCCGGCCGCGCCAGATCTCCGGCGGTGAACGGTTCCGCGCCGTCCCGGTCCATCGCCGCGACCAGATCCTTGACATGGACGACGCCGAGGACGTCGTCCATGGAGCCTCGGTAGACTGGGTAGCGGCTGAACCCTTTTTCCACGACGGTATGGAGCAGGTCGCGTCCGGAGAGGTCGGCGGGAACGGCGACCACCTCGGTGCGCGGCATCATCAGCTCGCGTGCGGTGAAGTCAGCGAAGTTGAACGCCCGATTGATGATCTCGCGTTCCGATTCTTCGAGCACCCCGGCGCGGCCGGAGGCCTCGACCAGCATCCGCAGCTCCTCGGACGAGTGGACCATCTCATGGCCGGACGGCGGCCGGAGGCCGATCAGCCGGACGGTAAACCGGCCGATACTGTTGAGCGCGATGATGAACGGTCGAAAGACAAAGTCGAAGACGCCCAGGGGTTGGGCGATGACGAGCGAGGTCCGCTCCGGGTATTGCAGCGCGATCGACTTGGGCGCCAGTTCGCCGATGACGATGTGCAGCGTCGTGATGATCGAGAAGGCGATGATCACCGCGAGCGTGGTGCCGCCGGGGGCATGACCGATCCGATGCTCGAGGAGGCGGCCGAGGGTCGGCTCGCCCAGCCAACCGAGCGCCAGGCTGGCGAGAGTGATGCCGAGCTGGGTCGCGGCGATGAAGTGATCGAGGTTGCGCGTCGCCCGCTGCACCGCTTTTGCGCCGAGCACGCCGAGCGATACCATCTCGTCGACGCGGCTCCGGCGGATGGCGACGAGCGCGAACTCCGAAGCGACGAAGAAACCGTTGGCAAGCACCAAGGCGACGACCGCAAGCAATTTGGCGGCAGTCAGCCAGCCCTCGTTCACGTCCGTCCGCCTCCTTGGGTCGGCGACGGCGGCTCGCGCCGGTGATCGACGATGGACCGGAGGTGATGCGGCCGGTCCATGGCATCGCTCGGTGTGAGGTCTACGCGGTCCCGGCTTTGGCCTGTTCGACCAGCTTGCCGAAGGCGGCTTGATCGCGCACCGCGAGGTCGGCGAGCACCTTCCGATCGAGCACGACACCCGCCTTCGCCAGGCCGTCAATCAACCGGCTGTAGCTGATGCCATGCTGGCGGGCGGCGGCGTTGATGCGCAGGATCCAGAGCCGGCGGAACTGGCTCTTGCGGTCGCGCCGGTCACGATAGGCGTATGAGAGCGCGTGTGTGACGGACTCATTGGCCCGACGAAACAGGCGATGACGCTGGCCCTTGTGGCCCTTCGCCATATCGATGATCTTCTTGTGGCGTGCGTGTCCGGTGACGCCGCGTTTCACTCGTGGCATGGCGTGTCGCTCTCACTTTGCGATTGGAGGCGGCTTCGAGCCTCCGAATTTAGATAAGCGAATCAGGAGTGGACGGTGGAACGGTCCACTCCCACGATATCCATCCCGCCGGCCTTCCGGCAAGGAGGGCCGGAATCAGACCCCGTAGGGGAGGAGTCGCTGGAGCATCCGGCGATGCGACGACGCCACCGGGAACTTGTGCTCGTCCATCTGGAGCACACGCCGGGATTTCGCCATCTTCTTATGTCGCTTATTACCCTTCATGCGCATCACCTTGCCGGTTCCGGTCACGCTGAACCGGCGCTTGGCGGCGCTGCTGGTCTTCATCTTTGGCACGAACTTATTGCTCCCCAACCGGCGCCGTCACCAACTCCGGGGCCGGCTCTGGCCGGGCCTTCGGTCGTGGTGCTTCCTTGGCAGCCTTTGGCTGTCCCGGCGCCAGGATCATCGTCATGAATCTGCCTTCCATGGAAGGCTGCTTCTCCAACGTTCCGAGATCCTTGACCCGCTCGTAGACGCGATCAAGAAGGGCACGCCCGATCTGCGGATGCGTCACTTCGCGCCCGCGGAACATGACGCTGACCTTGACCTTGTCGCCTTCTTTGAGCAACTTTTGAACGGTCCGGGTCTTGAAGTCGATATCGTGGTCATCGATCTTCGGCTTCATCCGGATTTCGCGTAGCACGACGTTGTGCTGATGCTTGCGTGCCTCGCGCTCTTTCTTCGACTGTTCATATTTGAACTTGCCGTAGTCCAGAATGCGACACACCGGCGGAACAGCGTTCGGCGCTACCTCCACAAGATCGAGTCCCTTGTCGCGCGCCATCTGCAGCGCCTGCTGCACCGGGACGATCCCAACCTGTCCCTCGTCGTCGTCGATCAAGCGGACTTCACGGACACGGATACGGTCGTTGATACGAAACTCTCGTGTGATAGAAGGCTACCTCCAACTCAGCTCGGGTGCTCCGAGCACACGCCCTGTAACGTCTGATTCTACCATGGACCGGCGCCGGCCGGCAATGTGGCTAGCTCACGCGGAGCAACAACCGGCCGCGTTCGACTCGGTCGCCGGGATTGACCTGGACCTCGCTCACGGTCCCCGCCCGCGCGGCGGTAAGCTCGTTGTTCATCTTCATCGACTCGACCACCACGAGGGTCTGTCCGGCTTCGACCGCATCGCCGGCCGCGACGCGGACCTCGACCACCTGGCCCGACATCGGCGACTGCAGGCTCCAGACGCCGGTGACCTCTTCCTCTACGTCGGCAGTCCGCCCGCCGCTGCCCACCGCCACGTCGTACAGGCGATTGCCGAGAAGCAGCTCGAACCCGCCCGACCGGTCCCGCGCGAACAGCTCCCACGACCGGCCGTCGATGATCAACGAATACAACCCCAATCGGTTCGTCCTTTGCAGCTCGGTCGTGTGCCAGCGGTCGCCGAGGCGGACCCGCAGCACGCCGTCCGCCTCCTCGACCTCGACCTCCTCCCGCCGATCGTCCACCTTCAACGCGAGCTTCCGCGCCATCCCGACCCTCCTCCGCGTCCCGGACGCGCCATGTTCCGCCACGGATTGACCGCTCCTCCAAGGGCTTTCGCATCGACACCGGCCACCGCGCCGTTGATCCGCGCGCCGCTGCTGCGCAGGTGAGACAGCAGCGCCGCCGCGATCAAGGCCGCGTCTTCGCCGGCGGCCGGCGGCTCGTAGTGGGGGTCGAAGTGCTTTTCGAGGAAATCCGTATCGATCTGTCCGGCGCGGAAGTACGGATCATCCATCACCTGCACGTGGAACTGCAGATTCGTCTCGACGCCCACGATCTTGAACTCGGACAGCGCCCGGCGCATCCGCCGGATCGCCTCCTCCCGGTCACGGCCCCACGCGGTCACCTTCGCGACGAGCGCGTCGTAGTAGATCGACACCTCGAACCCGTCGTAGAGGGCGCTCTCGACGCGCACGCCCGGACCGGCCGGCTCGCGGGCGAAGGCGATCGTGCCCACCGAGGGGACGAAGTTGTGCCGTGGGTCTTCGGCGACGATCCGGCACTCGATCGCCCAGCCGCGCCGGGGCACGGTCTCCTGGGTATAGGCGAGCGGCTCGCCTGCCGCCACCCGGATCTGGTCCGCGACCAGGTCGACGCCGGCGACGATCTCCGTCACCGGGTGTTCGACTTGCAGCCGCGTATTCATCTCGAGGAAGTAATAGTTGCGCTCGCTATCGACGAGGAACTCGACCGTGCCGACATTGCGGTAGCTGGCGACCCGCGCCGCCGTCGTCGCCGCCCACATCAGCCGGTCACGCAGCCGCGCGTCCACTCCGGCCGAAGGGCACTCCTCGATCATCTTCTGATGGCGGCGCTGGATCGAACACTCGCGCTCGCCCAACGCGACAATGTTGCCGTGGGCATCGCCGATGATCTGCACCTCGATGTGGCGCGCGGGTGAGATCAGCTTCTCGATGTAGATGCTGCCGTCGCCGAAGCCCGCGAGCGCCTCGGCTGCCGCCATCGCCAACGCCTGATGCAACGCCTCCTCCGAGTCGACCCGGCGGATGCCGCGGCCGCCGCCCCCGGCCGCCGCCTTCACCAGCACGGGATAGCCGATCCCCCGTGCTGCCGCCACTGCCAGATCGGGATCGTCGATCCGATCGGTGCCGGCGGCGACCGGCACACCTGCCTTTTGCATCAACCCGCGGGCGGCGATCTTGTCGCCCAGGCGCTCCATCGCCTCGGGGGTGGGGCCAATGAAGGTGATCCCGGCCTCGCCACAGGCGCGGGCGAAGGCAGGGTTTTCGGCGAGGAAGCCGTAGCCGGGATGAATCGCGTCCGCCTCAACACGACGGGCGAGGGCGATCACCCGGTCGATGTTGAGATAGCTTTCGGCGGCGGGCGAGGGACCGAGGTAGTGCGCCTCGGTGGCGTAGCGGACGTGCATGGACTGGCGGTCGGCATCGGAGTAGATCGCCACGCTCGGGATGCCCAGCTCCCGGCAGGCGCGCATGATCCGCACCGCGATCTCTCCGCGATTCGCCACCAACAGCTTTCGAAACATGCATCATCCCCGCTTTCTCCCTACCGCGAGCCTATGATAGATAGCTCTCTGCCTGGGGACGATAGCGGCCGATCGATTGCCGGTTCCGAGGTACACCGATCGGACTACGTCAACCGGATGACCGGAATCCGATGGACGCATGATATAATCCGCGCAATATTGACGTGTCCGAACCGGCACGGGGTGGGTGAGACGAGGTGCTTATGGGAACGGCGGTCGGCGGGAGCGCCTGGTACGTCTTGCTGAGTTGGCCTGGTGGAAGCTGGCAGACGACCGTTCGATTTGTAGCCGCCGGGCTGATTACGTACTACGTTGCGTTGTGGGCCGGGATGGTGTGGTGGACCTATCGCGATAGCCGAGAGCGGACCCGGGATCCCTTCATGCAGGCGTTGGCCGTGTTCCTGGTGCTCTTCTTCAGCTTCGCCGGCCTGATCATCTATCTGATGACGCGGCCCCGTCTGACACTCGCGGATGCATACGCCCGCACGCTCGAAGAAGAGGCGTTGCTCCAAGAGCTCGAAGATCTGAAGGCCTGCCCGACCTGCCGTCGCCGTGTCGACGACGACTACATCATCTGCCCCACCTGCCAGACCCAGCTCAAGGAACCGTGCGGCCGCTGCGCGAAACCGCTGAGCTATAGTTGGGCCGCCTGCCCCTACTGTGCCCAGCCGCGGCGCGGCGCCGCCCAACCCCGGCGGATGGCCACCGCCGGCGCCCGTGAGGGCGCGGATACACCGACGCAGGTCTTGCCTGGTGCCGCTGGGGTTCGGGCGCAGGTCAGCAATGATGGCGATCAACTGGCCCGCGATCCGTTGGGTACCGCGTAGCACGACGCTAGTGCCGGCAGTGTCGACGGCGCAAAGCGTCGCGCGAGCGGATCGCTCAGGCGGTGCTGGTGGACTCCACGGGTGACAAGCCGGCGACCTGCATTGCCTGATCGATCGTCCACTCGTCTTCCAGAAGCTCGCGCAGGCGCTTGAGCTTGGCTTCGCTATTGAATCGCGAACCGCCGATCGCGTCGGCGAGCCTGGACACACTCTCCGGTGTATCCGCGCGGGTGAGCAGGATCGGCACCTCCTCGCCGGCCGCCCGGTCGATCGTATAGGGACTTGGCGGGAAGCCGCCGGTGAGGATCAGCACGTCGGTCTGCGTGTGGAGTGCCGCGAGCTGCAGATCGGTCTTGTCCGATCGCGTGATCACGGCCTTGTTCCGCCGGCGCTTGAAGTAGGGATCGCTCGGATCGACGGTGAGCGGACCGATCAGCATGTGCTCGATGATCTGGTCGGACGGGGGATCGCCGAGGATGATCTCGGCGTCGAGGGCTTCGACGACATCGCCGATCGTGGGCGCGTACAGCGTCCGATCCTCTGGGATGACGGCCAGCGCGGGAAGACCGAACCGAGAAGCGGCGTCGCGCGCCGCGATCCGATCCCGCTCGGGCACACCGAGCGCGACGACGCCAGCGAGCTTATCGCCCAATTGCTCGGCGGCAGCCTGCAGTGCCTCACCCTGCGCCCGTGGGTCGCCGCGAATCACCGCAAGAACCCGCGTCTCCGGCTGAGCGGCGACCATCTGTCCGCTCCCGTCACCTGCATCTTCGAGGACCAAGAGGTCGACCGGCCGGCCACCCGCGGCGATGATCGCGGCCACCTCATCCGGCTGGACCGGCGCGCCGCCGCGGCCGCGGGCAAAGGGCAGTCCGGCGAAGTAGGCGGCGTCTTCGTCGGCGCCGGCGTCACCGGCGACGCCGAGCCGCAGCGCGAGGACGCGCTGGCCCTCATAGGCGAGCCGCAGGGCAATCGCCGCAATCACGCCGGTCTTGCCGGCGCCGGGTTGCGGAGAGGTCACAAGCAGTGTCTTCATCGATTCGATCCCCGTATGGCGGTCCAGAACCCGGCGCAGACACGTCGCCGGGCGCATGTACGGTGCCGTCTCGAATTATAGAGAACCGCGGATCTATGGAGTAGCAGAACCGCCCCCGCTCGGCGGGTGACGCGTGAACGAACGGCGGCCGCCCCTTGGCCGAGCGAGGGCCGATCTCGTATCATGATTGGGTACGCGCCAGGGTAGCTCAGTTGGTAGAGCATGCGACTGAAAATCGCAGTGTCCGCAGTTCGATTCTGCGCCCTGGCACCACGAATCAGATTCAGAAACCCTCCAATAGCGGAGGGTTTCAGTCGTTTTCGGGGCGTTTGACAGTTAAGTCGACAGTCGTTGCCGGTTCAGGACGTGCCGAACGGCGCCTGCATCGGACTCGCCGCTCTCGGTGTTCGTCGTCCGCAGTCCAGTTGACCGCGCGAGCCGTGGCCCCAGGGGTTCGATCGTTGGCGGCACCATGGTTGTCTCGGGGTGTCAGGGTAATCTGGAGTTTGGGAGCGCCGGCGGGTGCCCAGCCCCCGTGCGTTCGGCCGTCGGATGGTTCGTGATAGAATCCCCGAACTGCCACCAGTCGCCCCCATTCAGCGCCGCGGCGTCGGGAGGAACAGACCTGTATGTGTTGTTTGATCGCGGTACTCGCCCTGTTGGGGCCGCGCGTGGGCATCGTCCTCTGGTGGCTAGCGGACCAACGGCGGTGGGACAGCGCCTGGGACACGTTCATCGTGCCCTTCATCGGGTTTCTCTTCCTCCCCTGGACAACGCTGATGTTTGTGGCGGTTGCGCCGTTTGGCAATGTCGCCGGCTGGGACTGGCTCTGGCTGGCGCTGGCGCTCCTGGTCGACCTGAGTAGCTATGGTGGCGGCGGTTACGGCAATCGCAGCCGCATCCCCGGCTACGGCCGTCGGTGAACGACCGTCCATCACGCCCGTGCCGCCGGCGGAGCGCGCCGAAGTTGTGGCGACGGGTGGCCCGTGGTGGTGCTAGCTGAGCGAGTCCCGCCAGGCGATCGCTTCACCAGCGATCTGGGCCGACTCCTCGATCGGCAGGAGCGGCCGCGTGGTGAAGCGGAGCCAAGGGGTGAAGGGTGCCGTGACGCGGGCGAGGGTGGCGGGTGTGTCCACCTCGATGATCGCGACGCCGCCGCCGTTATCGGCGAAGCCATAGAAGCCTTTGAACTCGGCGCCCGCTGGCGGTTGCCACTGCTGGAAGACGGCGAGCGAGCGCTTGCCGCCCGCTTCGGAGTCGTCGGTGAACTCCCAACTGACGTGGAACAGCATGGCATACTCCTTTGTGGCCGCGTACCGGTCGGGCCGGGCGCAGCCTCATCCCGCCTACATTAATCCGTCAAGGTGAATAGTGGTATAGCGGAATCATCAGAAAACGATCTGAAGTGTGAGCGCACCACATCGTGAGCGGTGCCTGCTCTGGCAGCATGGGGGTCCGGGGACGCTACCGCGTCGACGCGTCGGGCATGACCATGCGCGACCGGGGCGTGCGACTCGAAATGGATCTGGCCGGCAACCTGCTGGAGCCGCCGATCCCCTGGACCTCTGAGGCTACTCGCCTCGTCGTCGTGCCCATCGAGTGATTGGCCACGCGGCGACGGAGGCCGGGACGACCCGCGGGCGCGGCAGGCGGCGCCGCCCGGGGCGGGTAGACGCGGCGGGCAGCATCGGTGCCTGGATGCGAGCTCTCCTGGAGGGACCGCGCGTGGCGAGACGGGATTCTGCGAGCGAGGACGGCGCCATCGATACGCGCTATACCGTCGCCCATGCGCTCGTGCTCGGGCTGCTCGTCCTCGTCGCCGTCCTGGTGCCCTGGGCGCTCGTCAGCGTGATCCAGGACATCCGGGCCGAGGAGAACCCGCTCTACTATGCCACCGACCGAGCGGCCGCGCCTGACGCGACCTACCGTCTCTTTCTCGACCTGACCCGGCTCAACGATGGCGAGGGGACGATCACCCTGCAAGCGACGGCCCAGCGGCGCTGTCAGCCGGACTGCCCCGACACCGACCAGCTGACCTTGCTCACGGTCGACTCGCCGATCGGCGACGCTGCCGAGTGGCTGCCGGTGACCCAAACCCTCACCTTTCCACCCGGCCGCGACACCGTCTCCCAGTCGCTGGAGCTGCCGTCCTACGGTGACCCCCTGCGCTACCCCTTTGACTGGTGGTCGTTCTGTGTCCTCATCATCCCCCAGCGCGTCACCGCGGGCGGTGCGCTGGCGCCGGTGCCGGACGGCGATCAGGTGGCGATCAGTCTCCAAAGCCGTATCCCCCGGCTGGTGATGACGCCGGACCCGGATCGTGCCGACGCCGTGCCGATCGCCGCCACATTGCTCGGCGTGAGACCAGACCAGGTGCCGCCGTCGCTGGCGCTGTTCAAACTGGAACGCCCCCACTACTTGCAGGTGCTGACGGTACTGCTCGTGCTGCTCGTCACGGCGGCCGCCGCCTACGCCGTCTTCCTCCGGCCGCTGGACCAGCTGGTGATCAACGCCGGCGCGCTGATCCTGGGCATCTGGGGCGTGCGGGCGATCCTGCTCGGCACCGATTTGAGCGTGCTGACGGCCGTGGACCTGGTGCTGATGAGTGTGATCTTGTTCCTGCTGGTGATGATCACCGCCCGCGTCCTGTGGCTGGTGGAACCCAAGAGCGGCCTGCGCCGCCTCCGTCTGCCCTGGCACCGGCCGGCGAGGGCCACACCGGCCGCGGCGCCGGCTGCGCCTGTACCGACGGATGCGGCCATGCCCCGCGATGGTGCGCGTGCCAACCGCGAGTGATGGACCCCACCCCAGGCATGGATGGCCTTGGTGGACTTATGGTTCAGCGGGCGGGGGTGCGTCTGGCGGCTCCGGTGACGGCGGATCCGCTTCCAGCTGTGCCCGCTGCTCGTCCAGCATCCGCTCCTCTTCCTGCTGAACCTGGTCGTATTCCGGGTCGCCCGTCGGTCTTATTCGCTCGCCCTCGTCCGTCTGCACCGGTGGCCTCCTCAGCGTTCCTCACCGGGCGGTCGCGGCGCGAGGGCGCGACCGCCTCGTCACTGGTGGGTCTCGGGTGGCTACTCCGCCGGTGGCGGGTCGTCCGGCGGTGGGTCCGCGACAGAGGTATCCTCCGATTCCTGGAGCAGTTCCTCGAGCTGCTCCGGGGTCGGTGCTGGCTCTGCGATCGCTACCGTCTGCTGGTCGTCCGTTAGCTCGTTGTCGGCCATCGCTGCCTCCTCCGCGTCATGGGTGTTGTGTGCGGATTGTGCTTCGGTCCGCTGGCTGTGTCCAGCAGGAACGGTACCGGGATAAGAAGCACAGATGGGCGAACGAGCCGACTGCCGTCGCCGGCCAGACCGGACGGGGCGTGCCGACCGACGGGTTCTCGTCTGACTCAGACGCATCCATTCCGACCCATAGCCCACGTTGCTTCCCGAACTCACGCACCTTATCGGGTCGAAGTCCCGCTTACCGGCTCGAATCCACCGTCCTTCGAAAATACACACTCTGCGCGATGTCACAGAACCGGAACGTGCCCTACAGTCGGTTCATGAGCGCGCCTCTTCGATCTCCGATGACGCTATCACCCTTGCTGGAGGCGGAACGGCTTGGACTCTTGACCGACTTCGACGGCACGATCGCCCCACTGACGATACGGCCGGGAGACGCCGCCATCTCGGAGTCGGCCCGCCTGGCACTCGCGGCACTGGTCGACCGGCTTCCGCTGGTGGGTGTCATCTCCGGTCGCGCCCTTTTCGATCTTCGCGCAAGAGTCGATCTGCCTCACCTGCTCTACATCGGCTCGCACGGGCTGGCCTGGTGGTATGACGGTGTCGACGAACTGCCGGATGCGGCGCTGCCGTATGCTGAACTGGCGGAGCAGGCCGCGGTCGAGCTGGAGCCGATGCGCGCGCTGCCGTGGCTGCGGTTTGAGGAGAAGGGCATCGGCCTCGCCTTTCACTATCGTCTTGCCGCCGACCCGGTGATCGCGCGGGATGCGATCTTGACCGCGATCGCGGACTGTCCGGTCGCCACGCACTTTGAGATTCGTGAGGGCATCTTCGTTGTCGAGTTGTACCCGCGGCTTCATGTGAACAAGGGCACGGCGGTGCGGGACGTTGTCAGGCGCTTCGCGCTCGATGGTCTGCTCTATCTGGGTGATGACCTCACCGATGTGGATGCGATGGATGCGATCGCCGAACTCCGACGCGATCGATCGGCCATGGTCGCGTCGATCGCGGTCCGGCACGCCGAAGCGCCGGCAGTGGCGGCACAGGCGGCCGATTGGACGGTAGACGGTGTCGCGGGCGTGGAACGCGTCTTGGATTGGCTTGTGTCACAGACACCGGTACGTTCTCGTGAGGCACGGTAGGGCGTGCCCTTGCGCCGTCTCCACCTGCCCGACCACGCGCGCCGGCCGCCGGTGCCGTACACTGCCGCTCGTCACGTCGGTCATTGCTGTGCCAGGGGGATGCCATGCTTCGAGTTGCCCTGCTTGACGACTACCAGGGAGTGGCCCGCGACTCCGCAGACTGGAGCGTCCTTCCCGCCGGCACGGAGGTCGAGGTCTTTCGCGACCATCTTACCGACGAGACGGCGCTCGCCGCGCGGCTCGCACCCTTTGATGTGGTCATGGCGCTGCGCGAGCGTACACCGTTCCCCCGCTCGTTGCTCGAACGCCTGCCGAACCTCAAGCTGATTGCGACGGCGGGCATGCGCAACGCGGCGATCGATGTGGCCGCCGCCACGGAACTCGGCATCCTCATCTGCGGCACCGGCGGCGGCAGCCGCAGCACGATGGAGATCACCTGGGCGCTGATTCTGGCGTTGCTCCGGCAGATCCCCCGTGAGGACCGGGCGTTGCGGGCGGGGCGCTGGCAGGAGACAGTCGGTACCGGCCTCGACGGCCGGACGATCGGCATCGTCGGCCTGGGCAACATCGGCGGCCAGGTGGCAGAGGTGGCGCGGGCGTTCCAGATGCCGATCCTCGCCTGGAGTCAGAACCTCACGGACGAGCGAGCGGCGGCATGTGGGGCGCGGCTCGTCACCAAGGAGCAACTCTTGCGTGAGGCGGACATCGTCACGATCCACCTGCAACTCAGCCCGCGCACCCGCGGCCTGCTCGGACGAGCAGACCTCGCCCTGATGCAGCCGCATGCCTATCTGATCAACACCTCGCGCGGCCCGATCGTCGAGGAGGCGGCGCTGGTCGATGCACTGCGGTCCGGCGCGATCGCGGGCGCCGGACTGGATGTCTTCGATGTGGAGCCGCTGCCGCTGGGGCATCCGCTCCCCGAACTGGCCAACGTCGTGCTCACCCCGCACCTGGGTTACGTGACAGGCGAGACGTACCAGCGCTTCTACGGTCAGACATTGGAGAATATCCAGAGCTTCCTCGCCGGCAGACCCGAGCGCGTGATTAATCCGGATGTCCTGACTAAACGCCGGTTACCAGTCAGTCAATGACATGCGTATATCTTCCTGAAAAAGCGAATGTATAGCACGATTAATGGATCGCTTATCACTCAAACGGCGTTTTCTTTATGGAACTAATATCAATTCATGTCATCCTGAGCGAAGCGAAGGATCTCAGACTATAGCAAACGTTCGAGATCCTTCGCTTCGCTCAGGATGACATGCAATTCATTAATACCACTTGCTGAGACGTTTGTTTGTGCTGATGAGTTGCATGAGATAGGTTACCGCGCCGGGTCCGGCTCCCATCCCCACGGACGCGGTCCCCAGTCGGGGGTAAACAGTTTGCCGCGCTTCACGGTGAGGAAGGGCACGACCGCCTTGGTGACGCCCAGGCCGGCGCCGAGCGCGTCGTACACCATCCAGTCGCCGTCGCGGATCTCCAGCACCGAGATGTCGGCCTGCCGCCCGACCGCGAGGCTGCCGAGCCGGTCCTCCGCGCCGACCGCCTTCGCCGGATTTGCGGTGCACATCGTCACCACCTGCGGCAGCGTGAAGCCAAGCCCGAGGAACCGGGTCATCATCTCGGTCATGCTGTGCACCGTCGCCAGCCGCCCCGGTACGGTCAGGTCGGTGCTGATGCAGTGCGGCAGCAGCCCCTGATCGAGGATGCGACGGCCAACCTCGAAGCTGAAGTTCATCCGCCCGTGCGCGGTGTCGAACCAGACGCCGCGGTCGGCGGCCTCGCGCGCCTCCGGCACGAGCCGGCCGGTGGTGTCGAGCACGCCGCCGGGGTTGGCCGTGAAGAAGTGCGTGAGGATATCCCCCGGCTCCAGCAGCGGCAGCAACTCGTGGATCACCTTCGGGTCGTACCGCTTGGCCGTGTCGCCGATGTGCACCATCAGCCGCGTGCCGCTCTCCCGCGCTGCCCGCTTCGCCAGCCGCGGCATCTCCATCCCCAGGATCTCCAGTGCGGGCGACACCATCCGCGCCTTGATGCCGCGGATCAGGCCGCCGGACCGCTCGACGACGCGCAGCGTGTCATCGACGTCGATGCTGCTCGCGGCGATGATGTCCGGGTTGGTCGATAGCCCCGTCTGACAGATGTGGAGGAAGGGGATCACCTCGGTTTCGCAGTTCGGGATAATGTACCGAGGGAACGCGCCGAAGGTCGCGGCGCCGGAACTGCCCGCGTCGACGATCGTCGTCACGCCGGCGTAGACACCGGCGAGGTCTGGATTCACCCCGGTGCGGCTCATGCCGTCAAAGACGTGCGCATGCAGGTCGATCAGGCCGGGCGTCACTACTTTGCCGCCAACGTCGATCGTCCGCGTCGCCTCCGTGTCGTCGATCTCGGGCGCAATCGCGGAGATCAGTCCGTCCTGCACGGCGATGTCGTTGGCGCCGTTGAGTCCGGTGGACGGATCGATCACCATTCCGCCCTTGAGCACGAGGTCATACATTGTCGTTGCCTCTCCGAACGTCCTCGAACCAGCATCAACACCAATCCATGTCATCCTGAGCGGCAGCGAAGGATCTCAGACGCAGCTCAACCTCCGAGATCCTTCGCTGCCGCTCAGGATGACATGGTGACCGAGGCTCGATGTCCCATTCCACGGTCTCAGTCAGTGAGCGAGCGATAGATCTCCACCTCGACGGCGCCCTCGGTCAGGCCTTCGCGCTCGCGACGCTCCCGAAAGGCGGCCAGGTGCGGCGCGGTGCGATGCGCATCGAAGGCGGTGTCATCGGCATACTGCTCGTAGAAGATGAAGAGGTCCGGGTCGCTGGTCGAACGATGCGGCCGATAGGCGATGCAGCCCGGCTCCGCCTGTCGCACTGCCGCCGCTTGCTCGGACAGCAGCGCCGCCAGCGCGTCCCCCTTGCCCGGGGCCGCGCGCACTTTCGCCACGACCGTCAACACGTCTGCCATGGAACGCTTCTCCTCGCGGTGATGCCCCATTCTGCCACACCCACCGCACCGACGCGCGGCGGCTGCTACGATGCACCCCGGCCGCGCTGGCATCGCCCAGACGGCGCCCGGCAATATCCGTGTCGGCCATCGCAAACTCATACGGAGGGCACAGCAGATGCGCGTCACCGGCGTCAGGAGCGTGATTGTCGATCCAGGAGCGGGCAAGAACTGGCTGTTTGTGCGGGTCGATACCGACGCCGGCATCAGCGGCTGGGGCGAGTGCTATACGCAGTCCGACCGCGACCAGAGCATCATTCCGCACATCACCCAGCTCGGTCGCTATCTCACCGGCCGCGACCCGCATCAAATCAAGCACTTCACCTTCATGGCCTATCACGACTACGCCGGCAAGCGCGGCGCGATGGAGTTCTATTCCGCCCTCAGCGGCATCGAGCAGGCGCTGTGGGACATCGTCGGCAAGGCGGCGGGACAGCCGGTTTACAACTTGCTCGGCGGCGCCTGCCGCACGAAGATCCGCGTCTACGCCAACGGCTGGTACCACGGCGCCAAAGACCCGGACACGCTCGCGCGGCTCGCCGAAGAGACGGTGAAGCGCGGCCATCGTGCCCTCAAGTTCGATCCGTTCCCCGGACCCTGGCGCACCCACATCGACCGCTCGGTCGAAGAGGCGGCCATCGAGAACGTCCGCGCCGTGCGCGAGGCCGTCGGTCCCGATGTCGAGATCCTGGTCGAGGTCCACCGCCGCCTGGCGCCGATGCACGCCGTCCGCATCGCCGAGCGGATGGAGGAGTTTCGCCCGTTCTGGTTCGAGGAGCCGGTGTCGGCGCGGAATCTTGACGCGCTGGCGACCGCCGCCCACGCGATACGATTGCCGGTCGTCACCGGTGAGGAGCTCTACACCAAGGCGGAGTTCCGCGAGGTCTTCGAGAAGCAGGCCGCCGAGATCATCAACCCCGACGTCTGCAACACCGGCGGCATCCTCGAACTGAAGGAGATTGCGGCGATGGCCGAGCCGTATCTCGTCGTCGTCTCGCCGCACAACTACAACAGCACGACGATCGGGCTGGCGGCGACGCTCCAGGTGGCGGCGTGTATTCCCAACTTCCTCATCACCGAGTACTTCGTCAATTTTCGGCCGCGGGGCGACGAGATCTCAGCGCAGCCCTTCGTCGTGCAGGATGGTTCCATCGACCTTCCGACCGGCCCAGGTCTCGGTCTGGAATTGCGTGAGGACGTGATGGCCCGCTACCCCTACCGCGAGTTTCCGGCCCGCGCGCTCCCCCATCCCGCTGACGAGGCATTCTGAACACGGGGATCTCGGCCTCCACGCGACGCATTACGGATCGGAGCATCAAGGCGTAGTATGCACGGGGAAGCTCCGCATCCGGATGGCAATCGGCGCCCTCGCGTTTTAGGACAGGGAGGACAGGATGAAGTTCGCGATCTTCTTCGAGCTGTCGGTGCCGCGGCCGTGGTCCGACGTGAGTGAGTGGCAGGTCTATCAGAACGCACTCGAGCAGATCCGCCTCGCCGACGAACTCGGTTTCGACCAGGTCTGGGCGGTCGAGCATCACTTCCTCGAGGAGTATTCGCACTGCTCGGCGCCCGAGGTCTTCCTCACCGCCGCCGCGATGCAGACCAAGCGTATCCGCATCGGTCACGGCATCATGACGATCCTGCCGCCCTTCAATCACCCGGTCCGCTGTGCCGAGCGGGCGGCGACGCTCGACCTCGTCTCCGATGGGCGTCTGGAGTTCGGCACCGGCCGCTCGACCACCTGGACCGAGCTGGGTGGCTTCCGCGCCGACCCCGACGAGACGAAGAACATGTGGGATGACGCCCTCCGCGCGATCCCGCGCATCTGGCAGGATGAGGTCTTCTCCTGGGAGAGCCCGTACTGGTCCTTCCCGCCGCGCACGGTCGTGCCCAAACCGTATCAGAAGCCGCACCCGCCGCTCTGGGTTGCGGTGAGCAGTCCGGAGACGGCCACCCAGGCGGCGGAGCGCGGCATCGGCATGCTCGGCGTCTCGATCGGCACGCCCAAGGACCAGGAGGGCCGCATCGCCGACTACCGCCGGATCATCAAGGACTGCCAACCGGTCGGCGCCTTCGTCAACGAGCAGGTGAACACGCTCAACTGGCTCTATGTCGACGAGGACCGTGAGCAGGGGCGGGAGTGGGGTCGCAAGCTGATCGGCACCTTCAACTACCTCGCTCAGCAGACGGTTGGGATCAAGCAGGCGTACCCGGCGAAGGCATATGCATCCGCCGGACTGCTCTACTCTCTCCGCGCCCAATCGACGAACCAGTCCGGCGAGGCACAGATCCGCGACGGCTTCGCCATCGGCGACCCCGACAACGTCGTCGACCAATTGAAGATGTGGGAGGAGATGGGCGTCGACTGCGTTGCCTTCCTGCTCAACGCCGCCGAGGTGATCCCGCAGGAGAAGGTGCTGAAATCCCTGCGTCTCTTCGCCGACCAGGTGATGCCGAAGTTCGAGCGGACCGAGACAACCGGCAGCTTCAAAACACCCGTGCACGCCGCCGGCAACTAGCTTGATGATCGAGAAGTAAGCGGATCGGTTACCTTGTCGTCCTGAGCGCCAGCGAAGGATCTCGGTAGTGAGACTGCCTCCGAGATCCTTCGCTGGCGCTCAGGATGACATCGCGTGTCATTCGAGTTGCCGTAAGCGATCACTGCTAGACACGCAGCGCGTTGGAGGAACGACATGCCTGAGTTTGGACGGCTGAGCCGCGAGCGGGTTCCCTACACGACGCCCTTCGTCGCGCCGCTGTATCCGCCACCGCCCTGGCCGCTGCCGGACGCGCAGATCCTCCAGACGCTGTTCGAGATCGACCGCGATGTCGCCCTCGACTGGCTGCCGCCGGGGCTGGCGAAGCCGGTGCCGCCCTATGCCCAGATCCTGATCGTCCGTTACCCGGAGTCACCGGTCGGACCGTTCGCGATGGCGTCGCAGCTGGTCGTCTGCCGCTCGCAGACCCGTGCCCGCGGCTACGCGCTCCAGTCGGTGGTGGACGGCCCGCCGGCGGCGCTGGCCGCGCTACGCGAGATCTGGGGCTTCCCCGCCCGCCCCGGCCGGGTGCGGCTCGATGTCGCCGATGCCGCGATCGAGGGCAGTGTCGCCGATGAAAACGGCCGGACGGTATCGGTGGTATCGATGCGTGACCTGCATCCGGCAGACCCGGAGCACATCCACTACGACCCGATCCTCGCGCCGCGCCTGACGCCGCCGGTGCAGGATGAGAAGCCGCCCGCCGTGCTGGAGATGACCCAGGTCGATCCCGACTACACGATCAAGCAGTGCCGCCTCGGTGCGGGCAGCATCAGCTATCCGGAGTCGAGCGAGGGCTACCCCTGGCACCTGCTCCAACCGCGCAACATGATCGCGACGACCTACACCGTCAGCGATACATCGTTCCCCTGGGCGCGCTACCTCGTCGAGTGGTAACGCGCGCCATTCACCGCTCCATCAACGCGAGCCGGGTGCGATGCCGCGCACGTTCGTTTCGATCGCGCTGATCGTCGTGCGCGTGCAGAGATAGAGCGTGGCGAAGCCGGGACCGCCGAAGCAGAGGTTGGCGGCGTGTTCGTTCGTCTCGAACTGGCCCAGCACCGTGCCATCTGCCTCGACCACCCAGACGCCACCGGCGCCTGTGCTCCAGAGCCGCCCGGCCTCGTCCACCTTCATGCCGTCGGGCGCGCCGGGCCGGTCGTCGCCGCGCATGTCGACGAACAGCGCCTCGTTGGCGAGTGACCCATCCGGTTGCACATCGTAGCGGTTGATGATCTTATCTTGCGAATCGCCGATGTAGAGCACCTGCTCGTCCGGAGAGAAGGCAAGACCGTTCGGCTGGCTCAAGCCGTCGTGGAGGCGCTGGACCGTGCCGTCCGGCGCGATCCGATAGACGCCCTGGCAGGTCAATTCCTGCACCGCTCCTGGTTCGCCCATGCCGCGCGCCGTCCCGGTGATGCCGTAGTTCGGGTCGGTGAAGTAGATCGCGCCGCTGCTCTGGACGACAACATCGTTCGGACTGTTGTAGCGCTGGCCATCGAACCGGTCGGTGAGCGCGGCGGCATCCGCACCGATCGGAGCGCGGCTCACGCGGCGGCCGGAGTGCTCGCAACTGATCAACCGACCTTCTCGGTCGAGCGTGTGGCCGTTCGCATGCCGGCTCGGATTACGATATGGCGTCGCTTCAGTATCGCCCGGAGCCCATCGGAAGATCGTGTTGCCGGGGATATCGCTGAAGAGGAGGAACCCTCCTGACGGTATCCAGATCGCCCCCTCGGTAAAGCCGAAGCCGCCACAGAGCACCCGCTCCTGTGACTCCGCCAACAGGTCGGAGAGTCCCCGGTCGTTCTCAATTCTCATCGTTCAACTCCAACGCGACTGGTTGCATTACCATTGCCGCGAGCCATAGGTTCAGCATGTCATCCTGAGCATCAGCGAAGGATCTTGGCGGTGAGGCCGTGTCTGAGATCCTTCGCTGATGCTCAGGATGACATGTCGGCTTCTGGGGGTTGGCTCAAATTCACTCCCAGGATCACGATTGCAGGCCAAGCCAATCGCGGACGGTGGCGCGGAAGGCGCGGGGATTGTCGGTGTGGACGTTGTGTCCGGCGCCCGGGATCGTGATCAGCGTCCCGTTGGCGAACGCGGCAACCGTGTCCTCAGCGGCTTCTGGCGAGAGGATGTCGCTCGCACCGCCGCGCACCAGCAGCATCGGACCGGTGAACGCCTGCAGCTTTCGACGCAGATCGGCGGCGGCCCGCTGGTACTCCTCCATGCTCTGATCGGCGGCGCGCAGGCGATTGCGCAGCGCTGGGTCGAACTTGAATGTGTAGCTGCCATCGTCGCGCCGCCGGTACCACATCGGGATCACCTGGCGGAGGCGCTCCTCACTCACGCCCGGACTCTGCCGCGCCAGGTGCGCGACGACCGCATCCTCGTCCTCAAAGGTATCCTTCGCCAATGACCGCTGTACGGAGTTATCCGGGTTGAAGACCGGCGGACGATCGGGTGACGGCAGCGATGAATCCTCGATGATCAGCCGCTCGACCCGCTCCGGGTGATCGGCGGTGTACCGGAAGGCGACGCCGCCGCCCATCGAGTGGCCGACGAGGGTGAATCGTTCCAGTCCGAGTTGATCGACGAAGGCAGACAGGTCGGACGGCATCGCGTCCTGGGGATAGTCGCTCGCCCAGTCGCTGTCACCGTGACCTCGCTGGTCGAGCGCGTAGACATGATGGGCATCGCGCATGTGGACGGCGAAGCCGTCCCAGTAGCGCGCCTGTGCGGAGAAGCCATGCAGCAATACCATCGGCGGCCTGCCCGTTTCACCCCAATCGACGTAGCTGAGCCGCAGTCCATTCACCT
>JBFXAN010000068.1:0-32657 GCA_050184225.1 Dehalococcoidia bacterium | reverse complement strand
CAGGCATGGTGCACGCCCATCGGATTGTTCGCCGTGATCGGACCGTCGAGGAACGACCAGCGCCGGGGCGAGCCGTCGTTCTTGTGCAGGTAGTCCTCGACGACCCCGCTCTCGTACCACCAGCGCAACCGCTCCCGTTCGATTGACGGGAAGTCCACCCGCGTCTCAACTTGCCGAAAGCCGCGCTTCGTCGTGGTCATGATTCATCTCCGATAGCAACAAAAAATCCCGTCCTCTGGTTGAGGACGAGATCGATCCCGTGGTACCACCTCAGTTGCCCGCTAAAGGGCCACTCTGTCCGATGACTACCTAACCCCCCGGCCCCCTTCCCTCGCAGGGAAGGGGGAGTCCTGTCCGGCGTTGGTTGAACGAGTGTCGTCTGGCTATGACCAAGCTATCGAAGCTCGACCAAAGATCGACAGGACTCCCCTCCCCTGCGAGGGGAGGGGCCGGGGGAGAGGTCTGCACCGGCGCCGCTGGTAACGGGTGGCGAACCCGGCCACGTCTACTTGGGGAATGATCCCGTTCGGGTGGCGGCTCGGGAAGGATGTTCGGCGGCTCTGGCCCGCGTCCGGCTTCCACCAGCCCGGACTCGCTGTGCGGCGAGGCTCCGCCTACTCGGTTCCGTCTGCGCCTTTCACACGTATATCCTGTCAATCATACCAAACGGAACGCGGCTTCGCGTGTATCGAGGCCGCGTTCCGCTGTGTGCCGGCCGATCCCGCCGTCTGCGCGGCGTTCTGCTCTGGTGTCAGCCGGCGCTCAACGTCGTCTGACGCGCGTACTTCGTCTGCCGGAGGCGGTCACGGCACGTTCCACCTCCCCGATGTCGACAGTGCGATGCGGTCCACGATCAGCGTGCCGGAGCCGCTGGTCTCGAGCAGGGTGCCGGTGAGGTTGAGCGGGAAGGAGTAGCTGTTGTTGTCGCCGGCCGGACACGCCGCGCTGCGGCCATCCTGGTGGCAGTTGCTGTGGTGTACGGTGCGCGAGCCACGGATGGTACCGGAGATGGAGATGATGACACCCGTCGCCCGGTCCACCGTCCCCGTGAACATCGCATCGTACCGCTGCGTCCACGCGGCTGAACCCATCAGCCCATCGCACCGCCAGGCGATCGTGCCCGAGCCGCCGCCGTCGAGCGAGCCGGTCACGCGCGCCGGCTCGCTCGGATTCTCCGGATAGGTCACCTCGAAGGAGATCGTGCCCTCCGTCACGGGTGAGAACGTCGGGTTACAGTTGCCGCCGTCGACCTGCGTGAGCGTGAACCGGCCGCTGAGGCTGACGGCCGCGCGCGGCGTCACGGTCACGGCCGTCTCGCCGGTGTCGCAGCGGTCGGACACACAGACCTGCACCTGCACCCGGTACACACCGGCGACGGCGAACGTCGTCGTGAAGGTTGGGCTGCTGCCGGTCGCGGGCGATCCACTTTCGGCTGTCCAGGACCAAGTCGTGGGCATCGGTCCCGCCGTGCTCGCGGCGCAGGTGACGGGCCGGCCCACCTCCGCAGCGACCGGGTTGCACGCGATCGCCTCGACCGCCGGGGCCGTGGAGGTGACGGTGATCGGTTGTGACAGCTCGTCGCAGCTCTCGATCTCGACCGGACCCGAGCAGACGCGCAGGGTGATCGTCTTGTCGCCTGGTTGGGAGAACCTGACACCGAAGTTCCGGCTACCGCCCTCGGTCGTCGACGCGTCCGGCCGGGCCGTCCAGCTGAAGCGATCCTGGCCGCCGATCACCTCGGGCGTGCACGAGACGACCCCATTGACCGGCACCAGGTCAGGCGTGCAGCCGGGCGTACGGATGCGCGGGGAGATCATCATCCCGCCGACCTGCACCGTCGTCGTCGCCTGATCGCAGCGCGGCTCGCCGAGATCCGTGACACAGGCGATGAAGGTGATCGGGAAGCGCCCGGTTCCCGTGTAGGTGGTCCCGAAGGTAAGCCCCCTGCCTTCGGCAGGGTTACCGTCGATGGCGGACCATGCCAGGAAGTTCGGGTCGTTCTCCACCGTCGCGCTGCACGAGACGGACTGTCCGGGCTCCAGGAAGTCGGGCGCGCATGACAGCGAACTCACCGCCGGCCAGGGTCCCGCGCTCACCTCGACCGTGGTCGAAAGTTCCGTGCAGCGCCGCTCCGCACGACCCGCCGATGAGACGCAGCCGCGCGCCGTGATCGTCGCCACGTCCGGCCGGGTGAACTGGGTGGTGAACTCGCGTCCGACCCCGTCCGACGGGTTCGTCACGTTCGGCCCTGCCGTCCACTCGATGTCCGCCCTCTCGTCGGCAAACGCGAGCCGGCAGGTGGTCGACTCCCGGTCGTTGACGCTCGGCGGGTCGCAGCTCAACCCCTCGATCAGCGGACCGTCGACCGTGATCTGGGTGCTGGCAAATTCGCAGAGAGCGGTCGGCTGCCCACCGTCATCCATCACACACACCCGCACCGATACGTCCTTTTCGCCGCCGTTGTCGAAGCGGAAGACGCGCTGGTTGTCGTCGGCGCCCGCCTCGCCTTCCGGCGTCCAGCCGTACATGAGGGGCGCGCGACCGGCGTAGAACAGGATCCCGGCGGTGCAGGTGGTTTCTTCTCCGGATTCGATCGACAAGGGCGCGCAGTCGAGGGTTAGCGCGAAGGTCTGGGTGGCCGCGACGGCGCCCACCCGCAGGCCGGCTGCCTGCAGAATCACCGTGGCCAGGACGACTACCGTGACGGCGGCCGGAAGGAAAGAGACTATGAATCGATGACGAAGCGTGTTCATCGTCGCACCACACATCGAAGGATGGGGGTATGGCGGGTCGCGTCGAAGGCGCGGACATACTGGTCCGGATCGGGGAAGCGGCCGGCAGCCGTGGCGTCGGAAGCGGAGGCGGAGGCGTAGATGCCTCCGCGCACAGCCCATGGTCCACCATCGGCCTCGCCGCCACGGTCGCCGGACATCGCGCGCTCATCCGCGAGCGCGATCGTCAGCTCCTTCTCCCGGTCCGTGGAGACGCGGTATCGCTCGATCACGAGGTAGGGCACCTCGTACAGCGCGCCGTCGCCGTCGCACAGAACGATTCCTTCCAGCCGCAACGCGGGACGCTCCCGCTGCTCATCTGCCATCGCACACCTCCTTGCGCCCGCCGGCCGTCGGAGACCGGCCGCTGCTCGCCTGAACTCTAGGCCACCGGAGGCCAGCGGGAATCGTGTAACTCGCCCATTTTGCGACCGGGCGATTGAATGGAGCGATCGAACACCGTAGGTAGATCTGCCTATGCGTCGGGGAGTGTGGCGGGCGCCAGGCCAACCCGCTGCGCGTAGGCGGCGGCATCGGCGCGGCGGCGGGCGTTGATCTTGCGGTAGATATTGGCGATGTGGTGGTCCACGGTGCGCGCGCTCAGGACGAGGGTGCCGGCGATTTCCCGGTTGGTCTGGCCGGCCGCGAGCAGGCGGAGCACCTCGACCTCGCGATCCGTCAGACCATCGGGCAGTGGTGGCCGGCGCGCAATACCGGGCCGTTCGATCTGTTCGAGAAGACTCGCGGTCTTCTGCACGATAAATGTCAGCCCAAGCTCGCGCGCGGCCGGCGCACCATCGCGGAGCAGGCGGCCCGCGCGGACGATGTCGTCAGGAGCGCCCCGACGGAGCAGCATTGCCGCGTGATGGAGCCGCGTGCGGAGGACATGGGGACGAGCGCGCAACCTGGTGTTGATCGCGAGCGCGTCGCGGAAGTGGCGTTCGGCGGTATCCCACCGGCCGAGGGTCGTCGCCAGCATGCCGAGATATTCGGCGACCGCGCCGAGACAGGCGAGCGCCGCATCGGTCGCCACGGCCCGCGCCTCGTAGGGAACGAGGATGTCGTAGAGGACGGCGGCGCGCGCCGTGTCATCAAGCGCAACACAGACTTCGATGAGACTGGCGATCGCGGCGAAAAAGCTTGAGTCTCGCGGCACCCGCTCCAACCCGGCGGCAGCGACGATCTCGAAGTGATCGCGCGCTTCGTCCAGCCGGTCGAGGTAGAGGTAGAGCAGCATCAGGCCGCAACGATAGACCGTCATCGCCGGAAATCGGTCGACAAAGCTACGCCAACCCGGTTCGAGCGTTTCCAGGCCGGCGCCGGTGTGGATTCCCATCGCCAGCATCTGGGTGCCGAGCGCGGGCAGGCCGTTGGCCAGTTGCGCGCGGCCCGCGATCGCAAAGGCACGCTGAGCGAGAGCGGCGCCGTCGGCGAACCGACCTTCGCAGGCGGCCTGCATCGATCGGTCCAGATCGGTGCGCCATTGATACAGCGGCTGTCGCACTTCGGCGGCAAGGCGGGCATGAGCGTCGACCGCCGCATCGACCGTGGCGATGTCTGCTGCCTCGAGGGCATCGATCACGCGGAGATAGTAGCCCTGGAGCGCGACTTCATGGTCGCCCGCCTCCTCGGCCAGCGCGATCAACTCCGCGCCGATCGCCAGCCGCTCCGGCAGATTGTCCGGGTTGTGGGTGGCGTAGTGCCGGCCGACGAGCGTCGCCGCGCGGGCGGCGAGGTCGCCGCTTCGCCGGGCAACGTCGACCGCCTCCTCGCTGAGGGCGTCGCAGCGTTCGAAGTCGAAGCCGGAGGCGAGCTCCATCGCCAGCCGCGCAAGCAGCCGCGCGCGCAGGCCGCTGACTTCGTCGCCGAGCGCCGTCAGCGCCTCCTCGGCCAGGCCGACAAAGACGGTATCTACCCGACCGGGCTGGCCTCGATAGCCGCCGTATCCGAGCGCGGCGCGTGCCTGCAGCGCTGCCAGTCCCAGCGTATGGGCCAGCGCAGCTACCTGGACAAAGGTTTCCTTCGCGGCGGCCGTCTCGCCCGACCGCGTCTGCGATTCGGCGAGCGCGAGCAGCAGGCCGCATCGCGCCCCCTCGTCGGGGTCTTGCAGCGTCAGCGCCTGCAAGGCCGAGAGGTAGAGGCGGGCCGCCTCTTCGTAGGCGAACACCGCCATCGAAGCATCGCCCGCGCGCCGCGCATAGTCGATCGCCTTGCCCGCATCGCCGGCCGGCGCCGACTGAAAGAAGTGATACGCCAGCTCGGCGAGGGGCGCCTCCGACGCCGGCGACATCCGCTCCAGCGTCTCGCCGATCCGCCGGTGCAGGCGGAGCCGGCGGCTGCTGAGGATCTGCGCGTAGAGCGTCTCGCGGATCAGCGGATGCGAGAAGCTGGAGCGGCCGGGAACGCCGGGAACGGGCGTGATCACGTGCGCCGCTTCCGCCTCGTCCAGCGCGGCAAGGAGCCCCTCGCCGCGGACGTCGCCGGCCTGCTGCAGCACCAGCAGCGAGAATTCCCGCCCGATCACCGCCGCCAGCGTGAGGACCTGATCGCAGTCTGCCGACAGTCGATCGAGCCGGCGGCCGATCACCTGCTGCACGCTCCGCGGGATGGTGAGACGCCACGCACGGTCCGATGAGGTGTCCAGCCGTCCTTCCGCGACCAGCAGCCGCACGAGCTCGACGACAAAAAGCGGATTGCCTTCCGTCTCCTGGTAGACGGTTTCCACCAGCGCTGGGGAGGGCTTTACATCGGCCGTCAACTCGATGAATCGGGCGACGTCGGCCGGCCGCAGGCCGTGCAGCGTCACCTGATCGCCGGACGGTGTGCGCACCAGCTCCGTGAGGACGTCGCCGATCGGGTGACCGCGGCCGACCTCGATGTCTCGATAGGTGCCGAGCAGCAGCACCGGTTGCGACGTCAGCCGGCGCGACAGGTGCAACAGGAGTTGCACCGAGGAGACATCGGCCCAGTGCAGATCATCGAGGATGAAGAGCAGTCCCTGGGGAGCGTTCTCATCTGCCGGTTCTCGAACCGGCGCCATATCCGGCTCCGCGCTGCCATGCGTTCGGCGAGCGCCGGCCCGATCCGATCGCGCGATCGCGATCAGGAAGTCGGCGATGCCTTCGAACAGGACGTAGCGTTCGGTATCGACGCTGGGCAACGGCTGGTCGGGCAGGTGCGGCAGCGTCGTGCGCAGATCGGGCACGATCATCGCCACGGGCGCCGCGCCGGTGCCCAGTTGATGTTCAAGTCGCGTCGGATCGGTGTCGCGGACATAGTTGCGCAGCGCTTCGATGAACGGCAGGTACGGCGGCAGCCCATCCGCTTGATGCGCACGGCCGCTGAGCAACTGCCACCCGTCGTTCTGTGCCCACGCCGCCAGCTCGGCGACGAGACGAGTCTTGCCAATGCCCGGCTCGCCCGCGATCACGATCACGCCGCCGGCCCCCAGCCGCGCATCGGCGAGACGTGTCCGCAGGGCGGCCATTTCCTCATCTCGCCCGACGAACGGCGGCCGGCTGTGTCTGGCGTCGAGCCACACGCTCGAAGATGGCACAATCGTCCCCTCCGGAACCAACGGCGTCCAACGGAGACGCTATAATACGATATCGGTCTATCCTACAGCGATCGAAACGGAAAGTCCGTTCCGAGAAACATTGCAAAGCTGTATCATCTGCTGCAAAGCCGCCGATATGCTGCGTTGCGGTCCGCACCTGGACAAAGCGCGATGGTTCAGTCCTCCGATACCAAACCGACCGTCAAGAAGCGGAGCACCGTCGCCTACTTTACCGTGGCGGCGCTGTTGCTGTGCATCCTCGCACTGCTGCCATTCGCGATCACCAGCGTCTTTGCCGACGCGCTCGATCAGTCGGCCAAGGTCTTCGAGATCGATCCTCCCAGCCCGGGACTGGCGGTCTCCACGACCATCAATCTGCAGGTGGTGACGGTCAACGATTGGGATGGCACCGCGTCGATCCGCGTCTCCACGAATCAGTCCTGTAAGGGGCAATGCCCCTGGGGTGATCAGTTTCTCTTCGTCTCGGTCTACGGCGATACGTCCGGCAAGAGTGTCGAACGTCCCTCAACGCAGACCGTGACACTGCCGTCGAACGCGCGCGACGTGACACAGACGATCAGCCTGCCGATCTATGGTGACCCGATCCGGTATCCGTTCGACTTGTACCGCCTGGGCATCGGCATTGTGGTGGAACGGATCCACTCTGATGGCACGAAGCAAACGCTCACCGCTGAGGAGGCACGAGAGTACGTCTCCGTGACGATCCAGGGCCGCATCCCCCGGATCAAGATGAACCCACCGCAGCCGATCGACCCGGCGACCCTCGACGATGCCGGCAATGATGAGCCGTATGCCGTCGTCCAGTTGCTCGAGTTTGAACGGCCGCTGTACCTGAAGGTACTCACGATCCTGCTGGTGATGCTGGTGAGCGCCGCCGCCGCGTATGCCGTCTTCATGCGGCCGCTCGATCAATTGATCATCAACTCTGGGGCGCTGGTGCTCGGCGTCTGGGGCATTCGTTCGATCATGCTCGGTTCCGCCCTTCCTGGTCTGACCGCCGTCGACCTGGGGCTGTCGGTCGTGATCCTCTTCCTGCTCGTCACGATCACCGTGCGAACGCTCTACCTGCTCGAGCAGTCGAGCGCCATCCGCCTGCCCTGGATTCTTGGAAAGCCACTACCACCGGCAGCGCCTTCGCCCCCGGTGCGTACGCCGGATAACGTTCCCGACGACGAACGGGTCACGATCCCCTGACGAAACGGCCGGCGATCATAACCGCGCATGATTGCGTCCACATACCCTCATCGTGACCGTTGCGACCGGTGTACAGTGACATCACGCAGGCAGCGGCTGGTCGCCGTCGTCGGTTGCTCGTCCTGACGGGCGTACGAATCTTCGGTTGAGCAAGGAGGAGACGTCATGGCGCAATCGGTGAAGGATCTCACCACTCGCATGGTCGAGGTCGATCTCTGGTCCGAGAGCACGAACGACGACCGATGCGATAATTGCAAGTTCTACAAGGTCATGGGTGAAACGGATCGCGGCATGGGCTATTGCGCCCATCGCGAAGTGGATATGGTCGTCGGGGCCGTCTGGTGGTGCAAGCTGTGGGAGCCGGATGCCAAGACAGCGAAGGAGCGCGCGGGCGCGGCGACTGGGTAGCTGTGGCGGGGCCTGACCCGATCGCGGATTGAAGGACGTTCGATACGTTGGCCGGCGGCGGGATGCTCCGGGGAGAATCCCGCCGCCGCACGTTATGGCGCAAACATTGGTCCGCGGTCGTCGGTCCACCAGCGGCGCACGCGTGACCGAATCCGGTCCCACCGTTCCCGCTCGACGAGCAACAACACGCCGAATCCGAGGAGCGCCATCCCCGCCAGGCCGAGCGTGAGCCAGTACGGCACGGCGCTCTCCGCGAAGAGCCAGCGAATCGCTACCGTGGTGAGCGTGACGACGCCGCCCACCACCAACCACCGCGTCGAGAACCCCAGTCCGGCAGCGAGGAGGATGAGCCCGGCCGCGATCAGCTCGATCCCGAACCGGCCGCCGCCGGGCGCGAGGCTTTGCTCCGCCGCGGGCAGGAGCAGCACCAGCATTCCTGCCACCATCACCGCTTCGTGCGCGTAGAGATGCGGATCGATCAGTGCCGGCGAACGACGCCAGGTGAATCCGAGCGCGATCAGATACAGACCGACGGGCAGCGTATACGCCTGCACGTTCTCGGGCTGGGCAATCGCGATGGCAAGCAAGCCGGCGATCAGGAGGCCCGCGCTGCCGAGGACCACTACCGGACGGGCACGACGGCGTAGCCCTTCGAATATCACGGCGCCGGATGCTCCGGTGACCGTGATCGCCAGCACGGCCCACTCCCGAGCCCGTGCCAATGATCCATCCGCGCTCAGGCCGGCGCCACGCTCCGCCAGGAGAGCTGCTGAGGCGGCGATTGCCGCGAGCCACGGACCCCAGGTGAGGAGTGTGACCGACCAACTGCGTTCATCGCCTGCGTAGGTGCGGCGTGGTGCCAGTGCTGCCGCGAGAGTGACGGCAATGGCCGCCAGCGCCAGCGGCAGGTTCGACGGCTCGAAGCCGCGCCAGTCCCAGGCGGCGATCACGGCGGCGATGGCGAAGGCGACGGCGATCACCCAGAGCAGCGGCCGGCGGACCGCCGCGAACGCGAGCGCCGGCCCGGCGGTGCCGGCGGCGAGGATCAGCGTCGCGTGACCCGGCGCGGTCCAGGCCAGCATCGCCGCGACCGTCATCGCCATCCCGCCGGCCGGCGCGAGAACGCCGAACAACGCCGGGCGGGTGCGACCCGCGACGGCCAGGCCGAGCCACATCGCCGCGCCGATCCCGACGAACACCCAGGCACGGGCGCCGCCCTCCAGACCAAGGCGGGCGTTGAGGTAGCCGGCGGCGATATAGAGCAGGAGACTGCTCGCCCGCGCGAGGATCTGCCGTTCCGTCGTGACAGACCGGCGGCTCGGCGCGCGGAGCATCAACCGGGTGAGCGCTCCATCCGCTTCCGCCGCGGCGGCAAGGAAGAGCAGAGCGGCGATGAGAAAACCCACCACGCCGTGCGCCGGTTCCTCGGCGTAGAGCGGTATACACACGACGGGTACGAGCGCCGCGACCGCGAGGAGATACGGCCAGCCGAATCGGCTGAATGGCTCGCGCCGCGACCACCAGGACTTCGATAGGAGCATTGCCACGGCCGCTGCCAGCGCCGGATAGGAGTACCAAACCGGCTCAAGCCCCGCCGCCTCCAGCAGCCCCGCGACGGTGGCGGCGCCGAGCGCGGGCAAGGCAAACGTCTCCACCGCGCGACCGCGATGGGCGGACCAGGCCGCGCCCGCCAGTAGCAGCGTCAGCGCCAGCGGCCGTTCCCATCCACCCGCGCCGGAGACATAGACGGCGAACAGCGTCACGAGCGCGACGCCGGCCGCGACGATCCGCCATCGTTTCGCATGCTCCGGGTCACGCTCTGCGACGGCGACATACCCGACCGCCGCACCGGCGATGAAGACGCACCACCAGCGGGGATCCAGGCCGAATGCCGCCCACCAACCGGTCAGTGCTGTCATGGCGACGAGCGGTGGAAGCATCGCGTAGCCCGAGATGCGCGGCCGCCGAACCGTGGTCACGGCAATCGCCGCGGTCGCAAGCAGGTAGGCAAGGGGAAGGGCTGCGCCGCGTCCGTCCAAGGCGAAGGCGTGCGCGAGCAGCAGGCCGAGGGCCGCGACCGCCAGGGCGCCGCGCTGGATCCAGACGCGATGGCGCACGTTCACAAATTCGACGACGAGCATCACCACCGCCGCCACGGCCACATACCACGTGCCGAACCACTCGTCGGGGAGTGAGAGCACGGAACCGAGCGCGCCCCAGGCAACCACGAGCGCGAGCGTGCCGGGCACGGCGTACCACCGGCCGTATCCACGAACTGCCAGCAGGAGATAGAGCGACGCGGTCGCGGCAGCGCCGAGCAGCCAGAGCACATCGTCCGGCAGGGCATCGCCGTCGAGCACCTGAACCCGGAGGGCGATGAAGCTGACCGGCACCATGATTGCGCCCAGGGCGAGGAAGACCGGTCCCGCTTCGCGCACCCGGTCCCAACGGGGCAAGAGCAACCCCAGCGTGAGAAAGGCGGTCATGTAGACGAGGAGGACGGCCAGTCGGATGCCGCCGGGGAGGGATTCGCCCTGGTAGGAGACGAAGATCAGCGCGGCGATCGAGAGAATGAACGCGCCGAGATAGAGGAGAATGTCGGCCTGCCGTGCCGCCGCCCACTCGCCGAGCGTCGGTCGCGGCGGCGACGGTGTGACTGGAGCGGCGACGGAGGGCGGTGTCGGGACATCGGCCGCGTTTGGATCGAGGACGCGACGCAGCAGACCGGCCGGCGAGCGTGATTGCCTGCCGCGCGCCTGTGCCGGGTCGATTCGCGTGCGCAGGCTGTCCATCCGCCGCTCGTAGAGGGTGCGGGCGGCATCGTAGCTTGCGTTGTCGATCAACCCATCTTCGTGCAACCAGCGCAGTTCGGTGAGCAGCGTGGCGAGCGAGCGGATATCAGTGAAGGAGCGCGGCGACCACGGTGCGCCGCAGGCCGGACACTCGCCGGCGCCATCGGTGAACACTTCACCGCAGGCCGCGCAGTAGCGCGGTCTGATCTCGACGACGGGCTGATCGCTCCCCTCTTCATCAGTCGCCATTCGTCGACCGCCTCCCCGCGCCAAGTGTCAGCCGGAGAACCCGGCTCGACAACTGCATTCGGTACGGCAACGTGCCGGCAAGACGTCGTGTTACACAGCGGCCGGCCGTACAGGTTGCTTTTCGAAGCCGGATATCGCATCCTCACAGGTAATGATCGGCTACACGACCGCAACCGTCACCAAGACCAAGCGCCCGCCGTTTCGGCGGATGTGAGGGAGTGGCGCGCGGGTACGGCGTGCCGGGATTGGCAAGATGCTGCCGGGACTCCCTCATGAGGGTCCCGGCCTTTTCATGTGAGCAAAGGAGTCGGTGATGGGCGGACAGGGGTATCGGGTGGCGATCGTCGGCGCGACGGGGATCGTCGGGCAGACTCAGTTGGGTATCTTGGAAGAGCGGAACTTCCCCGTCTCCGAGCTGCTCCCGCTGGCGAGCGGCCGCTCGGCGGGGCAGACCGTGCGCTTTCGCGGTCAGGATGTCGAGGTGCGGGAGGCGACGCCGGAGGCGTTCGAGGGCGTCGATTTCGTCTTCTTCGCCGCGACCGGTGAACTGTCAAAGGTGCTGGCGCCGGAGGCGGTGCGGCGGGGCGCCGTCGTGATCGACAAGTCCAACACCTGGCGGATGGACCCGCGCGTGCCGCTGGTCGTGCCGGAGATCAACCCGGAGGCGGTGGACGCCCACGAGGGCATTCTCTCCTGTCCGAACTGCACGACGATCGGCTTCGTCATGGCGTTGGAGCCGATCCGGCGGCTGGCGGGGGTGCGCAACGTCACCGTTACCACCCTGCAGGCCGTAAGCGGCGCCGGCAAGGATGGGGCGGAGGAGCTGGAATCGCAGGCGCAGGCAGCGGTACGTGGTGATGAATCCGCCCCGCATACCTTCCCCCGCCCGATCTACAACAACGTCCTCCCGCTCTGCGAGAAGTTCCGCGACGACGGTTACTCGACCGAAGAGGTGAAGCTGCTCGACGAGACGCGCAAGATCCTGTCCGACCCCGACATCGACGTGGCGATGACCTGCGTGCGCGTCCCCGTCTCCGTGGGACATTCCTGCACCGCGCTTGTCGAAACCGAGCGCCCGGTGACGCCGGAGGAAGCACGCGCCGCGCTCGCCGCGTTCCCCGGCGTGCGGGTCGTCGATGCACCGTCGGACAACATCTTTCCGACACCCCTCGATGTGAGCGGCATCGACGAGGTGCTGGTTGGCCGGGTCCGTCAGGATCTGACGAGCGACCGGCTGTGGCTGTGGTCGGTGGTGGACAACCTGCGCAAGGGCGCGGCGACGAACGCCGTCCAGATCGCGGAAACCCTGATCGCCCGCGACGCCGTCAAGCCGCGCCAGCCCGCGTTCGTCTAAGCCGAATCATTCACCACCGAGACGCCAAGGCACCAAGGAGCAATTGACCTCTTGGCGTCTTGGTGGTGAGTACAACCCGCGTCAGGCGGGCGTGAAGGACTCGAAGTGATACGAACCGTTCTGCCGTCTCGTTATGACGAATCCCGAACCGAGTGACGTTGCGCCGCGAAAGAATCGGTTGGCAGCGATCCCAAGGACACCAACGAGCGTCTGCCGCGCGGCATACCCAACGCGGGATGCCGCGTGAGATACAGTACCACCGTTGAGTCTTTCAAAGGTCATGTGAGCTGCCGGCTCGCCTCGTGCGCGAGCGCGACGATGGCGCCGGGCGCAAAGCAGCTGAGGAACCCCTGCACGGAGGCACGTTTGGTTACCGCGCTCGCGTTCGGTGTCAGGAACACATCCTCGGCGTAGGCGCCGAGGTCTGAGATCGCCCAGGCAAAGCGATAGTACGCGAGCGCGAGCGGATCGACGGTGGTCGCGCCGTAGCCGGCGAAAAACCATGCCTCCTCGCGCGGTCCGACCAACTCGGTGCTGAGGCCGCCCACGACAAACATCAGGTCGCGCTCTTTGGGGGCGAGCATCGTCTCATCCCAGTCGACGATCCAGAGCCGGTCGGCCGTGTCGATCAGGAGGTTCCAGGTGTGGATGTCGGCATGGCAGAGCACCAGCGGCGGATTGGTGGCCTTGAGCCGGCGACCGAGTGTTGCGGCGCGGTCGGCAAGGGTGCGGATCGCTTCCCGCCGTTCGAGCCAGAACGCGGCCAGTTCGCGTTCCGATGGGTCGGTGAAGGTGCGGGTGGGGAGGAGTGCGTCCAGGTGCGCGATCACATCGCCACGGTCGGGTATGAAGGTTTCGCGTTGCAGGAGTCGGATGATCGCTGGTGGAAGCTCGGTGTCGTGGACCTGGCGAAGGGCGGCGCCGTAGGTGATCCAATGGTCCTCGGTCATGTCGGTGTCTGTGCCGGTCGCGCCGTCGATGTAGGGATACAGCGCAAGGGCGAAGCCGTCCACATCTATCCAGAGGGCACCGGTGCGGGCCGGCAGCGCCGCGACGACGTGTGTTACACCATGGTCGGCGAGGTAGTGCGGGACGATGAAGCTCGGCGCGTTGGCGGCGCCCTTACGCAGCTTGAGAAAGAGCGTATCGCCCGTCGCCGGCTGCAGCCGGAAGACCCAGGTCGCGGAATCATTGCCGATCGGCAGGAAGGTTAGCGCGGTGACGACAATGCCATAGCGTTCGTGCACCGTCGCGATGATCGTGGCATCGGAGAGATTGGGTGGTTCAAGCATCGACAGCGATTATCGTCGCCGGGTTTGCCCTGCCGCAACGCCGCACCTGACAATGGGGTGAGAGCGCAGAGCGAGGTATGCGGTGACGCCACGACGGGTTGTGATCACGGGGATTGGTGCGGTGACGCCGATCGGCACCGGCCGCGCGGGACTGTGGCAGGGCGTACGGGCCGGCCGCTCGGCGGTGCGTCGGATCACGCGGTTCGATCCAGCGCCGTTCGCCTCACAGGTCGCGGCCGAGGTCAACGACTTTGACGTGCTGGATTTCGTCGACGCCCGCCGGGCACGACGGTTGGACCGCTTCGCCCAATTCGCGCTGGCGTCGGGGCGGCTGGCGCTGGAGGATGCGGGGCTGGAAATTACGGCGGACCGGCGCGAGACGACCGGTGTCTACATCGGCTCGGCGCTCGGCGGCGTCGCCTACGCGGAGGAGCAGCACGCCAGCTTTCTCAACGGCGGGCTTCGCGGCGTCAGCCCGGCGCTGGCGCTGGCGGTCTTCAGCGGCGCGGGCGCCTGCAATGTCGCCATGGACCTCGGTATCACCGGCCCGGCGACCGGTAATGCCAACTCCTGCGCCTCCGGTGCGATGGCGATCGGCGAGGCGTTCCGCGCGATTCGCGGCGGCGAAGTGGCGGCGGCGATTGCCGGCGGGGTGGAAGCGCCGCTCGCGCCGCTGACCTTCGGCGCCTTCGCGCTGATCAAGGCGATGTCGACCGCCAATAGCTGCCCCGAACAGGCCAGCCGCCCCTTCGATGCGGCGCGTGATGGATTCGTCATGGCCGAGGGCGCGGCCTTGCTCGTCCTCGAAGCGTGGGAGAGCGCAGAACGGCGCGGCGCCCAGGTTTATGGTGAGGTGCTCGGCTACGCGACGACCAATGACGCGCATCATATGACCGCGCCGCTGCCCAGCGGCGAACAGGCGGCGCGGGCGGTGACGCGGGCGCTCGATGACGCTGGTGTGGCGCCGGAGGAGATTGAGTACGTCAACGCGCACGGCAGCTCGACGCCGCTGAACGACAAGACGGAAACGCTGGTCTTCCGCAAGGCGTTGGGCGCGGCGGCGGAACAGATCCCGATTTCGGGAACGAAGGGCTTGCACGGACACGCGCTCGGCGCGAGCGGCGCGTTCGAGGCCGCGATCTGCGCGCTTGTCTTGAAGAACGGCTGGCTGCCGCCGACCACGAATCTTGTCAATCCGGACCCGGAATGCGACCTCGAATACATCTCCGGCGAAGGCCGCGCTTGCCGGCCGCGCCGCGTCCTTTCGACATCATTCGGCTTCGGCGGGATCAACGCCGCGCTGGTCTTGAGCCGCGTGTGAGCGTTGGGCCTCGCGCTGGAGCAGCCGCGGCAGTCCTGCTCGCGGCCGCGTTGCTCTGCGCCTGCCTCGGGGGAATGCCGCGCGACACAGTGACGCGGGCGATCGTGACGGCGCCCGGCGCGGCGTTGAACCTGCCGCTGCATGAGAGTCGTGCGCACTGGCTAATGCGCGACCTGCCGCGCTGGTGCGGCGCGGCGGAGGCGCAGTGGGGTGGCGGACCGGACGATCGCGCCGCGATGACGGCCCGTGCGGCCCGCTTCCGCGACGAGACGGCCGCCGCCCGCGCGCTTGACCGGCTGACGCCGGAATACCTCTCGGTCGCCTTTCAGGACCAGATCGCGGAAGGCCCATACCCAATCGACTATCCGGAACCGCTGCCGGGCGATGAAGCCAAAGTGAATGAATACAACGTCCGCCTGCCGCTGGAGATCGCCGCCGACACGCAACTCCAGGGGCAGCTGACCGCGGTCCGCACCGGTAAGGTTGTCATCTTGACAGAGAGCATCGGTGTGCCGTCGGAAGAGTTGATACCGGCGTTCGAGGCGATGGTCGCGGCGGCCGCTCCGGCTGCCAAAGGTTGTTAGCCGCCGGCTGACGCCGCTGAATCGGTGTGGCCCATGCCGCGCTCGATTAGGACATTGAACCGCGCTCCGCGCCGAGGGGTAACCTCGACACGGCCGCATCTCCCTCCCGCCAGGCGCCGATGTCGAGGCGGCCACGGCCGAACGGCAGCCCGGTTAACTCAACGCGAGGGAGCCACTCCGGCAAGGATGGGTCAAGGTAGACGGTTTCGTTGGGCAGATCGAGCCGCAGGCCGAGCATCGTCTGGACGAGCTGGAATATCGCACTCGTCGCCCACGCCTGGGGAACGTTGGCGTCACGGTATTGCACGGGGAACGAGTTCGCCTTGCGCTGGAACCCGGCAAACACTTCGGGGAGCCGATCGCCTTCGAAGCCGGCGGCCGCATCGAACAGCGCGCGGGCGATCTGATGTGCCGCACGGTCAAATCCGTATCGCTTCAGGCCGGCAGCGATGATCGCGTTGTCGTGCGGCCAGATTGATCCACACTGGTACGACAGCGGATTGAAGGCGGGATTGTCGGCGGACAGGGTGCGAATGCCCCAACCGCTCCACATGTCCGGTTGGAAGAGGCGTTCGCAGACGCGGGCGGCTTTGTCCGGGTCAGCGATCCCACTCCAGAGACAGTGTCCCGCGTTCGAGGCGATCGTGCGGATCTGGCGCTTCTCCCGGTCAAGCCCGTAGGCGTAGAAGCCCTCCTCCTCCATCCAGAACGCGTCGTTAAACCGGCGCTTGAGATCCGCCGTTTGTGCGCGGAGTCTCGCCGCCTGATCGTGCCGGCCCAGGGCATCGAAGACATCAGCCACGCCGTTCTTGGCGGCGTAGACATAGCCCTGGAGCTCGCAGAGCGCTTTCGGCTGGGCGACCTGGCTGCCGTCCGGATAGACGACCGCGTCGTGCGCGTCCTTCCATCCCATGTTCTCGTAACCCTGATCCGAGTAGGTCTGATATTCCTGAAAGCCGTCGCCGTCGAGATCGCCATAGGTATCGATCCATTCCAGGCACCGCTCCGCCGTCGGCAGCAGATCCTCCACGAGCCGGCGATCGCCCAGCCACCGCCAGGCCTCGCCGAGGAGCACGAGGAATAGGGACGTCGCGTCCCAGGTGCCGTAGTACCTGGCGTGTGGCACCAGGTTGAAATGTGCCAGTTCGCCGTGGCGGACCTCGTGTACGATCTTGCCCGGTTGTGCATCCCGCCAATCATCGCGCTCCGTCGCTTGATATCGGGTCAGCGCGCGCAGCGTCCCTTCGGCGAAACGGGGGTGGATCATCATCGTCTGCAGCGACGCGATCAGGCTGTCGCGGCCAAATAATGCCACGTACCAGGGCACCCCGGCGGCGGGAACCCAGAGATGGCGGCCAAGGTTCTCGTCGTTCAGCCGCAGGGCCGCCATGTCCTCGATCGAGCGGCGATAGATGCGATTCAGGTCATCGTCAGGGGAATGCAGCGTCGGACAGTCCGCCAACCAGCGTCGCAGGACGCGGTCTTCCGGCCCGCGTTCGGAGTTCCGCCGGCGACATACACCCGGCGCCCGTCGAACCGCGCTGCCGTGCTGCAATGTCAGGTGCCCGCAGGCGCGCCAGACGCCGCCAGGGGGCAGCACGATCGGACATTGTAACCGGCCGTTGGCGTAGGCCGGCGGCGGATGGGCATGCCGCAACCGGTACCTGAAGCGGCGGAGGTAGTCCTCCTTCTGGTAGGTGGTAGTGAGCATGCTGCGACGGTGATCCCACTCGGTCACGATCGCCTCGCGCCGCCGCACGTGACCGGCGCGTACCTCGAAGAGATCGGCAAAGTCTGATTGGACATCGATCTCGACCAGCACCCGGATCGATCGCATCGAGTAGTTGACCAGCTCGAACTGCTCGTGAACACCGCCATCGATCTCCCGGTCAATCGTCAGTCCGATTGTGCCCTCCGGGATGCGTGAGGCCGCATCGGTGTCGTGGAGTTCAGGATTGGTGAGATGGATGCGGGCATGATGATACGACAGCGATCCGGAACTCACCGACACCCAGCGCCGGCCGTTCACCAAGAACCGATAGCTGCTGACAAACCGCGTGTCCTGGGCGAAGATGCCCTGAGCCACGTCCGCGGCGATCTCACCGCCACGGTCGGTGACGATGAAGGTATCGCTGTTGTTGATCGTGAGATCCGGCCCGCCGACGGCGATTCGATCGATCATGTCCCGAGACCAGCCGGCTCCAATGCATCGATGAAGTCGAAGGTAGTCGATACCAACAGGAACGCACTCACCCATTCCAGTGAGGTTGGCGTGGCACCGATCTGATATGCCGTTGCATGTGTTCGGTCAAACCACTCGACGGGCATCATCGCCGCACCGGCGATGATGAGGAGGATGGGCCGGTGCTGGACGTGATCATCGTCGGCGGTGGGCCGGCCGGACTGAGCGCGGCGTTGATCCTGGGTCGCGCTCGCCGGCGCGTGATCCTCTTCGATTCCGGCGAGCCACGTAACGCCGCATCGCACTCCCTCCACGGTTTTATCACGTGTGATGGCATCGACCCGGCCGAACTGCGGCGCATTGCCCGGGCCGAGCTCGTACGGTATGACACGGTCGAGGTCCGCACAGGGCGGGTGGTCGATGCCGAGCGCCGCGATCGGTGGTTTGAGGTCGCGCTGGACGATGGGTCGCGTGTGCAGTCGCGTGCGCTGCTGCTCGCCACCGGCGTTCTCGACCGCCTGCCGGCCGTGCCAGGGATCGAGGAGTTCTACGGTCACGGGGTGCATCACTGTCCTTACTGTGACGGATGGGAGGCCAAAGATGCGCCGCTTGCCGTCTACGGCCGTGGCAAGCGCGGCCTCGGGCTGGCGCTCGAACTGACGCAGTGGAGCCGTGATCTCACCCTCTGCACGGACGGCCCGTCTCGACTCTCGAACGACTCACGACGACGGCTCGCGCGCAACGGCATCGCAATCCGCACCGCGCGCATCGTCCGATTGGATGGGCGGAACCGAAGACTAGAGCGCGTGTGGTTCGCCTCGGGTGAGTCACTCGAGTGCCGGACGCTGTATTTCAATGTCGGACAGGTGCAACACGCTGACCTGGTGGCGCGGCTCGGCTGCACGTTGTCCACGAGGGGCCTGGTACGGCCGGGCAAAAAGCAGACGACAAACGTACCGGGCCTGTATGTGGCCGGCGACATCGCGCACGATGTCCAGCTTGCGATTGTCGCGGCCGGCGAAGGCGCGCGGGCGGCCAGCGCTATCAACACGGCATTGCTTCGTGAAGACCTCTGCTAGCCGGACTGATCGGTCCACGCTAACGGGCACTCGA
This sequence comes from Dehalococcoidia bacterium, assembly GCA_050184225.1. Classification (GTDB taxonomy): domain Bacteria; phylum Chloroflexota; class Dehalococcoidia; order CAUJGQ01; family CAUJGQ01; genus JBFXAN01. The sequence continues at coordinate 13,820 of JBFXAN010000068.1, read as the reverse complement.
TGTTCGGATAGCTCGTTTGGGTGTTTACGCCGTACAAGACACTGTCGACCATCAAAGCGGCTAGCCATCTGGTTGGAGTGCCATCGCGGCGAGAGGTAACCGAGTGTCTGCTCCGGCGCAGTCGCCCGCGTGACGTGAGGACGGAGGACCATCGATGCCCGACAAGAAGCATCTCAAAGGCGTCAGTGAAAAAGAGCAGCGGATGTACGAACACATCAAGGACTCCGCTGAAAAAGAAGATCGGTACGAGGGCCGAGAAGAGGAAGTCGCCGCTCGGACCGTGATGAAGCATCATAAGGAAGAAGGCCACAAGAAGGGCACATAGTGTCCAGCACGAATCGGCGCAACGACGAGGAGGGCGGCCATGGCCCAGGACCGTTTTGAGGCGGGCGGCCGCTTCGGCTCCGATCCCGAATCTGAACACGTCCGCATGTTCCGTGACCGCCAGGCCGCCGGCCGTCACCTTGCCCGGCTCCTCCAGCACACGCGGGCACTGAATCCGATTGTGCTCGCCTTGCCGCGTGGCGGCGTTCCCGTTGCCTATGAGATCGCGCGTGATCTGGGCGCGCCGCTCGACGTATTTCTCGTCCGCAAGATCGGCGCGCCGGGACATCGGGAGCTTGGCATCGGCGCCGTCGCCCAGGGGGGTGTGCGCATTCTGAACGAGGCGGCGATCGCGATGCTCGACGTGCCGCGGGAGGAGATCGCCCGGATCACGGCGGAGGAGACGGCGGAATTGGAACGGCGGTTGCGGCAGTATCGCGGCGATCGTCCGCTACCAGACCTGAACAGCCGCACGGTCATTCTCGTCGACGATGGTCTGGCGACCGGTGTCTCGGCGATGGCGGCGATCCGAGCGCTCAGACGGCTCCACCCGTCGCGGCTCATTCTGGCAGTGCCGGTTTGCGCGCCGGAAACGGCCGAGGCGCTTCGACCGGATGTCGATGATGTCGTCTGCGTGCTGATGCCGCGCAACTTCGTCGCCGTCGGGTTCTGGTATCGCACCTTCGATCAGACGTCCGATGCGGAAGTGCTCGATCTCCTCGATCGCGCGCGGCGGCCGCGGGCGCCGGCAGCAGAGGGTAGCTCCGAGACGGCCGGACCATTGCCAAGCGAGGCGAATCCCGTCTGATCCCCGGACGCGACGTGGAGGATGGCGCACGCGGAGCGACGGCCCTGGTGAACGAGCGGCAGGTCGAGATCACGACTGGACGAGCAACGCTGATCGGCGATCTGATGATGCCGGTCGATCCACCCGGCGTCGTGTTGTTCGCCCACGGCAGCGGCAGCAGCCGGCACAGTCCCCGAAACCGCGCGGTCGCGGCGGCGCTGAACAAAGCCGGTCTTGCGACACTCCTGCTCGATCTGCTCACTCCCGAAGAAGAGCGCCTCGATCGGTCCACCGCACGGCTGCGATTTGACATCGGCCTGCTCGCCGCCCGCGTGATCGGTGCGATCGACTGGCTGACCGAGTACGAAGGCACCAGAGGCGCGGCGATCGGGCTGTTCGGCGCGAGCACGGGAGCGGCGGCGGCGCTGGTCGCGGCAGCGGAGCGCCCGGAACTGGTGGCGGCGGTCGTGTCGAGAGGCGGCCGGCCCGATCTTGCGAAGGATGTCCTCACACGTGTCCGGGCGCCAACCCTGCTGATCGTCGGTGGCAACGACCACCACGTACTCGACGTGAACCGCGCGGCGTTGGCTGGTCTCGGCCCTGGTTCTCTCCTGGAGGTCATCCCGGGTGCGACGCATCTCTTTGAGGAGCCGGGGGCGCTCGACGCGGTGGCGATGTTTGCCGCCGGCTGGTTCACCCGAAACCTGCGGGCAGCGTCGGCCGCGGCGGAGATAGCCCGCGAGGGAACACCGGAGTGATGCTGCCGCACACGCCGCTGCCCCCGCGATCGACGGGAGAAGTGGAGAGAGTGAAATGAGTGACGGCCTGTTGAGGAGAACATTGAGGTCGAGGCCCTACGGTAGCGGTAGTGGCAGGTGCGGCAGGTAGCGGTTGTGTCGATGGGGTGACGCCGCAATCGCGCCGGTCCACTCTTCAGGGAGGATTGTCCAAGCAGCCTCCCTGAGCCACCGGCCGGTCTGGGCATTGCATCCTCCGCCTGGGCCGGCCTCTCCATTTTTCCCAATCCAGAATCATGAACCACCAAGGCGCCAAGACACCTAACGCCTTGGTGGTTCATGATCTCCCTTAGCGGCCCTCGTTGTCGCCGTCGACGCCGTTGATGGCGTCGACGACGCGCAAGAGGTCGCCGATCTCGTAGAAGTTGATGGCGAGGATAGTGGGTACCCGCTGCCGTTCGTCGTGACACTGACGCGCCCGCGCCAGAAGGAGAGCGTAGGCGTTCACGACCGCGCTGTCGCTGGGAGCCGGCGGCATCCTATCAAGAAAGTGGTTGACCACGAACAGCGGGTTTTCCGAATTGCCTCGATTCGGCAGGCAGTTGAAGTCTTCCGCCCGTTTGAATGCGAAGGGCGTCTCCTGGGCCAGCGCAAAGCCATCGTGATACCACGCGGGTTTTGGGTTATCGCCGACTTTTTCCGACAGAACCAGCACTCGTTGATCGCGCTGGATCATTTCTTCGAGGGTTGGCCACGCTGCATCCGGCTCGTGCGTGTAAACATAGTCGATCAGGCGGCTGCGCACGAAGGCAGCTTCGGTATCCTCCGGTGATACATAGTCCTCAAAGAAGAGGATGATCACCTCATTCGGATTCTCCTTGAGAAAGTCATAGACCTGGCCAAGCGCCGTGTCGAGCCGCGTCGCACCCAGCTCGCAGAAGCCGTGACAGAGAAAGACCTCGCGCGGTGTTCCCGATCTGACGCCCGACCGACGAGAGGAGAGCCGGTTCGCCGCGTCGATCATCGCCGGATCGAGTTGTGATTCGATCTGTGCCCGCTGCTGGGGATTGCTCAGGTCGGTCGCGACGCCGCTTTGACCCTCGAAGCCGTAGTGCGTATCGATCAAGAAGCCGCGAATACCGGCCTGCAACTGGGCCAGGATACCGCCATCGTGCGAGGCGAAGTACCAGCCCGGTTCGCGGGCGGCAGACATCGAGTTATGCGTTGCAGCGAAGGCGACCTCCGGCAGCGTGCGGTCGCACAGTTCCGCGTGACCGTTGCAGCGATCGATCTCCGCTGCCTCGACCACGCTGTCCGTGCGAAAGGCGTCGCGGTTTTCCCACAGGACGAACCCGCCGAGCACCACGGCCAGCGCGATCGCACCGGCCGCGAGAGGCCGTGTGTCGAATCGAACGTGCGGCCCGCGACCGTTCGCGGCCGCAACCGCTCCACGAGGTCTGGCGTCGGCAAGTCCGCTCAGGCGGAGCAGTTCGGCGCCGCCGAAGTAGAGGAGGAGTAACCCGGCGGCCCGCGCGATGTTGAGTAGCACGGCGCCGGGATCGACCAGGAGGAAGAGCCCGAGCAGAATGCCAACCCCTGCGTATGCCAGCCGTCCCCTGGTTGAGGACGGCATCGTGGTCACCCGCCGGCGGATGCCAGCCCACCGCGTTTGCGTGTCGGTCAGACTGAGCGTTGCCGACGCGGCCGCCGCGAGCACGACACCAAAGGCAGCGATCAGCCACAGCCACGATGCGAGGGATTCCGTAAACGTCTGATAGACAACCTCGACGGCGCGGGCCGTCTCCGGCGAATCGAACCGCGCGCCTGCCTGATGCCGGCCAACGTCGACCGCGATCAGCGCGAGCACCGCGCCGAACCCCAGCGCGATGCCGATGCTGGTGACGGCGCGGCGGCGTTCGGGCGATATCGCGACCGCGCCCGCCCAGGCAAGCAGCGCGACGACGGGCAGGACGAAGGCCAGTTCCTTGATGTCATCAGCCAGCCCGACAAGTTCCGTGGGAATACTGAGGTTCCGTACCTCGATCAATCCGGCTTCCAGGCTTGGAGGCAGCCGCGCGGCCAGGTTGGGATCGAACGCCTTCAGACCGCCGAGGACCAGCGTCGTTGTATCTGAAATATCGAGCAGGATTGTGTGTTCACGGCCTTCCAGGATGGAGCGATTGGTGTCGCGGGCGGCGACGGCGAGGATGCGGCGGAAGGGACGGCTGCCGATCACGCTGTCGACCACCGTTTCCAGCAACGGCCGCACCGCGATCAGGTCGGAGCGGAGGGCGATGGACTGGTCGGTGACGATCCGCCCGATCTCCGCCTTCACCTCCTCCTGCTCAACTGCGCGGAGCACGGTCCCGGCAAATCGATCGGCGTCGAGCACCGTGTCATATGCCCAGAGTGCGACCACGCCGAGGAAGAAGACGAGCGCGCCGAAACCGACGAGCATCCCCGACAGGATCGAGCGTCCGTAGCTGCGCTGACTCGTGGTCTGCATCGTGGTCGATCACCCGCCGGCCGGCAGTCGTTACCAGTATCGTGCAAAGCGCCGGATTTTCATCGTAGCACCATGTCGGCGGCACTGGAGTCGCCCATGGATGGATCTTTGTGCCGCGATGAGCCGGCCGGTGCGCGACCCGGTGACACAGGCGGCTGCGTCGCCAGTGATGTCGAATTCTCATATTCTGGAACGAACCCGGCTTGTCATGAGAGGTTCCTATGTCTGCATCCTTCGCCGATGGTCCCGCTGGGGCGCTGACCGGCTACCGCGCGATCGAGCTTGCCGGACCGCTGGGCGAATGGTGCGGTCGCCTGCTCGCCAACATGGGAGCCGATGTGATCAAGGTGGAGCCGCCGGGTGGTGCGGTCACGCGTTCCTGGGGGCCGTTTGCCGATCAGCCCGCCGCGCCGGACGCATTGCCGGCCGCCCGCCAATCGCTGCTGCCCGTGGAAGACCGGTCGCTGTACTTCTGGCACAACAATACGAGCAAGCGCGGCATCACGCTCGACATTGAGACCGAGGACGGCCGCACGCTCCTGCGCCGGCTGCTGGCCACCGCCGACATCTTTCTCGAAACGCTGCCCTCCGGCGCGGCCGCCCGGCTCGGGTTGGACTACGCGGCGTTGTCGGTGGACAACCCCGGCCTGATCGTCTGCACGATCACGCCTTTTGGGCCGGATGGTCCCTACGCCCAACTTCATACCACCGACCTGGTGTCGATGGCGCTCGGTGGACCGATGCAGAGCTGCGGCTACGATCACCAGGAGCCAGAGCTCGCACCGGTGCGGCCCGGCCCCTATCACAGCTTCCACACCGCCGGGCACTTCGCCTGCACCGGTATTCTCGCCGCGCTCTTTGATCGCGAGTCGAGCGGACAAGGCCAGCACATCGATGTTGCCGCCCACGACTGCCTCGCGGTCACGGTCGAGTTTGCCAACACGTACTGGTATTACAATACAAACGTCGTCCGCCGGCAGACCGGCCGTCATGCGACGGTGCAGCCCACGGCGCGCACGCAGTATCAGTGCGCCGATGGACGGTACGTCAACCTCGGTCTGCCGAGGGAGGAACGGGCGTGGAAGGCGCTGCTCCAGACGCTGACCGACAAAGGGATCGACCATGATCTGGACGACCCGGCGCTGATGGACCCGGCGAACCGGTTCAACGCCGCCAGCCGCGCCTATGACCTGCTGGAGGTGCTCTGCGCGACGCACACCGCCGACGAGCTCTTTCATCTTGGCCAGGGGCTTGGCCTGACCTGGGGCGTCGTGCTGTCGCCCGAAGATTGGCTGGACGACCCACACGCCGCCGCCCGCGGCGCGATCGTCGCGGTCGATCATCCGGAGATCGGCCGGCCGGTATCCTACGCCGGTGCGCCGTTCGTCTCGCCCGCCTCACCATGGCGTATCCGGCGGCGGGCGCCGCTGCTGGGCGAAGACAATATCGAGGTGTACGAGACCCTCGGTCTGGACGAGTCAGAGCGCGGGCGTTTGTCGCAGCGCGGTATCATCTGACCGGCGGCTCTCGACCGTGCACGTCACGCCGGCCGGCCGGATGAGGGGAGGTCAGGGAAGCGCATGACCACGACCACGATCGGCGCGATCGTCCGAGGCGATCGCGAGGTCTTCCCGCCGTATCTGTACGAGGTGTACCAGTCCACGCGCCGCCGGGCGCCATCGCTGCCGCTCGTCGATCTGCCGCTGACTCTGTCGGAGTTGACCGGTCCCGGCCCCGCGATCAGCGCGATCACGCCCGACGATGCCGACCTGACGACGAATGCCGGCACCGGTGGCGAGGCGATCGGTCAGCGAATCATCGTCACCGGTCAGGTACTCGACGACCGCGGCCGGCCGGTTCCAAAAACACTGCTGGAGATCTGGCAGGCGAACGCAGCCGGCCGCTATCTCCACAAGCAGGACCAGTGGCCCGGTCCGCTCGACCCGAACTTCCTCGGCATGGGCCGTTGCCTGACAAATGAAGCGGGCGTCTATCGCTTCGTGACGGTTCGTCCCGGCGCCTACCCTTGGAAGAATCACCCGAATGCCTGGCGGCCCGCGCACATCCACTTCTCCGTGTTCGGCCCGGCGACCGTTTCCCGGTTGGTTACGCAGATGTACTTTCCCGACGACCCGCTGCTGAGCCTCGATCCGATCCTGAATGCGGTGCCGGCGGACGCGGCGCGGGAGCGCCTGGTCGCTACGTATGACCACGCGGTGACCGAACCGGAGTGGGCGCTCGGCTATCGCTGGAATATCAGCCTGCGGGGCGCGAGGGCAACCCCATTCGAGCCGCCGCGGGAGGCGCCGTGAACGCGCATCGATTGACCACATCGCAGACGATCGGACCATTCTACTCGCCGTCGCTGCTGCGAGAGGACGCGCGGCGCAACGTGTTGGTACAGCCTGACACCGCCGGCGAGCGCATCCGGATCGAGGGCCGCGTGCTCGACGGCGATGGCCTGCCGGTGACCGATGCGCTCGTCGAGATCTGGCAGGCGAACGCCCACGGCCGCTATCACCACCCTGCCGACAACGGTGCCGCTCCTCTCGACCCCGCGTTCACCGGTTTCGGCCGGTCGGGCACGGATGAAGACGGAAGCTACTGGTTCGAGACGGTGAAACCCGGCCGCGTCCCCTTCGATGGCGGCGGGTTCCAGGCGCCGCACATCGTCGTCACGATCTTTGCACGCGGATTGCTCAATCACGCGATCACCCGGCTCTATTTCGGCGACGACCCGGCGACACGCGATGATCCCGTGCTTCGTCGAGTTCCCGCCGCGCGCCGCCCGACGCTGCTGGCGGCCCGCCGCCAATCCACCGGACAGCCGGTGTACCGCTTCGATATCATCCTTCAGGGTGAGGCCGAAACCGTCTTCTTCGATGTGTGAGCGCGTTTGAGATGGACGCCCTGCTTTGTCATCCTGAGCGACAGTGAAGGATCTCGGACGCAGTCTCCCCACCGAGATCCTTCGCTGTCGCTCAGGATGACAAAGGTGGGGATGACCCCTAGCTCGAGGTAGACGCATGAGCCGGCTCGCGGATGTGTTGCTGAGCACGCCCGACATGCATGCGGTCTTCTCTGACACCGCATGGCTTCAACGCATGCTCGACGCGGAGGCGGCGCTAGCTCGTGCGGAGGAAGCCGCCGGCGTGATCCCGCCCGGCACGGCCGGACCGATCGCAGCCGCCTGCCGCGCCGAGTTGTTCGATGCGGACGCGATCGCGGAGCAGGGGGCGTTCGCCGGCACGCCCATCGTCCCCCTGGTGCGGATGCTCGGCGCGCGGGTCGAGGGCGACGCGGCGAATTATGTGCACCTGGGGGCGACCAGCCAGGACATCGTCGATACCGGTCTGATGCTGCAGATGCGCGATGCGCTCGACCTGCTGGTGGGTCAGCTCATTCGGCTCAGCGATCGATGCGCAGACCTCGCGACGCGCCACCGGGAAACCAAGACCGTCGCCCGCACCCTGGGCCAACATGCTGTGCCGATGCCGTTCGGCTTGAAGGCGGCGCAATGGCTCGCGTCGGCGATGCATCACCAGGAACGGCTGGGTGACCTGCGTCGCACCCACCTGGTCGCCCAGTGCGGAGGAGCCGGAGGTACGCTCGGGGCGCTCGGTTCAGACGGCGCCCGCGTCGCGCGCCTCTTCGCCCAGGAACTTGGGCTTGCCGAACCGGACCTGCCCTGGCACACGCGCCGCGACGGCATTGCCGAGATCGTCTGCGCCCTCGGCGTGCTGTCGGGGTCGATGTCGAAAATCGCGACCGATCTCATCCTGCTCAGTCAGACCGAGGTTGCTGAGGTCGGAGCCGTTGCCGAGGGTGAGAAAGGGACATCCTCCGCCATGCCGCACAAGCAGAACCCGATCGACGCGACGCTGGCGCGGACGGCCGCCGCACACGCGATCGGCATGGTCCCGGTCGTGCTCGGCGCGATGGCCCAGGAGCACGAACGGGCGGCCGGCGGCTGGCAGGTGGAATGGGATGCCGTGCCGCGGGCGTTCGGCGCTACCGCCGCCGCGCTCCAGCGCGTCACCGACGCGGTATCGACGCTGCATGTCGACGCCGAGCAGATGGAAGTGGTGGCCGAGTTGACGAACGGCCGCATCCTCAGTGAGGCGCTGAGCGCCGTCCTCACGCAGCGGCTCGGTCGCGGTGCTGCACAGCGGATGATTACAGAAGCGAGCGGGATCGCCACCTCCATGGGGCGATCGTTCCCGGACGTGCTCCGCGAACACGTCGTTGCACTTGGTACGTTGGAACCCGACGAGCTCGACCGGCTGCTCGATCCGCACGACGCTTGGGGTTCGTCCGGCGTGTTTATCGATCGGGCGATCGAACGTTTCCGCGCGGTGCGGGATGCGCTCCTGTAGCCGGGCCGCAGATGGTCGGCCAATAGTCATCCGGGCGGCGCGGGTGGTTACGCCGGGCGGTGTGATCGAGCCGGGCGTGGTTCGTATCGAGGATGGCACGATCGCCGCGGTCGAGCATGCCGACGGACGGTCAACGGGCGACGCGACACTATCGGGCGATGTGTTGATGCCCGGCTTCATCGACCTGCACATGCATGGCTACGGCGGTCACGGTTTCCACCGGGGTCAGGATGATGCGCGGGAGGCCGTCCGCCGGGTAGCAACGTCCGGCGTCACGACCTGCTACGCGGCTCTGGGCGCGGGTGGGTCGAGCGCGGCGATCGTGGCGGCCGTCGCGACTGTGGCCGAGGTGGTGGAGACGGACACCGGCGGAGCGCGGCTGGCCGGTATCTTCATGGAAGGGCCGTATATCAGCGTCGAAAAGAAGGGGATGTGGAATCCGGAATATCTGCGTTCCCCACACGTGGAGGAGTTGCAGGCGTTGATCGACGCATCGGGGCAAACGATCCGCCGGGTCAACGTCGCGCCGGAGTTGCCTGGGGCGATCGAGTTCGTCTGTGCTGCGCGCAACGCCGGCACTACCGTCTCCGTCGGTCACAGCAACGCGACCTACGATCAGGCGCGCGCGGCGGTCGCGGCGGGCGCGACGATCACGACCCACACGTTCAACGCGATGTCGCAGCTTGAGCAGCGCGAGCCGGGTCTCGTCGGTGCGACGATGACAACTGACGACCTGCTCGCGGAGTTGATCCTCGACGGCGTCCACGTTCACCCGGCAACGGCCCTCGTTCTGTGGCGGGCACGCGGTCCGCGCGGCATCGCGCTGATCACTGACAGCGCGCCGATGACCGGCCTGCCGGACGGCGCGTATGAGTTCAACGGCCGCGATGTGGTCGTGCGGGATGGCGCCTGCCGCCTTGCCGATGGCACCCTTGCCGGCAGCGTGTCGCCGTTCGACCGCGGCCTGCGAATTGCGGCAGACCTGTTCGGCGGCACACTGGTCGACCTCGCCGCGATCGCCGCGGGCAACGCCGCGCGGGCGATGGGTATCGACGATCGCACCGGCGCCATTGCACCGGGCATGGATGCAGACCTTGTCTTGTTGGATGAATCGCTGCACATCCAGGCAACGATCGTGCAGGGCCGCGTCGTCTACTCCAGATGATTCGACTAGACTCGGAGTCTGGGTACCGCCGTAGTGAGGTATTGCTGGTACTCGACCGAGCAAAGGACGCTGCATGGACCGTTGGAAGTTCTTCGACATTTGCCACCGCGATCACGTCGTCTGCAATCCGCTCAGTCTCGCCAAGCTGGATGAGCTGGTGTCGCTTGTGGATCTGTCGCGTGGGGCGCGTGTGCTCGATATCGCCTGCGGCAAGGCCGAGTTGTTGCTGCGGTTGGCGGAGCGTTATGGGGTCGAAGGTGATGGCGTCGATCTGTCGCCGTACTGCGTGCGCGATGCCCGGGAGAGGGCGCGGACGCGGGTGCCCGATGCCGCGCTCGCCTTTCACGCGCAGGACGGCGGCACGTTCGGGGCACCGCCCGGCACATACGACCTGGCGATGTGCATCGGAGCCAGCTGGACCTTCGGCGGTCATCGCGACACGCTGCGGGCGCTCAGTCGCTTCGTTCGGACGGGTGGGCTGGTTGTGGCCGGCGAACCCTACTGGCGCGCGCCACCGGACCCGGCATACGTGGCGGCGAGTGGCATCGAGGCGAACATGTTTGCCACGCACGCCGGGAACGTGGCGACCGGTATCGAAGAAGGACTTGTTCTGCTCTACACGCTCGTCAGCAGTGAGGACGATTGGGACCGCTACGAGGCGCTCCAGTGGCGTGCAGCGGAGCGGTACGCGGCGGCGCACCCCGACGACCCGGACGCCGGGGAGATCGTTCGCCGCCAGCGTGCCGCCCGCGACGTATACCTGCGATGGGGACGCGACACGCTTGGCTGGGCCGTCTATGTCTTCCGCTCCGACGGCTAGGACCGCTTCAGTGAACCGAGGCCGGGGTGCGAATCTGCCGCTCGTCTCCGTGGTTCGGGTGATCACGCATCGGTGGCGGCCGCGCAGCAGACGAGCGCCACCATCAACGTTACCGCCGCATCGTCCGCCAACCCCTGCACGCGCGCAAGGGACCGCCAGGTGTTGAAGTCGAGCGCATGGCCGAGCGCGGCGGTCCGCAGCCGGTCCTGACCCCGTGCCGCGCTCCAGGCCGAGAGCAAGTTGCGTGTCGCCTCCTCGAAGAACGGTGGGATGTTCTCATTGAACACCTCTTCAAGCGCGGGCATCCGTGGCACGTCGCGGAGCAGGTTCGCTGTCATTGTCTCTGACCGGCGGTAGTGGGCGTACAGCTCGGCGAGTGCGGTCCGCAGTCGCTCGGCCGGATCGGCGATCGCTACCCAACGCTCCGGGTCGGGCAGTGGGTTCACGGACAGCTCATGCTGGCCGCACGCCCGGAAGAGTGATATCTCGTCGGGAAAGTGCCGGTAGACGGTCAAGCGCTGGACGCCGGCGCGCTCGGCGATGGCGCTGATCGTCGTCTCGGCCGGTCCGACCGTCCGATGCAGCTCCCAGGTGGCCGCCGCGATCCGGCGTTTGGTCTCGTCCATCCGCTGCGCGCGTTGCTTCAGTTCGTACGAGCGTGACATCACACACTTTCAGTGAACATCTGTGATCGATGATACCGACAACATGCCACGGAGGCGGCATGCTGGAGCTGTGATCACTATACACCAGTGTTCACTCATATTCCAGCCGGCATGCCCGCCGGCCCGCGGAGGAACCATCGTGACGACCATCACCGAGATCGCCCCCGACTGCTTTCGGATCTCTACCTTTGACCCGCAGGGTGGGCTTCAGTTCAACCAATTCCTCGTCCGCGATGAAGCGCCGCTACTGTTCCACACCGGACAGAAGCAGCTCTTCCCGGTGGTGCGCGACGCCGTCGCGTCGCTCGTCGACCCGACGACGATCCGCTACATCGGCTTCAGTCATTACGAAGCGGATGAGTGCGGCTCGCTCAACGAATGGCTCCAACTTGCGCCCAACGCCGAGGCCATCTGTAGCTTCGTCGGCGCGATCGTGAACGTCAACGACTTCGCTATCCGCCCCGCCCGGCCGATGCAGCACGACGAAGTGATCGACACCGGCCGATTCCGCTATCGCTTCCGCCAGACGCCGCATGTCCCGCACTGCTGGGACGCCGGACTGCTCTTCGAGGAGCGCCACGGCACGCTGTTCTGTTCCGACCTCTTCCATCAGAACGGCGACATCCAGGCGATCACCGAGTCCGATGTCGTCGACGCCGCCCGGCAGACGCTGGTCGATTACAACGCCGGTCCGCTCGCCAACTATATGCCGTACTCACCGAACACCGATGCCATCCTTCAAGGCTTGGCCGACCTCAAGCCGCACACGCTGGCGGCGATGCACGGCTCGACCTTCATCGGGGATGGCGAGCGGGCGCTGCGCGACCTGGCGGTGATGATGCGGGAGACGCTCGGACGGGAGTAGTGCCGCGACCACCGCGCTGGATGAGAGGAGCGCGGCGCCCGCCGATCGCCGGTGCGCCCGTGCTCCCTTGTTGCTGCCGGTCAGACGGTGATGTTGTGAACCCTCGCCGCCTCCCGTCGCAGGTCGGCGCGGAAGTCGGGGTGGGCGACGCTGATCAGTTCGGCGATGCGCTCGCGGATCGATTTGCCGCTGAGGGTCGCCACGCCCTGCTCCGTGACCACGTAATCGACGTAGGCGCGATGCGTCGTGGCGGTCGAGCCTTCGGGCAGCATCGCCATGATCCGTGGCTGGCGCTCATTGTTCACCAATTGCGACGACGGCAAGACGATGATCGAATGGCGGTTGGTGACGTGGGCGGCGTAGGCGAAGGTCGGCTGTCCACCGGAGCCGGTATAGGGCAAGGCGCCCCAGGTTTCCGAGCAGACGTTACCGGTCAGGTCGACAAACAGCGCGTTGTTGATCGCGACGAACCGCTCGAACTGAAGCAGCACGCGCATGTCGTCGGTGTGGTTGAAGTCGTACAGCTCGAAGGCAGGATTGCCGTTGATTCGGTCAAGTTCCTCCTGGGAAAGCTGCGCCGTCAGGCTGGCGACGACCTTCCCCGGATGCACCTCCTTGTAGCGGCCGGTGACCACACCCCGGTCGACCAGATCAACGATGCCGCCGGGCAGCAGTTCGGTGTGGATCCCGAGGTCGTGCTTGTCGGTGAGGTAGAGCGCGAGGGCGGCGGAGACATCGCCGATGCCGATCTGGACGGTCGAGCGGTCGGGGATCAACTCAGCGGCCGTGAGCGTGCAGATTACTTCGGCCGCGTAGATCGTCTCGTCGGAACGCGGCGGAATTGGGGCCGGCGGCGCGACGCCGGCGAACTCGGCCAGACGTGTGAACCGGGAGATGTGGATCGCGTTCTGGCCGCCGGTGCGGATGTACTCCGGGTGGATCTCCCCGACGAGTACCTTTGTATGCGCGGCGATCGTCGGGCCAAAGAAGACGGACGCGCCGAAGGAGCAAAACCCGTCCTCGTCCGGTGGCGAGATCGGGATGCAGGCGACATCGTAGTCGCGGTCGTAGCCGGTTGGCATCGATCCCTCTCGGAAGCCCGCCAGTGGCACAAAATCGAAGCGACCCTCCTGCGCCGCCTTTCGCTCCAACGGTCCCGCATAGCAGGTACGGATGCGGAAACTCTGGAGCAGTTCCGGCCTGTCCCAGTTGAACGGCGTGAGGAAGGTATCGATCGTCACATCGGAAAGCTCGTCCGCCCGCTCCGCCAGCGCGGCGCAGAGTGCGATCGGCATCGTCCCCAGACCGCCCAGCCAGACCGTATCGCCCGACTTGACAACCTGCATCGCCTCGTGGGCCGGCATCAGCCGGTCGCTGGTCTGCTCCCGCCAGTTCACCGCCGCCTGCTTCATCACCATGGCCTGCCTCCCATGATCGCTCGACGCCGTTCTGTGCCGGTCAGGATAGCGCAGATTGGGAAGCATGGCAGCTATACTCTGAGCGACCCCTCCCCCGGCCCCTCCCCCCCCCCCGGGGGGGGGGGGGGGGGGGGGGGGGGGGGGGGGGGGGGGGGGG